>NZ_JBBYXK010000017.1 GCF_039655875.1 Emcibacter sp. SYSU 3D8 | reverse complement strand
TCAAGACCCGTCCATCGCGCCAGTCGGCACCCTGTTCGACCAGTCGGCGCTCAGCTCTGAAAAGTACGGCGCGAAGCTGACATATGCCCGCGAGGACACACTGTGGGCGGGTCTGCAGCTGGCATTCGGCGCCGACTACCTGCACGACAAGACGCTCCAGGAACTGGCTCAGACCGACCGGCTGTGGGTGCCGGAGTTGATCTACAAGGGCTGGGCTCCGTTCGTCCAACTGGAACAGAAGCTGTTCGATGATCTTGTGCGGCTGTCGGGCGGCCTGCGCTACGAAAAGGCGACGCTGAACGTCCCGGACTTCACGACCATCGCCAGCGCCAATTCCACGTTCGTGGAAGGCGGCTCCCCCAGTTTCAATAAGCTGCTCAAGAATGCGGGTCTGGTAGTCGAACCGGTCACCGGTCTGTCGATGTTCGCCTCGTACTCGCAAGGCTTCACGATGCCGGACGCCGGACTGATCCTACGCGCCGTCAACAAGCCGGGTCAGAAC
>NZ_JBBYXK010000016.1 GCF_039655875.1 Emcibacter sp. SYSU 3D8 | reverse complement strand
TCAAGACCCGTCCATCGCGCCAGTCGGCACCCTGTTCGACCAGTCGGCGCTCAGCTCTGAAAAGTACGGCGCGAAGCTGACATATGCCCGCGAGGACACGCTGTGGACGGGTCTGCAGCTAGCATTCGGCGCCGACTACCTGCACGACAAGACGTTCCAGGAACTGGCTCAGACCGACCGGCTGTGGGTGCCGGAGTTGATCTACAAGGGCTGGGCTCCGTTCGTCCAACTGGAGCAGAAGCTGTTCGATGATCTCGTGCGGCTGTCGGGCGGCCTGCGCTATGAAAAGGCGACGCTGCACGTGCCGGACTTCACGACCATCGCCAGCGCCAATTCCACGTTCGTGGAAGGGGGCTCCCCCAGCTTCAATAAGCTGCTCAAGAATGCGGGTCTGGTAGTCGAGCCGGTCACCGGTCTGTCGATGTTCGCCTCGTACTCGCAAGGCTTCACGATGCCGGACGCCGGACTGATCCTACGCGCCGTCAACAAGCCGGGTCAGAAC
>NZ_JBBYXK010000015.1 GCF_039655875.1 Emcibacter sp. SYSU 3D8 | reverse complement strand
AGGCCGCCATCGAAATGCCGGTCGAACAGGTGAGACATCTGTACCCGCCCGCTGAGGCCCCCGAAGATAGGACCCTGGATATAGGCGTTGAGCCGATTGGGGGCGATATTACGACCGTCCAGATCCTTGTCGACGATCTCATCGCCGTTGCTGTCGAAGCGACCCTTGAGGATGGCGAAGTTGGCGCCGAAGTCGAGGCCGGATTCGAAGGTGTAGCTGGCGGCCATCTCGATACCATGGATCTTGGTCTTCTCCCGCTGGACGAACCCGGCGCCGCCGATCACCTGGATTCGGGAGCCCAGATCGGAATTCGACCAGAAATAGCTCGCCGAAACGCTCAACCCTCCGGTCTTGTAGGTGGCGCCGAGCTCAATGTTGTCGGCAATCACCGGCTGCAGGTTCACCAGCTGCTCCACGTTCTGACCCGGCTTGTTGACGGCGCGTAGGATCAGTCCGGCGTCCGGCATCGTGAAGCCTTGCGAGTACGAGGCGAACATCGACAGACCGGTGACCGG
>NZ_JBBYXK010000014.1 GCF_039655875.1 Emcibacter sp. SYSU 3D8 | reverse complement strand
AACAAGCTGCGCGGCGGCCTGAAGGTCGCGGCCGTGAAGGCGCCGGGCTTCGGTGATCGCCGCAAGGCCATGCTCGAGGACATCGCCATCCTGACCAACGGCCAGGTGATCTCCGAAGACCTCGGCATCAAGCTCGAGAACGTCACCATCGAGATGCTCGGCCAGGCCAAGCGCGTCACCATCGGCAAGGACGACACCACCATCGTCCACGGCACCGGTTCCAAGGATGCCATCGATGCCCGCGTCGCCCAGATCCGTGCGCAGATCGAAGAGACCACGTCGGATTACGACCGCGAGAAGCTGCAGGAACGCCTGGCCAAGCTGGCCGGCGGTGTTGCGGTGATCAAGATCGGCGGCGCCACCGAGGTCGAGGTGAAGGAGCGCAAGGACCGCGTCGAGGACGCGCTCAATGCCACCCGCGCCGCGGTCGAGGAAGGCATCCTGCCGGGCGGCGGTACCGCCCTGCTGTACGCCACCCGCGCCCTCAGCGACATCAAGTTCGCCAATGACGACCAGCGTGTGGGCGTGGA
>NZ_JBBYXK010000013.1 GCF_039655875.1 Emcibacter sp. SYSU 3D8 | reverse complement strand
CTGGCCGCCGAGGAGAGCAGGAAGACGATGACGTTGGCGACTTCCTCGGGCTTGCCGTAGCGGCCCATGGCGATGGTCGAGAGGACATGCTTGAAGAAGGCCGGGTTGCCCTTTTCGATGTTGTCCCAGTCGCCGCCCTCGAAATAGATCGAGCCGGGCGAGACGATGTTGACGCGCACGCCCTTGGGCCCCAGGAACTGGGACAGCTGCGAGCCGTAGGTCACGATCGCCGCCTTGGTGGCGCTGTAGGACATCGGCGCGGCGAAGAACTCGCTGGCCGCCGTCGTCGACATGAACACCATCGAACCCTTGGTCTTCTCAAGGTACGGCGTCACCGCCTCGGCGCCGGTCACCGTGCCCATGATGTCGGCCTGGAAGTTCTCGGCCCACTTGAACGACCAGTTGTTCGGGTCGAAACCGCCGCCCGCCGACACGTTCGGCACGAACATGTCCAGACCGCCCAGCGCGTCCGCCGTCTCCTTGAGCCACTTCACGTAAGCCGCCGTGTCGTTGATGTCGACAACCCCGCCGATCACCTTCACGCCGGTCTTCGAAATCTCGGCGACAGCCTTGTCGACCTCGTCCTTGTTGCGCGCGCAGATGCCAACATTGACGCCTTCCGACGCCAGAAGATCAACTACCCGGCGACCAATGCCCTTCGTCGAGCCCGTCACGATGGCATTCTTGCCCTTTAAACCCAGATCCATG
>NZ_JBBYXK010000012.1 GCF_039655875.1 Emcibacter sp. SYSU 3D8 | reverse complement strand
GTGTCCTCGCGGGCATATGTCAGCTTCGCGCCGTACTTTTCAGAGCTGAGCGCCGACTGGTCGAACAGGGTGCCGACTGGCGCGATGGACGGGTCTTGAAAGACGGGAAAGGTGTCTCCTCCATACAGGGCATAGAAATCGTAATAGAAGCCCTGAAGCGTCAGCACGCCCCCCACCAGATTGCTGTGCCGGTAGGTGAGCGCGAAATTCCGCGCATCGTTATAGGTCGGATCCCCCGGCGGGACGCCCTTCACCGAGGTCGCCGGAATCCCCGCGGCGATGCTGCCGGGTACCACCACATAGTCGCCATCACCTTCTTGCTCGAAGATATTGGCCATGAACTCCAGTCGTTGGTCCTCGTCGAGGTCGAAGCCCAGCTTGGCGAAGATGTTCCAGGCCTGCGTGTCCATCGTGTCGCCTTGGGTGGTATCCACGCCCACCGGCCGTCCCTTGCCGTCGTAATAAAGGTCGCGTTTGTCGAATGTCGCGCCCAGCACGAAATCGAACAGCCCCAGCTTCGTTGCCGTCAGCGCCGAAGCCTTGTAATGGAAGCCGTTCTTCTTGAAGTCGTCCGTCGTGAGTTCAAGGGAGATGCGGTTCAGCCAATCGCCGGACTCCGGCGCCGCGACCGTCACGTAATTGATGACTCCGCCGGTTGCACCGACGCCCTGGATTGCATTCGCGCCGTACACCACCTCGACCCTGTCGACAAACGCCGGGTCGATCGTGTAGCCGCTCCGCTTGCCGTCCCGCAGGGGGGTCGATTGGGGAATGCTGTCGACCATGTACAGCGGCGTCCGTCCACGCATCGATTCGCCGGTGCTGGTCATCTTCTGGCGACCAGGCGAAAAGCTCGGGATCGAAAAGCTCAGGCTGTCCA
>NZ_JBBYXK010000011.1 GCF_039655875.1 Emcibacter sp. SYSU 3D8 | reverse complement strand
GTTGGTCAGGATGGCGATGTCCTCGAGCATGGCCTTGCGGCGATCACCGAAGCCCGGCGCCTTCACGGCCGCGACCTTCAGGCCGCCGCGCAGCTTGTTCACGACCAGCGTGGCAAGCGCCTCGCCTTCCACGTCCTCGGAGATGATCAGCAGCGGACGGCCCGACTGCACCACGCGCTCCAGGATCGGCAGCATGGCCTGCAGGTTGGCCAGCTTCTTCTCGTGCAGCAGGATGTAGGGCTCGTCGAGCTCGACCAGCATCTTTTCGGCGTTGGTCACGAAATAGGGCGACAGGTAGCCACGGTCGAACTGCATGCCCTCGACGATGTCGACGTCGGTGTCCATGCTCTTGGCTTCCTCGACGGTGATGACACCCTCGTTGCCGACCTTTTCCATGGCGCGGGCCAGCATCTCGCCGACTTCCTTGTCGCCATTGGCGGAAATGGTGCCGACCTGCTCGATTTCCGAGTTGGACGAAACCTTCTTCGAGCGGGCCTTGAGATCGGCGACGACGGACGTCACGGCGAGGTCGATGCCGCGCTTCAGGTCCATCGGGTTGTAGCCGGCGGCGACGGCCTTCGAGCCTTCGCGCACGATGGCCTGGGCCAGCACGGTGGCGGTGGTGGTGCCGTCACCGGCGATGTCGTTGGTCTTGCTGGCAACTTCGCGCACCATCTGGGCGCCCATGTTCTCGAACTTGTCCGAGAGCTCGATTTCCTTGGCGACGGTAACGCCGTCCTTGGTGATCTTCGGCGCGCCGAAGCTCTTGTCGATGACGACGTTGCGGCCCTTGGGGCCCAGCGTCACCTTCACCGCGTCGGCGAGAATGTCGACGCCGCGCAGCATCCGCTGGCGCGCATCGGCGCCGAATTTGACTTCCTTGGCAGCCATGGTTCTATCTCCCTGAATTGATTAGGCGGCGGCTTTCGCGGCCGTGGGGGCCTCGATGATGCCCATGATGTCCGACTCCTTCATGATCAACAGCTCCTGGCCGTCGATCTTGACCTCGGTGCCGGACCACTTGCCGAACAGCACGCGGTCGCCGGCCTTCACCTCGACCGGGACGATGTCGCCCTTGTCGTTGCGCGCGCCGGGGCCCACTGCGATCACTTCACCCTCGGACGGCTTTTCCTTGGCCGTGTCCGGAATGATGATGCCGCCGGGGGTCTTCTCTTCTTCCTGAATGCGACGCACGACGACGCGGTCCTGAAGCGGTTTGAACTTCATTGGAATGTCCTCCTCGATTGAAGCCCTGAAACGGGACGGAAGCGCTGCTCCCCTGGGGAACGCTTCGAAGCCCTATGTAGGAAGGGTTTAGCAGTCGGTCAAGAGGAGTGCCAGAATATTTTGGCAGCCACCGACATGGACTGCTAACAAGCTGATTCAAAACACAAAATTTTGAGACAGGCTTGCGAACCTATCACAACTCGGGCACTCTTTCATGACAGGTGCGTTATGGCTTTGTGACTGCCGAAAGGAGACTTCATGGCTGTCGGGCAAAGGCGCGATCATCGCGACATTGAACTGGTTCTCAAGGGCTATCGGCTGGCGACCGCCGAAATCCTCTACCGGATGCCGGACAATCTGGACTTCCTGCAAGCCTATGTATGGCAGGATTTCGACATCGCCCCCGATTTTCCCGTGCTGCGCCAGTTCCTGCAATTCTGGGAGGAAAACCTCGACGGCCCGCTGCATTCGGTGCGGGTCGCCTCGACGCAGCTGATGACACCGGCCGAGTACCGCTCGGTGGACGGCATCATCCGGATGCACTGACGGGCGCGATCAAGGCATCCGCCACCGGTGAACACGATACCGTGAGCAGGTCGCGGGCGGTATTCCGGCACATTGGCTTGCCCGCAACGTGTTAATTGCATAGGCTTTTCCCGCGCCGGGCGCACGCTGCCCGGTGCTGCGCGCATTGACGTCAGGGTCCGCAAACCTCGGGAGGGTGACCATGGATTTCCAGACCGCCGTAAGAACAGTCCTGCAGCAGAAATACGCCGATTTCACCGGCCGCGCCCCGCGCTCGGAATATTGGTGGTGGGTGCTGGCCTACATGATCGTCTACATCGGCGCGGCCATTGTCGGCTCGATCCTGGGCCGGATCGGCAATTTTCTGCCGATGCTGGTGGTGCTGGCCGTCATCGTCCCCACGATCGCCGTCGGCGTCCGCCGGCTGCACGATCTCGACAAGTCGGGATGGTGGCTGCTGATCGGCCTGGTGCCGTTCGTGGGCGCCCTGATCCTGATCTATTTCTTCGTCCAGCGCGGCACCGCCGGTCCCAACCAGTTCGGCGAGGACCCGCTGCCGCAAGCCATCACGGCCGGCTGAGCCACGCCCGGGCGCATGACGCCGGCACGCCGGACGCCCGCAAGGGCGCGCCGGTGATGCCCTGTCCGCCCCTGATACGCGAGGCATTGCGGTGATCCTGTTCGGCGTCCTCATCGGCCTGTTCTACGGCATCGGCGTGCCGGTGATCGCGCTGGTGGCGATCTCGCGGACCGGCGCCCTGCAACGCGACATCCTGGCCCTGCGGCGCGAGATCGCCCTACTGAAGCAGGCAGGCGCCGCGCCCCTGCCCGCCACCGCACCGGCGCCCGTGCCGCCGGTGGCCGCGCCCGCGCCGCCCGCGCAACCAGCGCCGCCGCCGGACGCCGCCACCGCCACCGCCACGCCGCCGACGCCGCCGCCCGTACCGCCCGTACCGCCCGCCGCAGCCGCTGCAGCTCGGGCCACGCCACCGCCGAAAACGCCGCCGCCGCGCAAGCTCACCGAGCGCAACATCACCTCGCGCTGGATGGTCTGGGTGGGCGGCCTCGCGCTGGCGCTGGGCGGCGTGTTCATGGTCCGCTATTCCATCGAGCAGGGCTATCTGGGCCCGGCGGTGCGGGTGGCGCTGGGCGTCATCGCCGGTCTTGCCATGCTGGGTGCGGGCGAGTTCGCGCGCCGCCATCCCGGCCGGGTCCCCGTCCAGGCCGATTACATTCCGGCGGTGGTGACCGGCGCCGGTTTCCTCACCCTGTTCGCCAGCCTCTATTCGGCCTACGGGCTCTATCACCTGATCCCGTCGCCCGCCGCCTTCGTGCTGCTGGCCATGGTGGCGCTGGGCGCCATCGCCATCTCGCTGGTGCACGGCCAGGCGATGGCGCTGTTCGGGCTGATCGGCGCCATGATCGTGCCGGCGCTGGTCTCGGCCGACGCGCCGATGGCGGTGCCGCTGTTCGGCTATCTGGCGGTGGTCGCGGCGGCGCTGGGCGCGATCGCCCGGCTGCGGCACTGGTGGATCATTGCGGCGGCGACCTTGGCCGCCGCGTCGCTGTGGGTGCTGCTGTGGCTGGCCGCCGAACCCGCCGCGCCGCAACCGGCCGCGCCGAGCCTGTTCGTGGTGTTCCTGGCCGCGCTGCCGCTGTGGATCACCGCCGGTGCGGCCGACCGCGCGCGCCGGCCCGGCGTGCTGCACCTCGCCCTGCCGGAAATCCTGGTGTGGGCGAGCGGCGCGGTGGCTGCCGTCCTCGCCTTCACACTGGTGCGCTGCGACCTCTACGGCCTGCTGTCCCTGTCGGCGCTGCTGGGCGTCGCCGCGGTCTTCCTGGCCGGCGCGTGGCGCGTGCCCGCCTGGTACGGCCTGCCGGTCGCCGCCGCGCTGGCCGTGCTGGCGGTGCTGGCGACCTGGCACGTGCCGGCCCTGTTCGATCCCTATGCGGGCCAGGACGCCTACCGGCGCGTGCTCAACCCGGTGCGCCAGCCGGCATTCGAGACCTTCAACGGCGTCGCCGGCGGCTTTGCCCTGCTGTTCGGCGCGACCGGCTTCCTGGCGCTGCGGACGGGGCGCGCCGCCGGCTTCTGGTCGGGCCTGTCGGCGGCGGTGCCGGTGCTGATCCTGTTCATCTCCTACTGGCGCTGGACCGAGTTCCGCTCCGATCCGGGCTGGGCGGCGATCGGCCTGGCGCTGGCCGGCCTTGCCACCCTCGCCGCCGAGCGCCGCCGCCTGACGCCGGCCGCGCTGGGCGCCTATGCCACCGGCGCGGTCGCGGCGCTCAGCCTGGCGCTGGCCATGGTGCTGCGCGAGGCGTGGCTGACCGCGGCGCTGTCGCTGCAATTGCCGGCCATCGCCTGGATCTCGCTGCGGCTGAACCTGCCGTTCCTGCGCCGGGTGGCGCTGGTGCTGGCGGCCGTGGTGCTGGGGCGGCTGCTGCTCAATCCGGCGCTGCTCGATTATCCGCTGGAGGGCTGGCCGATCCTGAACTGGGTGCTGTACGGCTACGGCATTCCGGCGGCGGCATTCTGGTACGCGGCGCGCCGCTTCCTGCCCCAGCATGACGGCCTCACGGTCAAGATGCTGGAAGCGGGCGCCATCGCCTTCCTCACCCTGCTGGTCACCTTCGAGATCCGGCAGCTGTTCGCCGGCAGCCTGGGCGCGCCCTATACCAGCCTGACCGAGACCAGCGTCCAGACCGCCGCCTGGCTGGGGATCGGCTACGGCCTCTATGTCCGGCGCAACCTGGGCGACCGCAAGGTACTGGACATCGCCGCCATGGTGCTGCGCACCATCGGCCTGTTGCACCTGCTGTTCATCCAGGTGCTGTTCCAGAACCCGCTGTGGGATCATGTGGACGTGGGCGCCGCGCCCGTCTTCAACACTCTGGCGCTGGCCTATCTGCTGCCCGCCGTCTTCGCCGCGCTCTATACGTGGTCGGCGTCGGTACGGGGCGACCGCATCACGTTCTACGTCGCGGCCGTCGCGGCGTTGGCGCTGACCGTGCTGTGGCTGAGCCTGGAGGTGCGGCACGCCTTCCACGGCCGCTACCTCGACAGCGGCACGGTCACCAACGCCGAGCAATATGCCTACAGCGCCGTGTGGCTGCTGTTCGGTGCGGCGCTGTTCGCGGCCGGACTCAGGCTGAAGAACAGGCCGCTGCGGATCGCCGCCCTCGCCATCTTCGCGCTCACCGTCGCCAAGGCGTTCCTCTACGACATGTCGAACATGACAGGCCTGCTCAGGGCGCTGTCATTCCTCGGCCTGGGCGCGGCGCTGATCGGCGTCGGCTACCTCTATCAGCGATTTGTGCTGAAACCGGAAGACGACGGCGAGGCGCCGGCCGCCGGCGCGCCGCCTAGCGTCCCGTGAACACCGCCTTGCGCTTCTCGACGAAGGCGCGCATCGCCTCCTTCGAATCCTCGGTCTTGCCGAGCTGGCCGGTCATGCCCTGCTCGAAGCGGTAGCCGTCGCGCAGGCTCAGCTCCTCGATCTGGTTGAGCGCGTGCTTGGCCAGCCGGCTGGCGATGGGGCTCTTGGAGGCGATCTCGCGCGCGAGGCCCATGGCCACATCCATCAGGTTCTCGGGCGTGGTGCATTCCTCGACCACGCCGAGCCGGTAGAGTTCCGGCCCGTAGACGCGCAGACCGGTCAGCATCATCCGGCGCAGCCGCGAATGGCCGAACAGCCGCTGGGCATGGCGGCCGCCGCCGAGCAACCCCACGTCGATCTCCGGCAGGCCGAGGCAGCCCTTCTCCGATGCCACCAGGATGTCGCAGGACGCGGCGATGGCGAGGCCCCCGCCCAGCGCCGGGCCATTGATCGCGGCGATCACCGGCTTCTGGCATTCCATGATGCAGTGATAGGCCTCGCGGGCGCGCCGGCTGCCCTGCCAGTGGTCGCCCGGCTTGCGCTCGACGCCGACGCGCGACTTGATGTCGGCGCCGGCGCAGAACACCTTGCCCGCGCCGGTGAGCACCGCGACCCGCACCTCGTCGCGATCGCTGATGGTGTCGAAGGTCCACATCAACTCGTCCAGCACCTGGACGCTGTGCGCGTTGACCGGCGGATTGTCGATGGTGACGACGGCGATGTGGTCGTCGACGATGTCGATCTTGATAAGCTCAGGTTGCAATGCTCGTTCCCCGTAATTGGCCGCCCAGCAGGGTTGCGCGGCAGGTCATGGCTGCTACGTTACTGGTAGAACAATGGGACGAGAAGCGCCGATGAAAGCCAGCGGAATTTTCCAGAAGGCGGAATTCGACCTGCGGGTCGATCGGGTTCGCGCCCTGATGGCCCAGCGCGGCATGGATGCCTGCCTGATCGCCAGTCCCGAGAATATCTACTACCTGACGGGCCTCGATCATCAGGGCTACTTCGCCAGCCAGCTGCTGATCGTTCCCATGGAAGGCAAGCTTGCGCTGGTGACCCGGGCGATGGAGCGGGCGGTCGTGCGCGACATGGTGCCTGACCTGATCCACATCGGCTATCAGGACGGCGCCACGCCGCTGCCGCCGCCGACCGACAGCGCCACCGACATCATCATGGCCTCGCAGGACCAGCTGGGCCAGCCGACGGGCCTGCGGCCGTGGGAGACCAGCGCGGGCGTGGTCACCCGCGACCCGCGCGGTGAGGCGCCGCGATCGTCCGCCGCCGCCGAGGCGATCATTGCCGCGCTGCTCGAGCGCGGATGGGAAGAAGGCCGGCTGGGCCTCGAGGAAAACAGCTCGTTCCTCACCTTCCGCGTCGCCCGGGAGGTCGCGGCCGGCCTGCCCAGGGTGGACTGGCAGGATTGTTCGGGTCTGATCGAGGATTGCCGGCTGATCCAGTCGCCCGCCGAGCAGAAGTTCACCCGCAGCGCCGCCGAGGTGTCGGACGCCATGATGCTCTCGGCCATCGCCGCAGCGGGCGCGGGCGTGGCGCAGAAGGACGTGATGGCCGCAGTCTACCAGGCCATGTTCCACCGGGGCGGCACCTATCCGGGCTTCATCCCGCTGGTCCGTTCGACCCGCACCATCGAGCACGAACACGGAACCTGGCAGGACGACAAGCTGCGCAACGGCGAGTTGCTGTTCCTGGAAATGGCCGGCTGCGTGCGGCGCTATCACGCGCCCATGGGCCGCCTGGTCTTCATCGGCCGCGCCCCCAAGACCGCCGACCGGATGCTGAAGGTCTGCGAGGAAGCGATCGAGGCCGCCGCCGACGCCATCCAGCCGGGCGTCAAGGCCAAGGATGTCTATGCGGCCTGGCATGCCGTGCTCAGCCGGCACGGGCTCGACCGGTACCGGCGCCATCATTGCGGCTATGCCGTCGGCATCGGGTTTCCGCCAAGCTGGTCCGGCAGCGGCGTGCCCATCGGCCTGCGCGAGACGTCGAACATGGAATTGCGGCCCGGCATGGTGTTCCACCTGATGTCGTGGCTGCTGCGCACCGGCCGGGGCGATTCCTTCCTCTCGGATACGGTGGTCGTCACCAGCAAGGGCTGCGAGCGGCTCACCCGGACACCGCGCGCGCTGACGGTCCGCTGACGTGCCGGGATGCTTTCTCAGCGACAACGCCGCCGGCATCTCGCCGGAAATCCTGCGCGCCATTGCCGACGCCAACGACGGCGCGGCGGCCGGCTATGGCGCCGACGCGCTGACCGAGTCGCTGAAGGACCGCTTCACCGCCCTGTTCGAGCATGACGTCGACGTCTTCGTCGTCGCTACCGGCACCGCGGCCAACGCCCTGTCGCTGGCTGCCTGCTGCCCGCCCTGGGGCGCGGTGCTGTGCCACGAATACGCGCATATCGCCCGCGATGAATGCGGCGCCCCCGAATTCTACACGGCGGGCGCCAAGCTCTGCCTGGTGCCGGGCAAGCATGGACAGGTCACGCTGGAAGGGCTGGAGGCCACCTATCGCGGCTTCCGGCTGAACGACCAGCATCAGACCCAGCCGGGCGCGGTCAGCCTGTCGCAGGCGACGGAATCGGGCACGGTCTATTCCGTCCGGGAAGTGGCCAATATCGCGTCCTGGACCCATCAGCGGAAGATGAAGCTGCACATGGACGGCGCCCGTTTCGGCAACGCCGTCGCCAGCCTGGGCTGCACGCCCGCCGAGATCACCTGGAAGGCGGGCGTCGATATCCTGTCGTTCGGCGCGACCAAGAACGGCGCGCTGGCTGCCGAGGCGGTGATCGTGTTCGATCCGGCTCTGGCCAAGGACATGGCATATCGCCGCAAGCGGGCCGGCCAATTGCTGTCCAAGTCGCGGTTCTTCTCGGCCCAGCTTCTCGCCTATCTGGAGGGCGACCTTTGGCTGCGCAACGCAGCGCGGTCCAACCGAACGGCCTCGGCACTGGCCGACGGATTTGACGCTTTGGGATTCGAGCTGGTGCATCCGGTCCACGCCAACGAATTATTCGTGCGGATGCCCGACGAGGTTGCCGAGCGGCTGCGCGGCGGCGGCTTCCAGTTCCTTGACTGGCCGACAGCAGGACCGGGCGGACGACGGCTGGTAACCAGCTCGGCCACCACGGAAGACGAAGTGTCGGCGCTGCTCGAGATGGCCGTCTAGACGTCCAGCGGCGCGCCGCCTCGCGGATGCAGCTTGCCGGCCCTGGCGAGCCGGGACTCCCGGTAGGTCAGATAGACCGTGCTGGAGAAGATCACCGCGCCGCCGATCCACACCCACATATCGGGGACCTGTCCGAACGCCAGGTAGCCGATCAGCGCCGCCCATACCAGCTTGGTGAAATCGAACGGCATGATGGCGCTGGCGTCGGCCAGCTTCAGTGCCTGGGCAACCGCCATGGTGCCGGCCGTGCCCAGCAGGCCGGTCAGCGCCATCCAGGCCAGCTGCTCGACGCCCGGCGCCTTCCAGACAAGTATCGCCGGGATCGCCGACAACAACGCCAGCATGATCGACGACCAGATGGTGATGTTGAGCGACGAATCGTGGCGGGACTGGAGCTTGATCACCATCAGCGCCATGCCCCACACCGCCGTGCCGCCCAGCACGATGAGATTGCCCAGATTCATGTCGTCCGAGCCGGGCCGGATAATCATCAGCGCGCCGATCACCCCGATGGCAAGCGCGGTCAGCCGCCGCGAATGCAGCCGCTCCTTCAGCATGATGGCCGCATAGATGGTCACGAACAGCGGCAGGGTGAATCCCAGCGAGGCGACGCTGGCCAGTGGCGCCACCGTCACCGAATAGAAGAAGCACAGCATGGAGACCACATTGATCACGCCGCGCAGCAGGTGAAGGTCGAACCGGCTGGTGCGCATCACCCCGATGCCGTAGCGCGCGATCAGGGGCACCAGCACCACGATGCCGAACACATTGCGGAAGAAGGCAATCTCGAACGGATGCAGGCCCAGATCCGAGACATGCCGGATCACCGCGTTCATCGACTGGAACATGGCCGCCGAAAAGATCATCAGGCAGACGGCCTTGGCCGTCGGCGGCATGATCACGATCGCGCCGTACAACCGTTGCAGCAGGTTGACGGGCCGGGCAGGCGGGACGCCTTCCATCTAGCGGATGACGCCGTAGACCTTCTCGGGATGGATGCGAAGAATCACCCGGTCCTGCGTGTCGAGCCAGCCCTGCAGATCCTCGGGCTCGGTCCAGCCGGTGCCGGCGATGTTGGCGAACACCTTCCTGGTCATGGCGATCAGGTTGTCCTTCTCCACCGTCGCCCGCCCCTCGACCGTCACGAAATTGAACGGCTCGGCATTGGTGCAACAGCACACGGCGACCCGGGGATCGCGTTCCAGCGACTTGCGCTTGAAGGTGTGGCCCGGCGTGCTGATCACCAGCGTGTCACCGTCGCGGGCATAGGCCACGAAGGTGCTCGACGGTGAGCCGCCCTTGCGCAGGGTGGAGACCACGGCCCAGCGATGGTCGGTGATGAATTGATCGAACTTGGCATCGGTACCGATCATGCTGCTTCCCCATTTGCTGTTCTGGCGCAGACTAGCCATTCACGCGTGCTGGAAAAAGTGAAAGTTCCGGGCCCGGCCGCCACTGAATAAATTTCAAAAAGTTCATTGTTTCGATTTCCCGGCGAGTCATACTGGCCCTGCCGCCGCGACGGGGAAAGCACGGCGTCGCCTGAAGGAGAACCGCCATGAGCACGACCGCCAAGAAGCCCGTACACGTCGCCGACATCAACCTGTTCGATCCGGCCGTGCTGATCGATCCCTGGGACACCTATCAGGTGCTGCGCGACGTCTCGCCGGTGCACTACATGCCGGCCGGCCAGATCTACGTGGTCACCCGCTACGACCTGCTGATGCAGGTGCTGCGCGACACCGATACCTATTCGAGCAATTTCGGGCCGTTCCTCAATGGGACAAGGCAGCACTGGCTCGAGAACGCGCCGGCGCCGGTGCGCGACAAGTTCCTCGAAATTGCCGGCCAGATGCATCCCCCGGTCGACACCCTGCTGACCGCCGATCCGCCCACGCACAAGAAGTACCGCTCCCAGGTGGACCGGGTATTCACCGCCGGCAACGTGCGCAAGATGGAGCCGTACATCCAGCAGATCATCGATGAAACCATCGATGGTTTCATCGACAAGGGCGAGGTGGACTTCATGGAAGCCTTCGCCCTGCCCGTACCGCTGCGCATCATTGCCGACCGGCTTGGCGTGGCGCCGGACGAACGGCCGTTCTTCTACGAGGGCGCGACCGTGGCAGCTTCCGGCCTGCGCCTGACCTCCCATTCCGACGACGAACTGCTGCGCCGGGCGCAGGTCATGGTCGATCTGCAGAACTACATGGTCGGGCTGGTGGAAGCGCGCCGCAAGGATCCGCGCGACGACATGTGCACCATCCTGGGCGAGGTTCGGCTGGAGGACGAGGACCGGCCGCTGAACCCGCCCGAGATCTGGAGCATCCTGAACCAGTTCCTGGTCGCCGGCCACGAGACCACCACCAGCACCTTCGGCTGGGGCATGCTGCTGCTGTGCCGCAATCCGGAAATCCAGGAGCAACTGGTTGGCGACCCCAAGGCCGTGCGCACATTCTGCGAGGAGGCGCTGCGTCTCGAGGCGCCGGTGCAGGGACTGCCTCGCGTGGTGACGAAGGATACCGAACTGGGCGGTTATCCGCTCAAGGCCGGCGCCATGCTGATGCTGCGCTATGGCGCGGCCAACCGGGACGAACGCCATTTCGAATGCCCGGTTGAGGTGGATATCCACCGCAAGAATGCCGGCTCCCAGCTTGCCTTCGGCTCAGGCATCCATCACTGCGTCGGGGCACCGCTGGCCCGGCAGGAACTGAACCTGGGCTTCCCGGCCCTGCTCGAGCGGCTGAAGAACTTCCGCCTGGCGCCCGGCCATCCGGAGCCGAAGGCCGAGCCCAGCGTCATCCTGCGCAGCCTGCCGGAGCTCCATGTGCAGTTCGACAAAAGGTGAAATCCCGGTCCCACGGGCGTTTGCAGGCTCGGGACGGAACCCTGGGCGGCAATGCCCCGTTCTCCTTCCATAGGAGAACAGCCATGTTATCGTCCCATTGTCCGCCCATCCAGACGAGCTTGAGAGTCAACGGCGAGACTCACCAATGCATCAAGCGGCAGGGCGCTGGCGTCACGGCGCCGGCATATTTCACGCTTTGCGGGATTCACATGCTGCCGCAAGATGTCAAACGCGGCAGCGCGATAACCTGCCCCGACTGTCGCAGCGAGGCGCAAAATGTCCACCATCGACAAATACGCCGGTAAACCGCTCCGCTGGCAAGACGGCGCGATCGTTCACGCTGTCCAGACCACGCAGGCTGTCGGCGGAGAACCCATGCTCTGGACATTCTGCCGGCAAGACGTGCCTGACGGCGAAGCCGTGGACGAGGACGTGACCGTGACGTGCCCGGCCTGCCTGCATGAACTGTCCGTAGAACCCTGAGCGACCGCCGAGCTTCACACTGGTTTACGAGGTCGGGACCACCGGATGAATCTGCCCGCGGCGACGGCCTGGGCGGTTATCGCGGACGTGAGCGTGCGGCTGACCTGACCGCCGCCGGCGGGCTTAACGCGCTCCTGGCTAGCTGGCGCGCCCGATCGGCTCAAGCCCTGCCTCGCCGCTCGGGCTGCCTTCCGTCCCCGCCGTCTTCAGGCGCCGCTCAGTGATCCGCCATCCATCGGCGGTCCGCGTCCAGCGGTCGTGGTACTGGGCGTACAGGACGAAGTTTTCACTGCCGTCGGCGGGCCGGTGCCAAGCATGTAGATAGCACTGCGACCGCGCCTCGTCGGCGCCCTCGAAGGTGATCTCGATATTGGTGATGTAATGGTGCGTGGCCGAATAGAGTTGCACCAGCGGCGTGATCAGGGCCTCGATATTCGCGCGGCCCACCGTCCAGTCGTCGCCGACGCCGAATTTGAGGCGTCCGTCCTCGGTGAAGATCTGGACCTGTTTGTCGACGCGGTTGAGATCGACCCACTTGGTATACCAGTGCAGGCCATCGGTGATCGCCTGGCGATCCATCATCTGCTGAAGCATATTATCCATGCGGGAATCCTGACACCGAAGGTTTCCCGAAGTCGAGCATATTCGGACCAGGAGGCAATCCGCGCCGTGCGAAGGATGGATGTCTCCCGCAGCATGCTTCCGCTACTCTCTCACCTCAACCAACCGGAATGGGGACAGAACGATGGGATACGCGATCGGAACCATGGCGATGGATGTGCCTGCGGCAAAGGCCTGGGACTCCATCGCCGACTTCGGCGGGCTGCTGACCTGGATGCCGCCGCTGGAGGGCGCGACCTTGTCAACCAAGGGCAGCGGCGTCGGCATGGTCCGCACCTTGTCGCTGCCCGGGTTGGGCGCGGGCGACGAGCGGCTCGACGCCAATGACAACGCCAACATGATCCAGGTGCTGTCGATCACCACCGGCGGCCCATTCGGCGCCACCCGCTATCAGGCGCGGCTGTCGGTGCGGGCCGAGGGCGAGAATGCCTGCACCTGCTTCTGGGAAGGCTTTTTCGACGCGCCTGCCGGCGTGGACGACGATGAAATCCGCCAGCAGCTCGAGGGCGCCTACGCCTTCATGCTCGGCGGGCTCAAGAGTCATCTGGGCGGATAGCCCTATTCCGGCATCAACCGCCAGCCGCGGATATTGGTGAGGAACGCGTCACTGCGCAGTTCCACCGACTTGCAGATGGTCTGTGCCGGATCCTTGGGATCGTTGACCCGCGCATATTTGTACTTGTCGAGCGGACACAGATTGCGCTGAAAGACGCCGACGAATTCCATGCGCTTGCGGTTGTAGGCCGGAGCCATTTTCATGAAGTCGGCGGGATAATCCATCCCGATCATCGCCCGGCCGCATGCCCCGACGTTCTTGGGAAACAGGTCGAAATAGAGATTGTTGTTGCGCGGCTCGATCAGCGTGATGCCCTGCACCCTGACCTCCTGGCCCTCGTACTTCTCGGGCGCGCACACCAGGTCGCTGAGCGACACCAGCGGCACGTCGGGGAATGGCGACCTGCCGTCGTCCACGGCGGCCGGCGCACGCGAATAGGACGACTTGTTGAGTGCAGTGACGTCATCCTTCACCGCCTGGCCGAGACACCCCGACAGCAGCGCCGCACAGGCGATGATCGCCAGGCCCAGATTAATTCTCGTCACGGTTGGCACCTCAGCCAGTACAGCGCGATCAGCGTTTTCGAATCCTCGAACCGGCCCTGATCGAGCCAGGCATAGGCGTCGTCGGGCGTCATCTCGATCAGCCTGATGTCTTCGTCGCCGTCGCCCGGCGCCTCGCCCGGTTCGCCGTCCACGTCGATCACATACAGGTGCATGCGCTCCTCGGTATAGCCGGGCGAGACGAAGTAGCTGGCGATCGGTGTCAACGCGAGCGCTGTATAGCCGGTCTCCTCGGTCAATTCGCGGCGCATGGCCTGTTCGGCGCTTTCACCGGCATCCAGCTTGCCGGCGCAGATCTCGACGATCCAGCCACTCGACTTGCCGTGGGCGGCGGGCCGGAACTGCTCGACGAATACCAGCGTCCCGCGCGAGCGGTGCCGGACGAGGCCGACGGCGGCGTCCTGGCGGCGCACGATGTCGCGCGTCACCGGATCGCTCATGCCGCCGGAGAAGGTCTCGAAGCGATAGGTGATCTCGTCAACCTTCAGCCAGCCGTCGACGACGCGGCGGCGGCTGAGGAGTTCGACCTTGTTTGGACGTTTTTCGGTCATGGCGAAGGCTTATCACACCGCCAATCGCCGAGCCACCACGACACCCCGGACCGCGCCTACTTCTTGTTCTGCTGCTCGGCCTTGTACTTTTCGATGTTGCTGATGGTCTCGCGGAAATTGTCGTGGACCTGCACCGCTTTCGGGCGGCGGCGCAGCGCCTTGTCGGTGATCTCGGGCGCCACATAGCCGTCATCGTCGTGGCTGATATTGGTGCCGGGCGGCACGATGGCGTCGATGGCGTCGAGCGTCTCCTCGCTCAGGGTCACGTCGGCGCCGGCCAGCAGTCCCTCGAGCTGGTCGAAGGTACGCGGGCCGATGATCGCCGAGGTCACGGCCGGATGCGCGGTCACGAAAGCCAGCGCCATGTGCATCAGAGAGGTGCCGGCATCCTGCGCCACAACGGCAAGCTGCTCGATCAGGTCCAGCTTGCGCTGGTTGTCGGCGCGGCTCATGTCGTAGAGGTGCGGCTGCAGGTTCTGTCTCTGGGTGTCGTTGGGCGTGGGGGGGGGGGGGGGGGGGGGGGGGCGCCCGCCCCCCCCCCCCCGCGCCCCCCACCACCCCCCCCTCACCGACGCCCCAACCCCGCGGCGCCC
>NZ_JBBYXK010000010.1 GCF_039655875.1 Emcibacter sp. SYSU 3D8 | reverse complement strand
GCGGCGGTTTTTTTTTTTATTTGTTGGGTCTGTTTTTTATTTTTTTGTTTGTGTTTGGGGGTGCCCCCCGGCCGCCACTTGCCGGTCAGCCAGCCCTGCGACAGCGGCGACCAGACGATGGCGCTCATGCCATAGCGCTGCACCGTCGGCAGCACGTCGGCCTCGATGCGGCGGGCGAAGATGGAATAGGGCGGCTGCTCGGTGCGGAACCGCTCGCGGCCGCGGTTCTCCGACACCCAGTGGGACTCGACGATCTGCTCGGCGGGGAAGGTCGAGCAGCCGATGTAGCGCACCTTGCCCTGGCGAACCAGGTCGGTCAGCGCGCCCAGCGTCTCGTCGATGTCGGTGGCGCTGTCGGGCCGGTGCACCTGGTAGAGGTCGATGTAATCGGTGCCCAGGCGGCGCAGGCTGTCCTCGGCCGCCTTCATGATCCAGCGCCGCGAATTGCCCTTCATGTTCGGGTTGGCGCCGCCCATGGGCAGGCTGAACTTGGTGGCGAGAATGACGTCATCTCGCTTCGCGCCCAGCGCCTTGCCCAGGATGGTCTCGGATTCGCCGTGGGAGTAGACATCGGAGGTGTCGAAATAATTGATGCCCGCATCGAGCGCCCGGTCGACCATGCGGCTGCACTCGGCCTGATCGCTGTTGCCGAAATAGCCGAACATGCCGGCGCCGAAGCAGAACTTGCTCACATGCATGCCGGTGCGGCCCAGAACCCGCATTTCCATCGATCTCTCCCCTTGGTCAGTCACGCGTGATTGTGGCGCGGGATTAGAGCAGGTCGCGGCCTTTGCCGCAATGGCCGCGAGCCGGTTCCGCTTGCCAACAACCGGGCACCGGTTTCTAATCCGCGGCGTGGATTTCAAGGGGGTCTTAATTTCATGGGTGACGGACAAATCGCCGCGATCGTCCTGATCGTCCTGCTGGTCATGCTGTCGTTCATGACCATCAAGATCGTGCCGCAAAGCGAGAAATTCGTGGTCGAGCGGCTGGGCAAGCTGCACGCCGTGCTGGGGCCGGGCCTCAACATCATCATGCCGCTCATCGATTCCGTGAAGCACAGGATCTCGATCCTGGAACGCCAGCTTCCCAGCATCGAGCAGGACGCCATCAGCAAGGACAACGTGCTGATCAAGGCGTCGATCGTGGTGTTCTACCGGATCGTCTCGCCGGAAAACACGGTGTACCGGATCAGCAACATCGACCAGGCCGTCGCCACCACCGTGGCCGGGATCGTGCGTTCGGAACTGGGCAAGATCGACCTGGACGAGATGCAGTCCAATCGCGCGCCGCTCAATGCCTCGATCAAGATCCAGCTGGCCGACGCCACCGACGACTGGGGCATCGAGGTGACCCGCGCCGAGGTGCTGGACATCAACCTGGACGCGAAAACCATGGACGCCATGCTGCAGCAGCTGAACGCCGAGCGCGCCCGCCGCGCCGCCGTCGCCAAGGCCGAGGGCGAAAAGCGCGCCATGGAGCTGAAGGCCGAGGGCGAGTTGTTCACCGCCCAGCGCGTGGCCGAGGCCAAGCGCATCCAGGCCGACGCCGACGCCTATGCGACCACGACGGTCGCCGCCGCCATCCGCGAGAACGGCATGGAGGCGATCCAGTTCGAGATCGCCAAGCGGCAGATCGAGGCGATCGGCCACATGGCCAGCAGCAACGGCACCCGTACCATCATCCTGCCCACCGACCTGGCCGATGCGTTCGGCGCGGCCGCCAAGATGTTCGGCAGGAAGCCTTCATGATCGACGGCATCCTGAGCCGCGACTTCTTCCTGCACCCGGCCGCGTGGCTGGCCGTGGCCTTCGCCATGGGCGTGGTGGAACTGGCGATGCCGGGCTACCTGTTCCTGGGCTTCGCCGCCGGCGCAATCGTTGTCGCGGTGGTGCTGTTCACGGGCCTCGACACCTGGTTCAACGGCTTCGCCGGCCTGGCCTATCTGGTTGCGTTCTATGCCGGGATCAGCCTGCTGAGCTGGTTCGTGCTGCGCAGGGTGCTCAAGGCCGGCCCCAACGAGCGCAAGGTCGACCGGGACATCAACGAGGACCCGTACAAGGGCGCGAAGGACTGATTTTTCCCACCCTCATCCCTCGTCGTCATTCCCGCGCACGCGGGAACCCAGACGGGGAAAGGGCGGCGACCATCGTGTGCTTCATTCACGAAAAACTTCTTTGTGAACGAACCATTGGCGCTCTACGAAGAGCTGGGTCCCCGCGTGCGCGGGGATGACGATACTGGTTAGTTGGCGAAAAACTCGCCGATGGCCTTCGCCGTCTCGTCCGGCGCTTCTTCCGGGCAAAAATGCCCGCCCGGCACCGCCTGCCCGCGCACGTCCGACGCCCAGCGCTTCCAGGTGCCGAGCATGCGGTCCTCGTCCCATTTGCCGTCACGGTCGCCCCACAGGATCAGTGTCGGGCAGCTGATCTTCTCTCCGGCCTTGCGGGTCGCCTCGTCGATGTCGCAGTCGACCGTCGGCCCCGCCCTGTAGCAGTCGCAGGTGGCACGGATGGTCTCCGGATCGGAGAAACAGCGGATATATTCCGCCATCGCCGCCGGATCGAAGCGGGCGTCCTGGCCCGACCACGTTTCCATGGAATGACGCAGATAATATTCGGGGTCGCCGCCGATCAGCCTCTCCGGCAGCGGCGCGGGGCTGGCGAGGAAGAACCAGTGGTACATGCCAACGGCCACCTTCCGGTTCTTTCCCGCCGCATCGTACTGCTCGATGGTCGGCACCACATCGAGGATGCACAGCTTCTCGACCCGGTCCGGATGATCGAACGCCATGCGGTAGGATACGCGCGCACCCCTGTCATGGCCCGCGACGCACCATGTCTCGAAGCCGAGCGCGCGCATCACCTGCACATTGTCCATGGCCATGGTCCGCTTGGCATAGGTCAACTCGCCCGCCGGTGGCTTGGAGCTGTCGCCATAGCCGCGCAGGTCGGGCACCACGACGGTGAAGTTTTCCGCCAGCACCGGCGCCACCTGGTGCCACATCACATGGGTCTGCGGATAGCCGTGCAGCAGCAGCACTGGGGGACCGGAGCCGCCGGTGACCAGGTTGATCTCGGCGCCATCGGTGGCGATGCGCCGGCGCTCGAATCCGGGAAAGAACATCAGACGTTCAGGTAGAACGCGTGGTTCGGGTCCAGAATCTCCTGGAGCTCGATCAGGTTGCCTTCCGGATCGCGGCCATAGGTGGCGCGGATGGCGCCGTTGCCCAGCTCCTCGCGGGTGGGCGGCGGGCAGTTGAAGGTCATGCCCAGCGTCTTCATGCGCTCGTATTCGTAATCGATGTCGGTGACGTCGACGCAGAAATGGGTGTAGCCGTGGTCGCTCGGCGGCCGCTTCGGGTCCACCGGCTTGCCCTCGGGCGTCTTGTACTGGAAAATCTCGATATGGGTGTTGCCGGCCTTCATCATCACCTGCCGGCACGACGAATCCTTCAGCCCGACGATGGTGTCGATGCGCTCCGAGCCAACTTCCCAGCCCATGGTGGCGACGACCTCGAAGCCGAAGCCTTCCTGGTAGAACTTCACGAGACGGTCCAGATCGCTGGTGGCCAGCGCCACATGGTGAATGCCGCGAATCATTTTATGTTCCCCTGACGGAAATCCGGCGGTCAGTGTTGGACGCCCGGCGCCGCCCGGTCAAGCTAGACCAGCTTGCGCCGCCGCACATTCCCCAGGATCACCCAGACGGCGACGCCCTTGATGACGATGGCGACCAGGAACATCACCGTGTAGGAGGTCGCCTCGGCCAGCGCACCGCCCAGGATCGGGCCGGCCGCGAACATCGCCGACGCGACCATGCTGGCCAGCGCGATCATCATCGGCTGGTCGTCGCGGGAGCCGAATTCCAGCAACAGGTTCTGCCCGGCGATCTGCAGGCCGCCGATGCCGACACCCAGCCCGCTGAACACGATGGCCAGGGAGAACAGGCTGGTGGGCGCGATCAGCAGGATCAGCAGGAACACGCCCCAGATGGCGATTGAGGCGGCGAAGGTCCAGGAATTGCCGAAGCGGTCGCCCAGCATGCCCCAGATCGGCGCCACGAAGGTGGGCAGCAGCATGAACGAGATGGTCAGCACACCAAGGCCATAGCCGCCCAGTACCTCGCCCGAGGCGTTCAGCTCCTGCTTGACGTGGAGGATGTAGAACGGCGCCGCGGCGATGGCGAGCGACGCAAGCGTGCTGCCGACCAGATAACGGCGAAAGCCCGGCGTGCGCGTCTGGCGCGGCAGGTCGCGCAGCCGCTGCATCAGCGGCGCGGGCGCCTGCACGTTGGGCGGTTCGGGCTCGCGGATCTGCTTCAGGCCAAGCAGGCCGATGGCCGTTAGGACGAAGGCCAGGAAGAAGGTCGTCGCATAGCCGTTGCCGAGCACGTTGTGCTCGATGAAATAGCCGCCGCCCATATAGGCGACCGCCGCAGCAACAATGCCGGCGAAGAAATTGCGAAACCCCATCAGCCTGCCGCGCACCGCGACGGGTATGAGCTTGGACACGGTGAACTGGAACGCCACCGACTGCATGCCGTTGAACGAGCCGAACAGCAGCAGGCACAGGCCGATGGTCCACAGGGCGACGGTTTCGTCGGGCAGGAAGCTGGGCACCTTGAAGCCGAACAGTGTCAGCCCGGTGACGCCGAAACCGGCGACGGCGATGCCGAGGACCGCCACGCGCATGGCGCCGCCAACCCACATGAAGATGGGCACCACCTTCTTGCGGTGCGAGATCATGTTGCCGCCCGGCAGCGATGCCAAAGTCGAGCCGATATGCTGCGCGGCCAGCACCAGGCCGACCGCGGTCGGCGAACTTGACAACACGTACAGATAGGCAGGCAGGAAAGTCGGGGCCTGCAGCAGCCGGAAGCCGGTCATGCCGAACACGCCGTGCATCAGCAGAGCGAAGTAATTCCGCTTCAGGTGCTTGTTGACCTCGAAGGTAAACGCCTCTTCGGCCGCACGCTGAAGGTCGGCATCACTCATGCCGGCGCCCGCTTCCTCCTCATCCCGAGATTCAAGCAACCGTGGTATTCCCGAATGGCGGCCGCGTTCTTTGTATCCAGCGGCTTACGGATCGCTTACTTATCCCACAAACCGTTTTCGAGTAAGCCTGAATGTCTACGGATACAATCACGGCGGCCCGTCGACCCACGCCGGGCGTGAGGCTGACGTTGATGCTGGGATCGCTGACCGCATTCGGTCCCATGGCAATCGACATGTACCTGCCGGCCATGCCGGCCATTGCCGCCGACCTTCAGACCGATCCCGCCAGTGCCCAGCAGACCATGTCCGTGTTCCTGATCGGCATGGCCTTGGGTCAGTTGCTGTACGGTCCCATTTCCGACCGCGTCGGCCGCCGTCCGCCCTTGATGGTGGGCATCGGGGTGTTCATCGTGATGAGCATCGGCTGCGCCTTCGCCCAGACCATCGGCTCGCTGATCGTGATGCGTTTCCTGCAGGCGCTGGGCGCCTGCGTCGGCCAGGTGCTGGCCCGTGCCGTCGTCACCGACGTCTACGACCGGCGCGAGGCGCCGCGCATGTTCTCGCTGCTGATGCTGGTGATGGGCCTGGCGCCGATCCTGGCGCCGATCGGCGGCGGCTGGGTGCTGGCAGTGGCGAGCTGGCAGGCCATTTTCCTGGTGCTGGCCCTGTTCGGGGTCCTCGTCGGCGCGCTGGTGCTGTTCCGGCTTCCCGAGTCCCGGTCCGACATTGTCGCCGCCCACGCCAGGACCGAATCGCCGTTCCGGGGCATCACGGCGGTGGCGCGCAACCGGCATATAGTGGGTTATTCCATCGCCGGCGGCCTGGGCACCGCCTCCATGTTCACCTACATCACCTGCGTGCCGGATCTGCTGATCGAGCATTACGGCATCCCGCCCGAGCATTTCGGCTGGTTCTTCGGCATCAACGCGGCCGGCCTGATCGCCGGGTCGCAGATCAACCGCCACCTGCTCAAGCGCCACTCCAGCCACGATCTGCTGAAGATCGCGCTGGCCATAGGCTTGGGGCTGACGCTGATCCTCCTGGCGTCGGCGCTGACCGGCATAGGCGGCCTGCCGGGCCTGCTGATCCCGCTGTTCCTGGTAATCACCTGCATGGGCTTCGTGCTGCCCAATGGCGGCGCCTCGGCCATGGTGATCGACCTGAAACGCGCCGGCAGCACCTCGGCCTTCACTGGCAGCATGGCGTTCGCGCTGGGCGCGGGCGGCTCGGCCCTCGCCGGCCTGCTTTACGACGGCTCGCCCATGCCCATGGCCATGGTAATGACCGCCGCGCTCGCCACCGGCGTGCTGGTGCTGAAATTCGTGGTCGGCAAGCCGCCGGTCCTGCTGGCCGACTAGCCTCGGCCCCACGACGGCGGGCGCACCGGATCGGTCTTGCCGTCCCAGGTGTCGGACGCCTGCTTGATGACGTCGAACATCTCGATGTGCAGCGGGTCCGTCGGCATCAGCTGGATCATCACGCCGGGCGCGTCGAGCAGGTCGATATAGGCGTGCGAGTTGATGTAGCGGTGGCCGACCACATAGTTGACGCCGTCATCCTTCAGCGATTTCAGCTTGCCGTCCACATCGTCGCACCACACCGCCAGATGCTGCAGGCCGCCCTCGGGATTTTGCTTCAGATAGTCGCCGTAGATGGTCGGGCCGCAATCGTCATAGGGCGCGATCAGCTCGATCTGCTGGTCGCCCGAATAGGCGAAGGCCGCCTGGATGTGGCAGTCCATGCGTTCGCCGTAATGCTCGGCAGGCAGCTTGATGTCCTCGATCAGGTAGAACGGGCCGACGCCGCGCGCCAGCCAGTGCTCGATGCCCTTCTGCATGTCGGGCACCACATAGCCCTGCTGCACCACAGGCCCGAAAATCTTGCTCATGTCACTCTCCCCGTTTGACGAGCGGAAAGCCAAGCACGTTCCGGCCGCACGGTCCAGCGCCCAGAGCGCTTTCAGCCGAGGCGGAATCGCCCCGGCGTCCGAAACCCGCGGCGACAAACGCCAAGCGGTTCAGTGCCGACGGAAATCGCTTCAGGCTTGCCGCTGCATGGCCTCGAGCTGCCGCGCCACGGCGTGGGGCGAGCGGGTGTAGGGCGCCAGCAGGCGGTAGAACGCCGGCACCACCAAGAGGGTCAGCACGGTCGCCACCAGCACGCCCGAGCAGATGACGATACCCAGGGTCACGCGGCTTTCCGCCCCCGCGCCGCTCGCCACCGCCAGCGGCGCGGCGCCGATGGCGGTCGCCAGACTGGTCATGATGATCGGGCGCAGCCGGATACGGCAGGATTCGATGATCGCCTCGTCGACGGTGCGGCCCTCGTCGCGAAGCTGGTTGGCGAATTCCACGATCAGGATGCCGTTCTTCGCCGATATGCCTACCAGGATGATGATGCCGACCTGGCTGTAGATATTCAGCGTACTGCCGAATATCCACAATCCGGCCACCGCGCCCAGAATGGCGAGCGGCACCGACAGCATGATCACGAACGGGTGGATGAAACTCTCGAACTGCGCCGACAGCACCAGGAACACCACCAGCAGGGCGATGAAGAAGGTGAAGATCACGGCGCCCGACGATTGCTTGAACTCGAGCGATTCGCCCTTGTATCCGATCCGCGCCGCAGCCGGCAGCTCGGTCCTGGCGGTCTCCTCGAGAAAGCCGAGCGCATCGCCCAGCGCATATCCCTGGGCCAGGCTGGCCGAGACGGTGATGGCCCGCATCCGGTTGTAGCGGTTCAGCTCCTTGGCGTCGGCCCGCTCCTCCAGCCGCACCAGGTTGGACAGCGGCACCAGCGTACCCGTGGTGCGCGAGCGCACATAGATGTTCGACAGGTCCGTCGGGCTCTCGCGGTCCGCGCGCTGGGCCTGGATGATCACGTAATATTCCTCGCCGTCGCGGGCGAAGGTGTTGATCTTGCGCGAGCCGATCATGCTCTCGAGCGTGGCGCCCACCTCTTCCGCGGGCACGCCAAGGTCGGCCGCGCGGTCGCGGTCGAGCAGCACTTCCATCTGCGGCCGCGTCTCCTTGTAGTCGACATCGACGCCGATCAGGTTCGGGTTGGCGCGCACCTTTTCCAGCATGATGTCGCGGTACCGGGCCAGTTCCTCGAAGGTGCTGGCGCCGATGACGAACTGCACCTGCTGGCCGCGCGTATTGCTGATTCCCTGGCGCATCATCAGAAACAGCCGAATGCCCGGCATCGTCTCGGAAAAAGTGCCGCGGATTTCGTCCATCACCGCGAAGGTATCCCGCTCACGGTCCTGCCAGTCGCCCAGCACCAGCATGCCGGAGCCGGTGTCGAAAGCCGCCGGCCCGCCGTAGGACGGCGCCCGCAGCATCACCCGTTTTGCCTCGCCGCTCTCGACATAGGGCAGCAGCAGCGTCTCGACCTTTTCCATCTGGGCCTTGCTGTAGTCGAAGCCGGCGCCCTGCGGTCCCTGGAAGGTCAGGAAGAACGCGCCGCGATCCTCGGGCGGTACGAGCTCTTCCTTGACCTGGCTGCCGATCAGCACGATCAGCGCGAATACGCCGACCACCACGCCGCCAACGGCCAGCGGTTGCCTGACCGCCCGTTGCAGAAGGCCGGTGTACCGGTCGGCCAGCCGTTCCATGCGGTCGTCGACGAATGTCTGCAACCGCCCCTTCTTCTCGCCCATGGGCTTCAGCAGCTTGGACGACAGCATGACGCTGAACGACAGGGCGACCAGCGCCGAAAATCCCACGGCCGAGGCGACCGCGACACCGAGTTCGGCGAACAGCCGCCCCACATTGCCTTCGAGGAAGATGATCGGCACGAAGACCGAGATCAGCACACCGGTGGTTGCAAGCACGGCGAAGCCCACCTGCCGCGCACCGCGATAGGCAGCGACCAGCGGCGCCTCGCCCCGCTGCACGCGGCGGTAGATGTTCTCCAGCACCACGATGGCGTCGTCGACCACCAGGCCGATGGCGAGCACCAGCGCCAGCAGGGTCAGCAGGTTGATGGAATAGCCAAACGCATACAACACGCTAAAGCTGGCGATCAGCGAGACCGGCACGGTTACCGTCGGGATGATCGTCGCCCTGATGCTGCCCAGGAAAAGGTAGATCACGCCAACCACCAGCACCACGGCCAGCCCCAGCGTCAGGTAGACCTCGTGAATCGCCTCCTTGATGAACACCGAACCGTCATAGGTGCGGTGCAGCGACGTGCCGGCCGGCAGCGTGGGGCCGATCTGGTCGATCATCTCGTTCGCAGCCCTGGCTACCTCCAGCGTGTTCGCGCGCGACTGGCGAACCACGCCAAGACCGATCTGCGTCTCGCCGTTGCCCTTGAAGAAAATCCGCGGCTCTTCCGAGCTCAGCTCGATCCGCGCCACTTCGCCCAGCCGGACGAGATGGCCGTCCGCCGTCTTCGCGATCACCAGCTTCGCAAAGTCGGTTTCGGTGCTGTAGGCGCGCGCCAGCCGCAGCGTGTAGTCGCGATCGGCGGATTCGAGAGCGCCGGCAGGCAGTTCCACATTCTGCGTGCGCAGCGCGGTCTCGATGTCGGAAGCGGTCAGCTGGCGGGCCGCCAGCGCCACGCGGTCGACCCAGATTCGCATGGCATAGCGCTGTTCGCCGCCGATGATGACACGGGCCACGCCGTCCACCGCCGACAGCTGGTCGACGATGTAGCGGTCGGCATAGTCCGACATCTGCGCCACATCCATGACCGAACTGGACAGATTGTACCAGACGATGGGGTCTTCGTCGGAATCGACCTTGAATATCTCCGGCGCGTCGACTTCGTCCGGCAATTCCTCCACCACCCGGGAAACCCGGTCGCGCACGTCGTTGGCCGCCGCGTCCACGTCCCGGTCCAGGTTGAATTCCATCACCACGCTGGAGCTGCCGTCCGAACTCTTCGACGAAATCCAGCGCACCCCCTCGATGCCGGCGACCTGATCCTCGATCAGCTTGGTGACGCGGGCCTCTACGGTGGCGGCTGACGCGCCCTTGTAGGTGGTGTTGACGGAAACGACCGGCGGATCGATGTCGGGAAACTCACGGACCGGCAGGCGCTGGATGGCGACCAGTCCGAACGACAGCAGCAACAGGCTGAGCACGGTCGCGAAGACCGGCCGCTTCACCGAGATATCGGACAGCATCATGGCTCAGGCGCCTCCGCTTTCCGCCTCCGGCAATTTGTGCGTTCCGATGCTCTGGACCAGGCCGCCAGGCACCATGCGGGCGACCCCCTCGACCACCACCGTCTCGCCCTGCCTGAGACCGCCGAGCAACTCGGCGACGCCCGGATGGCGGCGGCCGATGGTGACCTCGCGCTGGGTGACCGTGCCGCCCTGCCCGATCACCCAGACGAATTGTCGCTTTTCGCGCGGCACCAGCGCCCCTTCAGGCAGCAGCAGAACCGTGCTGCGCGACTGGATCACCTCGACGGTGACCAGCATGCCCGGGCGCAGCGCCCCGTCACCGTTGGGAATGAGCGCCCGCACCGAAATGGCGCGGGAAATCGGATCGACGCGGGCGTCGATGGTCTCGATGACGCCCTTGAACGCCCGGCCGGGATAGGCGGCGGTGCGCGCATCCACGTCCTGGCCGGCCGCGATGGCGCCCAGGAACGTCTCGGGCACCGAAAAATCGAGTTTCACCGGGTCGATGTCATCAAGTGTCGCAACGGCCGTGCCCGGCGATACCAACGTGCCGGGGCTGACCTGCCGGAAGCCGAGCACGCCATCAAACGGCGCCCGCAGCACCCGGTCGGACATGCGCGCCTCCATGGCCCGGGCGCGCGCCCGGGCGCCGTCGACGGCCCGCGACTGTTCATCGAGTCGCGCCTTGGTCGCATAGCCCTTGCCGGACAGTTCCTGTACCCGTTCGAGCTGCTGCTCGGCCTCGCGTTGGGTCGCGCGGGCCTCGGCCAGCATGGCGCCTTCCTCGTCGTTGGTGAACTCGATCAGCACCTGGCCCCGGGCGACGGTCTGGCCATCCTGGAAATGAACCCGGGCGACCTTCTCGGTCACCTTGGCCGACAAGGTCACGGATTCATTGGCGTGCAACGTGCCGATGGCCTCGATCCGCTCTACGAACTCACCCGGCTGGATGGTGTGGGAGACCACGGGAACAGGCTGGGGCGCAGGCATCTTCTGCGATGCGGAATCGCATGCGGCAAGCATCAGGCAAACGCCCGCCAACATCCATCTGCCGCTCAACACGTCCCCCATCGGCCGCACGGGCCGCGTTCACCCAGGCGGAAATTACCTGCGTCCGTGCATAATTAAGTCCAACTGGATTGCCAGTTGCAAGGAATTGCTGTGATCCGCCTCAGAGCGCGTCCACATCCACCGGATGGGTCCAGTCCATGACCCTGATCGGCCTGGTCGTGCCATCCCATGCCGCGGATTCAGAGACTCCCACATTGTAGAGGTCCATGTAGCGCTGGATGGTGGGCATCAGCTGGATCATCACACCGGGCGAACCCGCCACGTCCAGATAGGCATGCGACCCCGGATAGCGCTGGGCGACGACGAAATCGACGCCGTCGGCGGCAAGCTGCTCCAGTTTCGCGTCAACGTCGTCGCACCACGAGGCGAGGTGCTGCATGCCGCCTTCGGGATTGGCGGCCAGAAAGTCGCTGTAAACGCTGGGCCCCGAGCCTTCGAGCGGTGTGATCAGCTCGATCTGCTGGTCGCCCGAGCAGGCGAAGGCTGCGGTAATCCGGCAGACGGTGGGCTTGCCGTAATGCAGCGCATCGAGACTGAACGGCGGGATGACGTACCAGGGGCCGACGCCGCGCGCCAGCCAGTGCGCCATGCCGGCCTGCAGGTCTGGCACGATATAGCCCTGCTGGATCATGGGTCCGTAGATCTGGCTCATTCCGGTTCTCCTGTCCGCTGCTCCCCGCCGCGAGCCTAATCCGCGCCCCACCGGGCAGGCAAACAATTATGGCACAATCCATGTGGCCGAGAATTTGCCGCCGTCAGGCCAGTCGAACCGGGCCGACAGATTCCCGGTCGGCTCGAGCCGCAGCCATTCGAGCCTGCTGACGGTGACCCGCACCACCAGGAAATGCGCATAGCCCGGCTCCAGATCATCGGCGAGGTCCGGCAACCCCGAGCCAGGCCGGTCAAGCGGCAGTCCCGGACCGGGTGCCGACAGATAGGGCCGCCGCGTCACGGCCGGCGCGGCGTCCCAACAGGCGCGGGCGACCGCATCGCCCGAATGCAGCGCCGCCGCACCCCATGCCCGGAGCTGCACGCCGCTCGCCGGATCGTAAAACACCATGCACGCGCCCGGATCACCGGCCAGCTGCGCCGCCTTGGACGACCGGAGATCGGTGAATATGGTCAAGGTCCGTGCCGCCGCGTCCGCCGCGCGCAGCACCACCGTCCGCGCCTGTGCGCCGCCGGTCGCCAGCACCGGCGTGCGCAGCGGCGAACCACGATCCCCCGGCGCGGCGGCGAGCAGGCGCCAGCAATCGGCGGCAAGATCTTCCAGGGTCATGCCCATGGTTCCGTTGACGCAGTTCCGGGGCTCGACCCTAATGGGCCCCCATGGAGACCGGAGCCGTCATCTGCCCGCTGTGCGAGCGGCCGCTGGGCCGCCGGCGCGAGCGCCACCATCTCGTGCCGCGACTGAAGGGTGGCCGCGAAACCGTGCTGCTGCACCCGATCTGCCACCGCAAGATCCACAGCCTGTTCGCCGAGTCCGTGCTGGCGCGTTCGTATGCGAGCATCGAGGCCCTGCGCGGCCATCCCGAAATCGGGCGGTTCATCGCCTGGCTCGCCGACAAGCCGCCCGACTTTCACGCCTCGACACGCACGGCCAAAGGCCGGCGCCCCTAAGCGGACTTCATGCGTTTTGCGCATTGCCGTCATCCCGTTCCAGTGAAGGTCCCGCCATTGCCGGAAGATCACGGCGTGCCATATACATCAATCAGCCGGAGCAATTATGCCCCGGCCTGGGGCTACACCAAAATGACCAAGGCTTTCGGTCTGATCAACGCCTTCGCGCTGCTTGCAGGCACCATGTCGCTGGTGCTCTGGTACTAGCGCTCCCGGTCCGCTAGCGCGGGACCACAATCGATCCTTCCAGATACAGCACGCAGCCGCCCGCGACCCGGACGGCGCCGGGCAGCACCGTGCTGCGCAGGTCGCCGCCGCGCGCCGAGGCCTGGTGCGACGTCAGCGTGTCCCTGCCCAGTCTCGCCGCCCAATAGGGCGCCGTGACGCATTGCGCCGAGCCGGTCACCGGATCCTCGTCAACGCCAACGGACGGCGCGAAGAAACGCAGCACGAAATCGGTGCGCTCGCCCGGCGCCGTGGCGATGACATAGGACCGGTCGAACGCAGTAAACGCCCGGATGTCGGGCGTCAGCGCCCGGATTGCGGCTTCGCTGTCAAACACCGCGACATATTCACGCTCGCCCGCCAGCCATGATTCCGGCGCACCGCCCAGCGCGCCGGCAAGGCCGGCGGGCGGCGCAACAGTCTCCAGCGACCTGCGCGGCAATGTCATGGCGAAGCCCTCGCCATCGGGCACCACCTTCAGCGGGCCGCTGAGGGTGTGGAACGTCACCTCGTCGCGGCCGCCTTCCAGCAAGGTCATGATCACGAAGGCGCTTGCCAGGGTGGCGTGGCCGCACAGCGGCACTTCCGCGCCCGGCGTAAACCAGCGCAGCCGGTAATCGCCGCCGTCGCGGACGAAGAAGGCGGTTTCCGACAGATTGTTCTCGGCGGCGATGGCCTGCAACGTTGCATCGGGCAGCCACGCATCCAGCGGGCATACCGCCGCCGGATTGCCGCCGAACAGGGTTTCGGTGAACGCATCCACCTGGAAAATCGGAATCCTCATCGATCACTCTCCAGACAGCAGAAAGCCGCCCGCGTCCCCTCCATGCCCCGAAGGGCGCTGGCGGATGGCGGACGGCTCTCGCGATCGCTTTGCCCGGCGTACCGGGTTCTTGCTATCCGATCAGAACGGCAGACCGCCCATAGGCTTGGTCATGTCGTTCAGCGCCTGCACATCTTCCGCCGAAAGCTTGGCGCCGGCTGCGGCGACATTCTGCTCGATCTGTGCGGGCTTGGTCGCACCCGCCATCACCGAGGTGACGCCCGGCTGCGCGAGCAGCCATGCAACGGCGATTTCCAGAACGCTCAGGCCGCGCTCCTTGCCGAACGCCTCGATCTTCTCGACCAGATCGAAATTGCGGTCGTTCATCTCCAGACCGCCCAGGCCGGCCATGTTGCTGCCCTCGCCGAAGCGGGTGCCCGCCGCCGGCTTCTCGCCGCGCTTGTACTTGCCGGTCAGCATGCCCGACGCCAGCGGGAAATAGGGCAGGAAGCCCACGCCCGCGAACCTGGCGGCGGCGAGGCGCTCGTCCTCAACGTCGCGGCGCAGGATGTTGTAGAAATTCTGCACCGAGATGAACTGCGGCACGCCCAGATTCTTGGCGACATGCATGGCGTCGACCAGCAGGTGGCCCTTGAAGTTGCAGCAGCCGATATAGCGGACCTTGCCCTGCTGGATCAGGTCGCCGAGTGCGAGAAACGTCTCCTCCAGCGGGGTCGTGGGATCGGGGAAGTGCAACTGGTAGAGGTCGATGTAATCGGTGCCCAGACGCTTCAGGCTGGCCTCGACCGCGTTCATGATGTAGCGGCGCGAGCCGCCCGCCATGTACGGGCCGGCGCCCATCGGCATGCCGAACTTGCTGGCCAGCACGATGTCCTTGCGGCGGGCGCCCAGCGCCTTGCCCAGGAATTCCTCGGACTTGCCCCACAGATGGGGATCGGTCGGATAGGCGTCGGCGGTATCGAACATGGTGATGCCCTGCTCGAGCGCCTTGTCGACGACGACCTGGGTCTCGGCCATGTCCGTGCGGCCACCGAAGTTGTTGGTGCCCAGGCTGATGGTCGAAATCTTCAGGCCGGAATTACCAAGATTACGGTATTCCATATTGCGGTCTCCCCTGTTTGCAAAAGCGGTTGCGCGCACGATGCCATGCGCCCGGCGCACTTGTCCACCGGGCAGCACGCGTGCTGGTTCGGCCTGCGCGCCTAGCCGATGGCGTTCATGAACCGCCGCAGATAGCCAAGATGCTCGTCCGCCGTCTTCAGTCCGGCGCCCATTGTGTGGAGAGTGACGTGGCTGGCGCCCGCCTTCTTCCACTCGGCGTGATCGGCGGCCGCGTCGTCGGGCGTGCGCACCGGCCCGCCCAGCGTCGCGCCGACGAAGATGATGTTGTCGATGCCGACCGTGGCCGGATCGCGGCCCGCCTGCTGCACCAACTCGCGCATCTCGGCCACCTTCCCCGCGGCCTGCGCGGCGGGCAGCACCGGGATCCAGCCGTCGCCGGTACGGGCGACCCGGTTCATGGACGCCTCGGACGCGCCGCCGAACCAGACCGGAATCGACTTCTTTACCGGCGGAGGATTGATGCCCGCATCGGTCACCTTGTGGAAGCGGCCCTCGAAGCTGATCGGCTTGCCTGTCCACAGCCTGCGCAGCAGGTCGACCTGTTCGTCGAGCCGCGCCCCGCGAGCCTGGAACGGCGTGCCCAGCGCCTCGTATTCCACCTGGTTCCAACCGATGCCGAATCCCAGCCGCAGTCGGCCGCCCGAGAACACGTCGGCGTTGGCCGCCTGCTTGGCGAACAGCGCCGCCTGCCGCTGCGGCAGGATGATGATGCCCGACGCCAGCTCCAGCGTACTGGTCACGCCCGCCAGGAAACTGAACAGGGTGATCGGCTCGTGGAACGGCGTGTCGTGATTGTAGGGCATGCGCCAGTCGGGCCGGCTGGCCAGGTTGGCGCCCATCACGTGGTCATAGGCGGTGATATGGTCGAAGCCCAACCCCTCGACGGCCTGCGCCCAGTCGCGAATGACCACCGGGTCCGCGGCGATCTCGGTCTGTGGAAATACGACACCGACACGCATGCAATCCTCCCCAAATTTAATGCACGGTCCATTTTTTAGAACCGGCACGATACTGTCAAGAACAAGCCGGCGCTAGGCGTGGCTCCCCGCGCAAACGCTGCTATCATCCCGCCGGGAAAAGGGAGGATGCCATGTCATTGCAGGGACGCGTCGCCATCGTCACGGGCGGCAACCGGGGGATCGGCAAGGGAATCGCGCTGGGGCTGGCGCTGGACGGGGCCGATCTGGCCATCAATTACCGCGGTAACGAGGACGAGGCCCGCACGACCCTGGATGAGGTCCGCGCACTGGGTGTCAGGGCGGAACTCTACCAGGCCAGCGTCGACGACTTTGCCGCGGTGCGGGACATGGTGGCGAAGGTCGCCGCCGATTTCGGCCAGATCGATATCCTGGTCAACAATGCCGGCATCGCCAGCAAGGGCCGCTCGGTCGCCGACACCGACCCCGAGGAATTCGAGCGGGTGGTGCGCACCCATGCCTTCGGCACGTTCTATGCCACCCACGAGGTGATCCCGCATCTGCGCAAACGCCCGCGCGGCGACATCATCATGGTGTCGTCGGCCGCCACGCGGCGCTGGATGGCCAACGGCGCGCCCTACAATGTGGGCAAGGCCAGCATCGAGGCCATCGCCTTCGGCGTCGCCAAGGAGGAACGCGCCAACAACATCCGTGTGAACGTGGTGGCGCCCGGCGTGGTCGAGACCGACATGGGCCGCCGCCTGCTGAAGGCGAGAGGCGTCGCCGACCCCCGCGACGCCGACGCGACGGCGCCGTTCGGCCGCGTGTGCCAGCCCGAGGACCTGTCCAACGTGGTGCGGTGGCTGGTGTCGGAGCAGAACAGTTACGTCACCGGTGAGCGGATTTACGTGGATGGATTGGCGGGGGTTTAAACCCGCTCAACCGTGATTTTGCGAGCGCAGCGAAGCAGTCCAGCCCTTCCGGCACACAGCCGTCAACTGCACGGTAGATTGCTTCGCTGCGCTCGCAAAATCGGCATTGTTTCAGGACACAGGATTCAGCGTTTCAGCGCCTCTTCCACGAAATCCAGCCGGTCCTGGCCCCAGAACATCTCGCCGTCGACGAAGAAGGTCGGTGCGCCGAACGCGCCGCGGTCGGCGGCTTCCTGGACGTTGGCCTTCAGCTTGTCCTTGATGTCCTCGCGCGCGATGCCGGCCTGGTAGGCGGCCACGTCCAATCCGGCCTCTTCGAGCAGCTGCGGCCAGACGTCGTCGGCGCCGATGTTGAGGCTCTTGAGCCACATGCCCTCGAACATGGCCTTGGCGTAGGCGTCGAACTCGCCGCGCTCCTGCGCCACCAGCGCGCCGCGCAGCGCCGTGACGATCTTCACCTCGGCCATGTGCGGGTTGGGGTTGAGCGTCACGCCGTAGCGGCGGGCGAATCGCTGCAAATCCATGCCGCCATACTTGCCTTTGTTGGGCACGGTCATGGGCGGCCGATTGCCGGTGAGCTGGAACAGGCCGAGCGTCAGCATGGGCCGCCAGACCACGGTGCAGCCGGTGCGCTCGACGATGCCGGGAATCCGCGTCCACGCCAGGTAGGTGGGCGGGCTCATGAAATCGAAGAAGAATTCGAGGGTCTTGCCCATTACCAGGGTTCCTTCCAGGGACGCAGCTCGGTCTCGTGGGTCCAGGCGCTGCGGTGCTGCGAGTGGATGGCGAAATAGGTGTCGGCGATGGCCTCGGGCGCGAGCACGCCGTCGGCCGGGCGCTCCTCGAACACCTTCGGCATCATCTTGCGGATCAGCGGCGTGTCGATGGGGCCGTCGATGATGACGTGCGCCACATGGATGTTCTTCGGGAACAGCTCCCGCGCCATGGACTGGGCCAGCGCCCGCAGCGCGTGCTTGGAGCCCGAGAACGCCGCCAGGTTGGCCTTGCCGCGCAGCGCCGACGTGGCGCCGGTGAACAGGATGGTGCCCTTCTCGCGCGGCTCCATCACCTTGGCCACCTCACGGCCCATCAGGAAGGCGCCGAAGGCGTTGACCCGCCAGACCCGCTCGTAATCCGCCGCCGAATGCTGGGCGATGGGCGAATGGGTGCCGATCGCCGCGTTGTAGACCGCCACCTCGATGGGGCCGACCTCGCGCTCGATATGCGCCACCATGTCGACCATCTGGGCCTCGTCGGTCGAATCGACGCCGTAGGCATGGGCGGTGCCGCCCTCGGCGACGATCTCGCCGACCAGGTGGTTCAGCTTGTCCACGTTGCGCCGGGCGACGCAGGCGGTATAGCCGGCGCGGGCGAAGCGTTTGGCGATGGCGCCGCCGGTGGCGACGCCCGCGCCGACGACGAGCACGACGGGCTTCATGACGGAATCCGGTCGCCATAGAGTTCCAGCAGGCCGCGCGGGTCGCAATAGTCGACCCATTTGCGGATCTTGCCGCCCTTCAGGGTGAACACGCTGCACACCGGGAGCCTGAGCACTTCGGCGCCACTCTTGTCGCGGTAGCTGTCCACATGCTCGACGAACACCAGGTCGTCCATGGCTTCCTGGGTGCCGAGCTTGGGGACGATCTTCACCACCGGGGCATTGCCGCCGATGTCGCTGAACAGGATCTCCTTGACCTGCGCCTTGGTCATGGTCGGGAAGCCGGTCAGGCTGTAGCTGCCTTCCTCGGACAGGTACAGGTCATAGCCGTCCCAGACATGCTGGCGCGTGCCGCCCTCGAACGCCTTGTACAGCGCGATGATGATGCGAAGGTTGGTAAGGGCTTTCGGATCCCTTGGTGGCATGGGTCTCTCCTGCTGATTGCCGGCGGGACCACGGCTCTCCCCTTCCCGTCCGGCGAATGAGCGGGCATGATAGGAAGGGTCTGGACCGCAAGTCCAGCGGGGCCGACGGAGGAAGCAAAGAATGTCACGACTGGCGATCTGCTGCGTCCTGGCGGCGCTGGTGCCGGCGACGGCCTGGGCAGGCAGCTACCGGGCGGGACCGCTCGGCGCCTGGGACCAGACCGGCGAATTCTCCTGCGAGGGCGGCGACCTGCTGGTATTTCCCGCCGGCGACTTCGCGGTGATTCCCCATGCCGGCGACGACCGGACCATGGCGGTGATCGACAGCCGCAGCGGACGCGCCAAGGTAGGCGGCACCGCCGGCGACGATCTCGAGAAGCTGGCCGACGACCCTGCGATCTGCGCGGGACCGATCGACTGCGACGACTGGGACGCGGTGGCCGACGCGCTCAAGTCATGCTGGCAGGACGACGGTCCGCTCAACTAGCCGGCAGCAGCTTCAGCCCGGCGATTCCCGCCGCGATCAACCCGACGCAGCCCAGCCGCAGCACCGTGACGGACTCGCCGAACAGCAGCACGCCCGCGATCACGGTGCCGACGATGCCGATGCCGCTCCAGACCGCATAGGCCGTGCCCAGCGGCACATGCCGCAGCGCCATGCCAAGCAGCCCCAGGCTGATGACGATGCTCGCCACGGTCAGAACAGAGGGCCACAGCCGGGTGAAACCGTGCGACTGTTTCAATCCCAGCGCCCAGCCGATCTCAAACAGTCCCGCAAGGCCCAGATAAATCCATCCCATCGCAGACCTCCTTCGATCTGTCGCGGGGCCGTCCCCTGTGATACTGGATGAACCGGGTCGTCCCGGTCGGGCCTAAGATAGGGTCGCCGGGCGGCCACAGCAAATACTGCCGGAGCAGGGCCATATCGCCCCACTCACCGCTTGACTTGCCAATTGCCGGCGCTATGGTCGCGCCCTTCAAATCGATGCGCGCCGCGCAACAGGAGTCGTTACCATGGCGAAGCCGACCACTATCAAGATCCGGCTGGAGAGCACCGCGGACACCGGCTACTTCTATGTCACCAAGAAGAATCCTCGGACGATGACCGAGAAGATGAAGGTGAAGAAGTATGACCCGGTCGTGCGCAAGCATGTGGAGTTCAAGGAAGGCAAGATTAAATAATCTTGCCGACCCCGCCTGCCGGGGCGTGAACCCGGCCCATTTCCATCCATGAACACCGACCGCGCCGAAACCGTCGCCCTGCAGGCTCTTGCCTTCCTGGCGGCGGACGAACAGGCGTTGGACGGATTCGTGCATCTGACCGGCCTTGGGCTGGATCAGCTGCGCGCCGCCGCGTCCAATCCAGAGATTCTGGCCGGCGTGCTCGATCACCTATTGCAGGACGAACCGCTGCTGCTGGCGTTCTGCGAGGCCGCCGACATAAAGCCCGACGAGCCTGCCCGCGCCCGCGCCTACTTGCCGGGCGGCGACCTCCCCCATTATACCTGACGGCATGATGGTTCATCCCGACGTGCTCGAACAGGCCGACCGGATCGCGCTCGATCCCGCCCGCCCACTGATTCTGTCCGACGCCGACGAGGTGATCGTGCAATTCGCCAGCGTGCTGGAGGAATTCCTGCACGAGAACGAGCTGTATCTGAATCTGGAGAGCTTCGCCCTGACCGGCAATATCAGGCGCAAGTCCGACGACGTGGCGGTCGCCGCCGAGGAGGTTACCGCCCTGATCGGCCAGTTCTTCGTCGAGAAGACCGAGTTGCAACCGGCGGTGCCGGGCGCGCCCGAGGCGCTGAAGGCGCTGTCGGCGAAGGCCCAGGTCGTGATCGTCACCAATGTGCCATTGCAGCAGCGCGAGGCCCGCGTGCGCGCGCTGAAGGCGCTGGGCATGGATTATCCGCTGATCGCCAATATCGGCCTGAAGGGTGCGGTGGTGAAGCATCTGGCGGACAAGGTGGACGCGCCGGTCTATTTCATCGACGACATTCCCCCCAACATCGCCTCGGTCGCCAAGGCCTGCGCGCGGGTGCACTGCCTGCACTTCGTGCACGACCAGCGGCTGGGCAGCCTGCTGGGGCCGGCCGAGCACAGCCGCCACCGGGCCGACAACTGGCCCGACGCCGCCGCGTGGCTGACCGCGCACATGGCCGATCTGGGCTATTGAGCGCCATGCTGCGCATGGGCATCGACCTGGGCGGCACCAAGATCGAAGGCGTGGTGCTGGATGCTGGCGGGGCCGAACTGTTCCGGCGACGGGTGCCGACGCCGTCGCATTACGACGACCGCATCAACGCCATCGCGGCGCTGGTGACCGAGGCGGAAGCCGCGACGGGCCTGTGCACGGTGGGCGTGGGCACGCCCGGCTCGATCTCGCCGCACACCACCTTCATGCAGAATGCCGAGGGGCTGGAAGGCCGCCCGCTGCGCGAGGACATTGCGGCGGCGCTGCGGCGCGAGATCCGCATGGCCAACGACGCCGACTGCCTGGCCCTGTCGGAGGCCAGCGACGGCGCGGGCGCCGGCCACGATGTGGTATTCGCCGCCATCCTGGGCACAGGCGTGGGCGCCGGCATCGTCGCCCATGGCCGCCTGCTGCACCGCGGCCCCAACGCCACCCATGGCGAGTGGGGCCACAATCCCCTGCCCGCGCCCGACGATGCCGAGCGGCCGGGCCCGGCCTGCTATTGCGGCCGGCGCGGCTGCACCGAGACATTCCTCAACGGCCGCGGGCTGGCGCTTGCCTATCGCGAGGCGACCGGCGAGGACGCGTCGCCCGAGGATATCGCCCGGGGCGATTCGCCGGCCCGGATCGCGGCGCTGGAGCGCTATGCCCTGCGGCTGGCGAAGTCCCTCGCCACGGTGATCAACATTCTCGACCCGGACGTGATCGTGCTGGGCGGCGGTCTGTCGAACATCGACCGGCTCTATGACCTGGTGCCGCCGCTGCTGCCGCGCTTCGTGTTCTCGGACGGGGTGAAGACGCCGATGGTGAAGGCCCGCCACGGCGATGCCAGCGGCGTGCGCGGCGCGGCGCGGCTGTGGGACCGTGGCTAGCTTTGTCAATCAGGCATGGATGCCGAAGGGTGCTTCTACTGCCGGATAATACCGATTAAGCTTCTCAAACTGGAGCAGTTCACAAGGCAAAGGGCCCGAAATGTCCGATCGACGCGCGGAAATTGTTGCCGACAAACACGAAATCGAAACCTTGCAGCGGCTTTACGCCAAGGCCACCGACAAGCTCGGCAAGAAGTCGCCGGAAGTCAGGGACGAGGGTAGAAAAATCTACCACAGGATTTTCACGCCCGACGCACAAGTACGGACTGCAAATACCGGCAACGACTTTGTCGCCGACGGTCCCGATGGTTGGGCCGGCGTGGCGGAAAATGCGTTGAAGGACTACATAGGGACGCAGCACCTGATCGGCACGCAGCTGACCGAAGTGAACGGCGACCAGGGTGTGCTGGAGAGTTATCTGAACGCCTGGCACAAGAACCCGGACAATTCGGTGTACTACTTCCTCGGCACCTATATCTCGAAAGTCAGGCGATATGAGGATGGCTGGAAGATATACGATATGACGCTCAGGCTGGATACCAGCGGAATCGTTCAGACGACCTAGATCGTGTCTGTAAACCAGGCCTGTGGCACCGGGCCCGGCCTTTCCGGCTAGGCGGGATTTGCCGCGGGAAGCGCCGCGACGATCGTCACTATTCGGCCCCGTACAATGACGCGCATACCGGCAGCCGAAGGATCCGCCATGACCATCGTCGTGAACTATCACAACCCCTCTGCGGCACCTCGCGCAACACCCTCGCGCTGATCCACAATTCGGGCGCCGAGCCCATGTGGTGGAACATCTGAACTCACCGCCCGCCCGCATCTTGCTGGTGGAGATGGTCGCCCCGGCCGGCATGACGCCGCGCGCCGTGCTGCGCCGGAACACATCCAGCAGCAATGGCCGACCTAACGCGGCAGCGACAGCGCCCGCCTTTCACAAGCCTGCAATCGAGGACCAATCGGCCAGCTACGTTAATCCGGCCGATTGTCATCCCTTTGTTCTTCCTCCTCGGGATCCGCAGTACCGCTGCTGGACCTGGAGGGTTTGCGTCGCGGTTCTGAACGCGTCGATCCGGATTGGTCTTCGGAAGGCTGAACGCGCGGAGCCTGCGAACGCCGGTCTTCTGCGGCATCGGCCGCCGGACTTTTGGGCTGCAAGGGCACGCCCGACTGCGCTGCCTCGGGACGTGCCCGCGAACGCCGCTCCTCGGCGGCATCGGCCGGCGCGCTATCGGGCTGCGGGGTCACACCGGGCCGCGATGCCTCGGGGCGTGCCCGAGAGCGCCGCTCCACGGCGTCATCGGCCGGCGCGCTATCGGGCTGCCTGGACGTACCGGACTGCGCTGCCTCGGGACGTGCCCGCGAACGCCGCTCCTCGGCGGCATCAGCCGGCGCGCTATCGGGCTGCCGGGACGTACCGGGTTGCGCTGCCTGGGGACGGACCCGCGAACGCCGCTCTTCGGCGTCATCGGCCGGCGCGCTATCGGGCTGCCGGGACGTACCGGACTGCGCTGCCTCGGGACGTGCCCGCGAACGCCGCTCCTCGGCGGCATCAGCCGGCGCGCTATCG
>NZ_JBBYXK010000009.1 GCF_039655875.1 Emcibacter sp. SYSU 3D8 | reverse complement strand
CAATCGGCTCAACGCCTATATCCAGGGTCCTATCTTCGGGGGCCTCAGCGGGCGGGTACAGATGTCTCACCTGTTCGACCGGCATTTCGATGGCGGCCTACCGAAGCACGACTTCTCCGGATACACCTTGGTGGACGCCATGGTGTTCTACCAGACAGACAATCTGGGGCGCTTCACGCTCGCCGTCCAGAATCTGCTGAACAAGACCTACATCACGTATTTCTCGCAGACCGCGACCTTTGTAACCAACCGGGACTACGTGGCCGGCCGGGGCCGCGCGATCACTCTCCGGTGGCAGGGGAGCTTCTAGACCCGACGATCCGGCTGCCATGGCTTCCATTAGAGGCCATGGCAGCCGCCTCCGAAGCATGGTTGGTGCTATATTTGCTATTGATTGGCGTTTGCATGTTGATTAATAGGCTGGCGGTAAAGTTAATAAGGGACGGAAAATGCCCGCCACTCGCTCTATTCGTCATGCCCTCGCCGCATCTGCACTCCTGATCCCCGCCGCGGCCTTCGCGCAGGAACAATCGTCTACCGTCTCGCGTTGGGGGGACGAGGATACAATCATCGTCACCGCGGCGCGCACGGTGCTGCCGCCGAGCGCGCTGCCGTTGACCATCGATGTGATCGACGGGATCACGCTTGAGCAGCAGGTGTCGATCAGCGGCTCGATCGTCGATGCCGTGTCCGCACTGTCGCCTTCCTTTTCGCCGACCCGGCAGAAGCTTTCGGGCTCGGGCGAAACCCTGCGCGGACGCTCGCCGCTCTATGCCGTGAACGGAATCCCGCAGTCGACACCGATCCGTGACGGCGCGCGTGACGGCTATACCATCGACCCCTTCTTCATCGAGCGTGTTGAGCTGATCTACGGCTCAAACGCATTGCAGGGCATCGGCGCCACCGGCGGCGTCGTCAACCAGGTCACGGTCGGGCCGGCCAAGGAGGATGGCTTCTCCGGAAGGGTCCTGCTCCAGGGCACGGTGGACGGCAACCTCCACGGCGACGGGCTGGGCGGCAAGGTCGGCGCCCTCGCCTCCTGGCGCCAAGGCCGGTTCGACGCCACCTTCGGCGCGACGTACGAGGAACGCGGCGCTTTCTATGACGGGCATGGCAACCGAATCGGCGTCGACGGCACTCAGGGCGAGATCCAGGACTCCACGAGCTGGTCGGCATTCGCGCGGCTCGGCATGCAGATCGACGACACCGCCCGGCTCGACCTGATCGCCAATCGTTTCGAGCTTGCCGGCAACGGCGACTATGTGGTGGTGCCCGGCAATCGGGCGGCCGGCGTTCCCGCCACCAGCGTACGCGGCGACGCACCCGGCATCCCGCCGGAGAACCGGGTGGAAACCATCTTGCTGTCGTTCACCGACACGGACTTGGCCGGCGGCAACATGATTGCCCAGTTGTTCTACAACCGGTCCCGCGACCTGTTCGGCGGCGGCACATTCCCTACCTTCCAGGATGTCACCATCTCGCCGATGGGCACGCTGTTCGACCAGTCCGCCAACCAGTCGCGCAAATACGGCGCCAAGCTGAGCTACGAGCGGGAGATCGTTCCGGGGCTGCGCGGCACGCTGGGCTTCGATGCCCTGATCGACCGGACCGAGCAGTCCCTCGCGCTCACCGGCCGCGCCTGGGTGCCGCCCACCGAGTTCCGGAGTCTGGCGCCGTTCGCCCAGCTCAACCTGGCGTTGCTTGACGACAAGCTGCGCTTTTCGGGCGGCGTGCGCTGGGAGAACGTCAGGCTCAGCGTCGACGACTTCACCACGCTCGCCTTCTACGGATCCAGGGAGGTCGACGGCGGCGCGCCCTCGTTCGACGACGCGCTGATCAATGGTGGCGTGGTCGCCGAGCCTTGGCCGGGTATCCGCGCCTACGCGTCCTATGCCGAAGGCTATACCGTTGCGGACGTGGGCCGCATCCTGCGGTCCATCAACCAGGACGGCATCGACATCGACAACTTCCTGGACGTGAGTCCCGTTGTCTCCAACAACCGCGAGGTCGGCGTCGAGGTGAAGCGGGGCTGGGTCACTGCCGGCGCAAGCTATTTCTGGTCGTCGAGCAAGCGCGGCAGCCTGCTGGTCCTCAACGGCGGCGTCTACGACGTCGAGCGCCAGCGCGTCGCCATCCAGGGCCTGGAACTCAACGTGAAGGCAGAGACGCCGGTGCCGGGGCTTGACGTCTCTATCGGCTATGCTCATCTGACCGGCCGGACCGACAGCGATGGGGACGGTGAACTCGACATTGATGTCGACGGCGCGAACATCTCGCCGGACCGCGTCAACCTGACCGCCAGCTACCGCAGCGGGCGGTGGCGCGCTCTGGTGCAGGGCCAGTGGTACCTGGCGCGCGGCTTCGAGGGCGGCGACCCGCGCAACCAGTTCGAGGGCTACATGCTGATCGATGCCGCCGTGCGGTATGAGACCGGTTTCGGCGGCGTCTCGCTGAGCATCCAGAACCTGCTCGACAAGCAGTACATCACCTACAACTCCGACACCACCCGGCCGACCGACAATACGCGGTTCTTCGCGGGACGTGGCCGGACGATCACACTCGGCTGGGACTACCGGTTCTGATGCACACCCTCAGGTTCCTGCACCGCTGGCTGGGCGGCCTTTTGGGGCTGCTGCTTGGGGTGCTGGCCCTGTCGGGAACCCTGCTCCTCTACAAGGACGTCTGGTTGCGGGTGACCGTGCCGCACGCGGCGGACGCCCAGCGGAATGACGTGGCCACGGTCGCCAGCGCGGTCGAGCGTCTCGTTGCCGATCCGGCCTCCCGTCCATCCTCCATCATCCTCGCCACCGACGGCAACGGGTTGCACCGCCTCTACCATAAGGGTGACGGCGGCGCTTACACCAACCAGGCGGGTAGCTTGGTAACGGACTGGTCGTCGAGGTGGGAGCGGTGGGAGGTCTGGATGTTCGACCTCCATCACTATCTCCTCGCCGGCGAGACGGGAGAAACGGTCGCCGGCATTTCCGCGCTGGCGGGGCTGGGCTTCGTTGTCACCGGCGTCATCTTGTGGTGGCGCTCGCGGCGAAACTTCCGCCTGCCGATCTGGCCTAGGCCCATGTCCCGCTCCAACATCATCCGCCATCACCGGAATCTAGGAACGCTGCTGGCGCCGCTGCTGGTACTGTCGCTGCTGACGGGCGCCATGATGACGCTGCCGCCGGTCGCGGCGTTCCTGCTCTCGCCGCTATCCTCCAGGGAGGAGATGGACGCGGCGTCCGGCCCCCCCGGTGTCACGGGCGGCCCGCTGTCCCCTGCCCTCGACTGGCGGTCGATGCTGACGGCGGCGCGGGATCGGTTCCCCGATGCCGAGTTGCGGGTGGTCGGCCTGCCGCACAAGCCGGGCGATCTGATCCGGCTGCGCCTGCGGCAGCCTTGGGAATGGTTGCCCAACGGGCGCACCACCATCTGGTTCGATCCGGCCGACGGCCGAATCGTCGAGGCGCGGGACCCGGCGCGGCTGCCGGCGGGCTCGCGCGCCTTCGGCCTTGTCTACCCGCTGCACGCGGCTAAGGTGGGCGGCGCCGTCTATAAGGCGGTGATGACGGTAACCGGCCTAGGCCTGGCGCTGCTGGGCAGCCTGGCGGTCTACAGCTTCTGGCTGGCCAAGCTGGCCAACCATCAACGCGCCAGGGCGGCTTAGAAGGCTTCTTTGGGTTCGGTGTTAGTCCAAGATTAGGATCGCGTGAATGTGCTCGTGCAGCGTGGCACAGCATATTTCTTCAAGAAGCAGCCCAATCGGGCGCTCTCGGACTTGAATCAGGCCATTCGCGTCGATTCGAGCAGTCTTCAGGCCTACAAGTTGCGTGGTGCCATACACAGCGGATCAGGCTGGCGCGATCCGGCCGTGGAAGCGCTGGGCCAGGCTGTTCGCATCAATCCTCTTGATGTTGACGCCCGCGTCCTTCTCGGCACTGCTTACACTTACCTCGGCGATTATAAAAAGGCCGCCGATGCCTATCGCGAGGCTCTGCGGATGAAGCCCAACGATGCAAGCGCACAGTTCAATCTCGGCTTGGCGGAGCTTGCCCTGAATCGCGCGGAGGCGGCAGCGTCACAATTCAAGGAGGCACTTCGTCTGGACCCCAAAATGTCCGGGCAACCCGGCCGCATATCCTGGATTGGAGCATACGGCCGGGTTGGCTTGAGCGCGTTAGAATCTAATGATAATTGTTATCGTCAGCGGACAGCAGCTAGCCTCGATTGTAACCTTGACCCGGCTCTCGGAGGTTATCGGGCCGCCTCCCGTCTTGTCTTCAAGCACGATGGTCGCGCCTTCAAGTTGCTGGGGTGAAAAGCCGTTGCGCAGCAATATTCGCTTCGCCACGTCAACGTTCTTGGACCTCGTTGCTTTCGCCAGTTCCAGCGCATCCGGCGGCGGTGCGTTCAGTCTTGTCTGAGCCTGTTGGGCAGTCATTTGCGCCTTCTTCAGCGCCATGGGGTCGGCCGCAATCGCGCCGGCCTGACCCTGTGTCGGCTTCATAGGGTGCGTACCCATGGGCGACGCCGTGCGGTCTTGCTCTTGCGCAAACGTCGAACCGATGGACATCGTCCCGATCCCCATGGCGGCGACCGTGAACAAAAGCCTGAAGCTGTTCCTCATTTGGTGTTCCCCATTGTGCCTGGCTGGGGGATATCCCCAGCCAACGTGAAGCATACTCCCTTCCGGATGAACCTGCGCTCAACAACAGGAACCGGCGTCACAACCGTGGCGCCGATTTCTACACTCAGCGCGGCTTGCAATTGGTGCAACGGCCGAGGGCGTCTTGATCCCGCAGGCCTTTAGGATTGCGCCCGCCTCTCAACTGTCATATTTGACAGTTGAGTGGTTATCGCCGCTCACGGGGCGCACCTGCCGCGGAGTCCCCCTCCTGCACAGGTGCGCCCCTTTATGGCGCATCGAGAACCGACCGCACCTTTCTCGCCAGGTCCGTCTTGCGGAACGGTTTGTGCAGCAGTTGCGCGCCCGGGTCGAGCCTGCCCTGATGGACAATCGCATTCTCGGTATAGCCTGACGAGTAGAGCACTTTCACAAGCGGCCAAAGATGCCGGACAGCGGCAGCCAATGCATTGCCGTTCATGCCCCCGGGCAACACCACATCCGTGAGCAACAGGTCGAACGCATAGCCGCTTTCGATCTCACCGAGCAGCTGGGGCCCGGTGTCATAGGAACGGACCGTGTAGCCGAGCTCTCGCAGCGTCCTCTCTATGTAGTTTCGAACACCTGCATCGTCTTCCACGAGTGCAATGCGTTCCGTGCCACGAGGCGCAACCTCGGCCAACGCCGCTTGACGCTGCCCGGCGACGGCCCCGGCATCAGCCCTGGGAAGGTAGAGCTTGATGGTCGTACCCTCTCCGAGCTCGCTGTAGATCTTGATATGGCCGCCCGACTGCTTGACGAAGCCGTACACCATGCTCAGTCCAAGTCCGGTGCCCTTGCCGATCTCCTTGGTGGTGAAGAACGGCTCGAATGCCTTGTCGACGATCTCAGGCGGCATGCCGCAGCCGGTATCGCTAACCGCCAGGGCCACATACTGGCCGGGCACCACCTCTGAATTCTGGTCGGCATATTCCTGATCCAGCCGTGTATTGGATGTTTCAATCGTCAGCCGTCCACCCTCCGGCATGGCGTCACGCGCATTGATCGCCAGGTTGAGGATCGCATTCTCCAGTTGGCCCGGATCCACGAGCGCTTTCCACGCGGAAGGGCCCTTAACGATCTCGATTTGGACCGCGGCCCCCAAGGTCCGCTCCATGAGACTCTGAATGCCCGTCAGTTGCTGGTTCACATCGACGATCTGCGGCTCAAGAGCCTGCTTGCGCGAGAATGCGAGCAACCGGTGCGTCAGTTCGGCCGCCCGCACAGCGGCACCCTGCACCATCTCGGCCATCAATCGCAGGGGCGCATCCTCGCGCACTTCCTCGGCCAGTGATTCCGCGTTGCCGAGGATAACCGTGAGCAGGTTGTTGAAGTCATGCGCGATACCGCCGGTAAGCTGTCCGATCGCTTCGAGCTTCTCCGCCTGGCGCAGCCGCCGCTCCAGCGCCTGCCGTTCGGTGATATCATGCAGGATGGTCAAGACGGCGAGCTCGGAATCGTCAATGAAGGAGGCGGCAGTCGCTTCAACGTCAACGGTCCCGCCGTCAAGACGCGTAATGGTCTCGATCATGACGGGAACGGTGGCCCCCGGCGTGCTGAGCACCTTGAGCCGCTCGGCGACGACGGCGCGATCCGCTTTCTGAAAGAAATCGAACAGACTTCTCCCAAGCACCTCTTCGACGGTCGCCGCGCCAAACAGCCGCGCGCAGGCTTCATTAGCGTAAGCGAACTTGCCATCCTTGCGTACATACACGGCGTCTCGCATGTTGCCCAATATCGCCGCGAGAAACCGCTGGTTGCGCTCGATCTCGGCGGTACGAGCCTGCACGCGCTGATCGAGTTCGCCATTCAGTGTAAGAAGCGCGGCCTCGGCGGCGCGACGCCGCCGTGCCTCGAGGAGCATCATGTAGTAGATTCCGGCGATAACCAGCGTCCCCACCGCGAGGCCGACCAGGAAGACCAGAAGAGCTGTTTCGGCGTTGTCCTGAGCCCCTGCCTTCCTGAGTCGATAGAGCCGGGTCTCCTCGTCGATCATTGCAGCCGCCAGCACACGAATTTCGTTCATGACGGCCTTGCCCTCGTCGAGCCTCGCCGTGTCGAAGCCGACGCCAGGCTGCGAGCGTCGCAGATTGATGTTCCTGGCCGCAATGTCCAGACGCTGGTCGACGAGACCGTTCAGCTTGTCGAGACGCTGCTGTTGAGACGGATTACCCAGCGTCATCTGCCGTAGCTGCGACAGCGTATCCGGAACCTTGGCCAGCCCGGCCCGATAGGGCTCCAGGTAGTGGTCGGCACCGGTTATGATGTAGCCTCTTTGTCCCGTCTCGGCGTCCTTCAGCAGCGACAGCAGTAGCTCCGTCTGGTAGCGGACGTCCTGAGCGTGGTCAGCCATCTCATCGGCCTCGATGACAGAGCGGGCGCTGACATAGGCGAGGGCTCCCGCGCTCCAGATCACCAGGATCGACAGCCAGAAGGCAAAATGACGCAGCAGGCGTTGCCGTCGAGTGCCGTTCCTGGTTGGGTGAGCTTTGGACGGAGGTATTACCGTAACGGAGGACTTTCGAATATCAGGATCGATAAATTCCATCGCAATGCTCTCCGCCGTCTCCGCATAGACACGCAGCGTGGTCGATCAACATAAACCACTACGATATATTAAGCACGCACGCATTTAATTTGCCGCTGCAACGAACGTCGCAATTCGTCCCGGCGGATCGAGATTCAGTGCCAAATCGGACGGCTTGCGGGAGACGATCAAGACATGCGGTGGGGCGATCCCGGACGGTCGCAACCGCTACCTGGCGCGCATCAAGGCGGGTGTCGATGCGCCGTCGCTTCAAGGCTACGGCGGCACCGATCCGATCCACTACGTCATCAGCCCAGACCTGTATCCGCGACACCTGACGGACAGTCAGCGGACAATGGTGGCGGCAGTTCTGGCCGACCTGAAACAGGGCTGTCCGGAAAATTCGCCAATTGGCGAGGTTATTTCATAGATGGACGCGGCGGGAACTGCTGAACGTCAGCAAGCGCACCGCTGAGCGCGCCGCCGAAGTCCACGAGCACGGCGCGCTCAACGGATCGACGCCGTGAACGCCGGGCAAGTGTCCGCGCCCACTGCAGCTGACGTCGCACGTCCCAAGTGAGAATCAAGCATAGATCGTTACGCTCAGGCCGGAAGCCCTCGTGGGGAAGCAATGAAAGCCCACCACCGAGCATCTTATAATATATTATAATTATAATGCATTTTATGAAAATGAATATATTTGACATTACAGACCTATATTTGCAATACGTGCCCTTGTTAGACATCAATATGACTTATTTACGACATAAATACGAGGACAAGAAGGTTAGATGTGCCGCTGGCGTGATGGTTGCGGGTGTTGGTGCTGATTACCGCGTTACCGCGCGGAGTCCCGCGCCCTTGCGCAACCGCGATAGTGGAGAACATCAACGCGGTCTGGGGATACGGCCCTTGTGTGCGGATCGTTCAATTCGATCAACATGGATACAGACGAAACGCACGGCTCCGGGAGTAACGACAGTGATCGGTAACCGTCTGAAGATGGACACAATGACAATGATACTTGGTAGCCTCCCGGCGATGCTTCGCGATCGCCGTGGCAATATCGCCATCATCGTGGCGCTCTGCTTACCGATCCTGCTGTCCACCATGGCGCTCGGATTCGAGGTCGGCCAATGGCACATGACCAAGTGGGCGATGCAGAATACAGCGGATTCCGCCGTGCTCGCCGCTGCGACCAACGGCGGCGCCAATTACGACACCGAGGCCAAGGCGGTGGCGGCGCAGTATGGCTTCACCCACGGCGCCAATAACGTCACGGTGACGGCGACAAACACGGCCACCTGCCCATCGGGCGGAAATACCTGCTACAAGGTGACCATCACCAAGCCGCAGGAGCTGTATCTCAGCCAGATGGTCGGCTTTCAGGGAAGCACAGCGATCAACGGCCAGCGCATGCAGAACCTGGCCAGTTCCGCCACCGCGAGACAAGCCTTCGCGCCACGCGAATACTGCATTCTGGCCCTTGCCTCCAGCGGCGCCACGAACGGCATCCGAACCAATGGCGCGCCAAAGGCCAGTTTGCCGGGATGCGACATCATGTCGAACACCAACGCCACCTGCAACGGGAGCGACCTTACAGTCGACATCGGCGATGCGGCCGGCACGAACAGTGGCTGCGGCACCGAGCAGAACTCTCACATGCCGGTAGTGTCCGACCCATTCGCCGCCCTCGCCACCAATATCCCGTCAGACCCGTGCGGGGCATCTTATCCCCAGAAACCGTCATTGCCGTCCTCCAACCAATGGACCGGCAGCAAGAACCTCAGCGGCGATGTCATCATCTGCGGCGACCTGCAGTTGACCGGCAATGTCACCATCGACGCGCCCGACGGTGCGGTGCTGGTCATTTTCAACGGCCAACTCGACACCCAGAGCTACACCTTGCGGTCAACTAACGGCTCTGCATTGACAATCGTGTTCGCGGGCGACAATGGCGTCTACACCCATGCACCCACCGGCAACGGCATGCTGGACTTCGCTGCGCCCACCACGGGCGTATGGAAGGGGGTGGCGATCTACCAGGCACCGAACCTGACCACCGGCGTGGATGTCGCCGAGGCCGGCAACTCTCCGGCCTGGAAAGTCACCGGCATGGTCTACATGCCACGCTCCAGCGTCACCCTGAAGGGCATCGTCAACAAGGCGAGCTATGGCTATTCCTGTTTCGGCCTGATTGTCGACAACCTCACATTCTCCGGAACCAATGCCATTTTGGCCCAAGGCGAATGCGATATGGCGGGCCTTGACCTACCCTACAACTCGGTTGCCGACCGTGGCCAGCTGGTTGACTGAGCCTCGTGCCGGTAAAGCACTGGATGGAGGTACTTGGGCCGGCCCACAGACCCTGGCGAGGTCTCCCGGCTTTCTGTCTGGCGCGCCACCATGACCAGGAAATGATTGATGCGCTGCCACGGCCCGTTGTCACACCACTGGTAGAAACACCCACTGGACGGTCGAGGCCGGCGGAAACAGGCCAAGCCGCGGCGTCCACCAGGGCAGCCGCGGTGCAGCGCAGCGGGTGGAGCAACCGGTCCAGGATCAGGCACAACGGCCATTTGCGCGGCCGCCCAACTGGCGACGCCGCCGGCGGATACGGTTCGACAACCGACCATTCGGCGTCGGTCAGATCGCCTGGCAACCGCTTGCCGCTTCGCGCATGCTGCGCCCGGGTAATATCAGTCCGCATGCGCCAACTCCGTCGTTTCTCGCAAATTCGACAGAATCACAACCGACTGATATCACTCAACTTAATTTGGGTCAGATACTAACGGGTCGCTGCCAATACAACGTCACACCAGATCCTTACTCATTGCTGGCCAGTGCCGGGCGCTGATCGACTGCGCAAAGCCGAGCCCAAGCACGAACGCAAACAGCGCCGCGAGAGCCGGGATTTGAAGCGGAAAATCGACCAGAGAGTGTAGGATAAGCATGATGGAGGCAGCGACGGCGATTGCCGGAATATGCTGGTCCTGACGTCTTGACGCCGCGCCGCGCCAGCACCCGACAACCGGGATCAGGATGGCGGCAAAGAGCGCCAGCGCCGCCGGTATGCCAAGTTCAAGGATATTTTCCAGCACCGTGCTGTGGGCCGCGTTCACCACTCGCCGCAGATCCGAGTGGTCATACATCCGGTAGAGCGACTGGAAACTGCCCAGCCCATATCCCAGCCAGGGGGACGCAGCGATCGCCTCCATTGAATTTCGATAAATCTCGAGGCGCTGGTCCGACCTGAGGCTCGCCTGTTCAAGTCGGTCCGACAACCGGATCAAACTCGGGGCGAAGGCGCCGACGATCGCCGTCAGGGCGACCGCGCTGCCAGCGAACAGCCAGCTTACCTTCGGCCGGCTCCTGCGCAGAAGCGCCGCGATCAGGACAATCAGACCGACGCCGATCGCCGCTATGCCGGCTCGGGACAAGCTCAGCAGCGCGGCAACCGCAAGAATTGGGCAGGCTGCCACCACATACCACCGGCGTACGAACACGACTTCGAGAAAGCGACGCAGCTTTTCCCGCGGTTGTGTTTCGGGGCGCCACAACCCCCGCGTGTCCCCGACCAGGACGCCAATGCCGCATAGTAATCCAATACCGGCGTAACTCGCCAGATGATTGGGATTCACGAAGGGAATGGCGAGACGGGCGCCCACCTGCAATTGCCGTTGCATAAACTCCCGGTCAAACCAGAGAAAGCCGTCCCAGCCGATCAGCCACGGCACGATCCCAAGCGCCGCGACGATGGATGACGTCATCGCCACTCCACACATGCCCAAGTGCGCCAGACGGCGGTCCCGGCCATACTGGAACGCCAGCCAGAAGATGATCGCGTAGCTCGCCAGCCGCAGCAACGTGGACACGGCGGCCTGGGGATTGATCGCGATCCGCCCCGCGACGGGGACCGACAGCGTCTCGGCTGCGATGGCCCAGATAGGGTGATGCCATGCGGCCGGCGTCGCCGTGCTGACCTGGATCAAACCCCACAGGCCGGCAATCAGAAATCCGACGACACTCCATTTGACGCGACCAAGTCCGTGCGGGGTTGGACTGCCGGCAACGGCTGTGGTCACGCCCCAGGCGATCAACAGCAGGCCCGCCGCGATAACCATGAGCGACCATGCCCAAGCCTGCACGGATCCGAAAGGAAGCGGCAGCCAACAGACCATAAGCAATAGGGCCCAGAAGATAATATCGGTGCGTCGCAATGATCTTTCCCGTTTTGCCGTCGACGCCGCCCTATCGCGAAAATTTCCCTAGGGCCCGTATCCGAAATCAGCAGGATTCGAGAGACGGCTCGATCCGCAGTGTAGGGCCTCGGACGCGATCAGCACCAGCGAGAACGGAGGCCCTTTCACTTCCACGGCCGTCCCTAGCTTCGGCGCAACGCCATGCGAGAGCCATGGGTTCGGGCACCCTAATTGCCTAGGAAAACCCACCCATATTGGGTACTATCGTGTTCGCTATTTGGGGACATGGATTCGTCGGCCGAAAAACCTGCGGGCGTGGGGAAATGGATATTGGGATATGCCTGTTGATGATCACGTAGTCCTTTGGGCCATCCCTTTGGTTTCTCTCCTCGGTGGTGTTCTGATTGGGATTTTTTTTGGCCTCAAGGCTTCAACGATTGGCGGCCGACTGGGGATCATCGACCGCCCGGACGGCAATCGCAAGATTCATGGTTCGCCGACCCCGCTTGTCGGGGGCGTTGCGTTGTTCGTATCCCTTGCCTTCGGCATGGTGGTCGATCTGTTCGCCGACCACGAGATCATCCAGCCAAGGCTATGGATCTTCCTGGTCTGCGCCATATTCTTCGGGCTCGGCTTTCTCGATGACCGGAGCCATTTGAACCCATGGGGGCGGCTGTGGGTTGGGCTGCTTACGTTGGCTGCGGCGACGGGCATTGACCCGGCGCTCAGGATTAGCACCCTGAACTTCTCCGACCTCCTCGTCACATTGCAGCTCGGCCTTCTGTCGGTCCCGTTCACCATCTTCACCCTGCTTTGCCTGAAGCATGCATCCAACATGGCCGACGGCATGAACGGCCTCTTCCTTGGGATGTCCGTGATATGGATTGTATTGCTGCTCCCCTGGTTCAACAGGGACACGCTGGCTCTGATGCTGCCGGTGATCGGCACCTTGGGCGTCATGCTCTTGTTCAATTTGCGGGGCAGGCTGTTCACCGGTGACTCCGGCGTCTACATGCTGACAGCGCTGATCGGATTCGCGGCAGTTCAGGCGTACACTGACGCCGCAGGACAATTGGACGCTGCCTATTTCGCCAGCGTGTTCCTGATCCCGGTCATCGACATGGGTCGGGTGATGTTGACCCGCAAGGCGAACGGGAAGGCCCTGTTCACGCCGGACAGAAACCACCTTCATCACTGGCTGTACGCCATGTCCGGCAACCACGGCATCGCGGTGGCATCTTACTGGGGCCTCTGTGCTCTCCCCGCTCTGCACCTGGCCATCGGATTGCCGACGACCATCGTGGTCTTGCTGCAGTTGGGGCTGTACACCGGCGCGCTGGCTTGGCGCCGGATGCTCCAGTCCCGGTATTCGGATCTGTGAGAGTGAGCGGCCAGGATGCCGGAGCCTATCCGGCGCGGCCGCCCGAAACGCAGGGTTGCGGAAGTTGACGAGCCAACAAGGATTTCAACCATGTCACTGGATTTGACGAGGCCGCTGCGAACGGCGGGGGCCAAACTTCCTGTCCGCGTAATCTGCGCCGACGCCAGATTGCCGGGCGGAACTTCGATCGTGGCGTTGATCGAGATCATGCCTGGGATCGAGAGTTTGGCTACATATGATGCGGCTGGGAAATATGCCGACGAAGACGCCCACGGCTTTGATTTGGAGAACGGCACTGCCTAGAGCCATATCCAGTGATCGCTCCCAGCCCTCCCGCTTTTCCCGTCCGTCCCGCCAGGAAGTGCGCACTCGACGGACACTTGATGGCGGATCAGGTCTCGTTGAACTAGACGCCGATGGATAAACTCCGCCGCATTCTGACGGTGTTCGGGACTCGCCCGGAGGCGATCAAGATGGCGCCGGTCGTGACGGCGCTGGAAGCGAGCCCGGTGCTCGACGCCCGCGTCTGCGTCACCTCCCAGCATCGCCAGATGCTCGACCAGGTGCTGGAGCTGTTCGCCATCCGGCCCGACTGGGATCTCGACATCATGAAGGCCGGGCAGAGCCTGAACGACATCACAGCGGGCGTGCTCGCGGGCATGGAGGGCGTGTTCGACGACTGGCGGCCCGACCGCGTCCTGGTCCACGGCGACACCACCACGACCTTCGCTGCCTCGCTGGCCGCCTATTACCGTAAAATTCCGGTCGGGCATGTTGAGGCCGGGCTACGCACCGGCAACCGCTACAGCCCGTGGCCCGAGGAGATGAACCGGCGGCTGACCGGCGCGCTGGCCGACCTGCATTTCGCGCCGACGTCGCGGGCGCGCGACAATCTGCTGGCCGAGAACGTTCCCGCCGACAGCGTCTACGTCACCGGCAATACCGTGATCGACGCGCTCGCCATGACCCGAGACCGGCTGCTGGCCGACGACGCGCTGGTGCGCCGTTACGACGACCGGTTCGCCTTCCTCGGTCCGAAGCGGCTGGTCCTGGTCACCGGCCACCGCCGCGAGAGCTTCGGCGACGGGCTGCGCCAGATGTGCCTGGCGCTGGCCGACCTGGCCGCGCGCGGCGACGTCACGGTGCTTTATCCGGTGCATCTCAACCCCAACGTGAAGGGGCCGGTGCACGAACTCCTCGGCGGGCTGCCCGACATCCACCTGACCGAGCCGGAGGACTATCTGCCGTTCGTCTACCTGATGAACCGCGGCACGCTGATCATCACGGACTCGGGCGGCATCCAGGAGGAGGCGCCGTCGCTGGGCAAGCCCGTGCTGGTCACCCGAGACACCACCGAACGGCCCGAAGCCGTCGAGGCGGGCACGGTCATCATGACCGGCACCGACCGCGCGAGGATCGTCGCGGAAGCCTCGCGGCTGCTCGACGACGCCAGCCATTACGACCGCATGAGCCACGCGCACAATCCCTACGGCGACGGGCATGCGGCGCGGCGCATCGTGAGTTACCTTGAGGCGCTGGCGGGGCAGGGCGAGCGGCCAGCGCCGTGGATCGACAAGGCGGCGTAGGGGAGCGGGATGGCGCGTTTCGACAAGACCATATGCGTTCTGGGGCTGGGCTATATCGGCCTGCCCACGGCAAGCCTGCTGGCGACGCGCGGCTACAAGGTGCTGGGCGTCGACGTCGACAACCGGGTGGTCGGCGCGGTGCAGGCCGGCAACCTCCACTTCCACGAGCCGGACCTGGACATCCTGGTCGCCTCGGCCGTCGGCAGCGGCCAGCTCACGGCGTCCTACAAGCCGGCGCCCGCCGACATCTTCATCATCGCCGTGCCGACGCCGTTCGCCGAAGGCCATGTACCCGACATGTCCCATGTGGAGGCCGCGACCCGCGCGCTGGCGCCGCATCTACGCCCCGGCAACCTGGTGATCCTTGAATCGACCAGCCCTGTCGGCGCCACCGAGCGGATCGCCGGATGGATCGCGCAGGAGCGGCCCGACCTGGGGCCCGACATCACCGAGGGCGGCGACCGCATCTTCCTGGTGCATTCGCCCGAGCGCGTGCTGCCGGGCAAGGTGCTGCAGGAGCTGGTGATCAACGACCGCATCGTCGGCGGCATCGACACCGCCTCGGCCGAGGTGGGCGCCGCGTTCTACCGCACCTTCACCACCGGCACCGTGTTCACCACCAAGGCCCGCACCGCCGAGCTGTCCAAGCTGGCGGAAAACGCGTTCCGCGACGTCAACATCGCCTATGCCAACGAGCTGTCGCTGATCTGCGACCGGCTGGGCGTCAATGTCTGGGAGCTGATCCAGCTCGCCAACCGGCATCCCCGGGTCAACATCCTGCAGCCCGGTCCGGGCGTGGGAGGCCACTGCATCGCCGTGGACCCATGGTTCATCGTCCATTCGGCGCCCGAGCAGAGCCGGCTGATCCAGACCGCGCGCGAGGTCAATGACGGCAAGCCGCGCTGGGTGATCGAGCAGGTGAAGTACGCCGCCGATCGCTTCAAGGATCCTGTGGTCGCGTGCCTGGGCCTCGCGTTCAAGGCCAATATCGACGACCTGCGCGAAAGCCCGGCGCTGGCCATCACCGAGGCGCTGGCGCGTGGCACGGCGGCGACGATCCTGGCGGTCGAGCCCTATGTTGACGACTGCCCGCCGACGTTGAAGGGCCTGCCCAATGTGGAGTTCGTCGGCGTCGACGAGGCGCTCAGGCGTGCCGACATCGTGCTGCTGCTGGTCGACCACGACCGCTTCAGGCTGATCGAGCGCGAGCAGCTTGCCCGCAAAGTGCTGATCGACACCCGCGGCCTGTTCCGGTGAAAAGCCGGCTATCCGGTGCGGCTGAGAGCGGCACGGCAAAGAGCGCAGTCCTGCGGCAGTGCCAAGATCACCTTCAAGAATCGATAGCTACTCGCCCAACATCACACAGGCACAAAAAAAGCGGCTCTCGAGCCGCGAAACAGTGACCCCTGCGTGCGGGCCAGCGCATTCCAACGCCGTTACATAACTGGTTTACGCCCTCGAATATGAACGACCCCCTCAGCCAGCGGAGCCGGCGTGCTTTCCAATGGAAATGCGATCCGCTCCAGAAGCGCAGTATACTGAATCGCCAAGGTCTCGCGAGAGTAGCTGAAGGCAGCGTTGCGGCAATTCTCACGAAATCCCCGCAAACGATCGGGATCGACGGAAAGGCCGGCGATGGCGTCGGCCATCGACTTCGGATCCTCCGGAGAAATGCACAGGCCCGTAGCCGTGCGCTGGACAATTCCCGTGGCCTCTCCATCCGGAACGCTCATTAATAGAGGCACCCCCATCCCCATGCATTCGAAGATCTTTGACGGAATGACGGTGGCAAAGACCGGCGTATCGCGCAGCGGTACGATCGAAAGATCGACGAGGCTCCACAGCGCGGGCATCGCTTCTTTGGGCTGCCGCGGGACAAGCCGAACATTGGATAGCCGCAATCGTTCAACGGCGGTTTCCAGGTTCGCCCGCTCCGCGCCTGCACCGACAAACAGGAACACGATGTCTTCACGATCACGAAGATGAACCGCCGCCTCTACGACCTTGTCGAGCGCATGGGCCATGCCGTGGGTGCCAATATACGCGGCAACGAACTTGCCTGACAGGCCCCACGACTCTTCCAGAACCGGATCGCGCGGCCTGGGCAGATACCGCTCGAGATCGACGCCGTTGACGACGACATGAATTTTATCCCGGGCGATTCCCCGCGCCACAAGATCGTCACGAAACGACTCCGTCACCGCGACGATCGCGGCGCTGGAGCGGTAGAGGGAAAGCTCCAGCTTTTCCAGCGCCCTCAGAATAACTCCATTCCTCAACGCTCCGACCGCGTGAATCGACGCGGGCCAAAGATCCCGAAGTTCGAAGATGAAGGGGACGCCGTGACGGCGAGACACAAACCAGCCGGCAATCGCGCAGAAAAACTGCGGTGAGGTCGCCACGACCAGATCCGGCTTTTTCTCGAACAGCGCGAAGAACCCTGCCGACAGCATGAAACTGAGATAGTCGAGAGTCCGCCGCACTAGACCCTCATTGGGGGTTATATATGTCTTCACGCGAACGATCCGAATGCCATTGATCGTTTCCACATGTCGCCAGCGATTGCGGTATCCCGGATAGAGACGGCCTTCGGGAAAGTTGGGCGCACCGGTAACCACAGTCACCTCGTGCCCTGCCTTCACCCAATGCATGGCATGTTCATGGAGGCGGGCGGCGGGAGCATTGCCTTCGGGGACGAAGTTGTCCGACAAGAACAGGATTTTCAGAGGCCGGCCGGTTGAATGTGGTACGTAGCCATACTGCATGGAAAAATCCCCCACCTAGATCAATCGAAGGGCCAAATTGCGTATCTGTTGTCAGTCACGTCGAATACGGGACCGAATGCCGGACTGGTAGCGACTAGCGCCGACAAGCCCACTTCAGATGCATGTCGCATTGTCCATCCATCATGGGAACGACAAGCGATCGAGACGGCAGCACCCTGCCGAATTCGAGGCTCCAGCGGCCAACCCTTACAGCAACGGCGGGCGTCCCTATCGCATGAAGTCCGACATCGTCGCATTTCAGCAGGACACTGCCGGCGCCGGCTTGCGGCACGATGGCCGTGCAGACGACGCACTTCGTGAATAAAGCCACCTGTGTCACAATGCGCGCCTCCGTGACAGGCTCGTCGTCACCCGCGCTCGCGCGCACCATACTGCCGGTCAATTCATTCCCGATACGTGCCTCTGAACTTGCGCGACCCACTCTGGATGATCCAGGTACCAGCGAACCGTCTTCCTCAGGCCGGTTTCCAGAGTTTCCAGGGGCCGCCAGCCAAGCTCGCGCTCGATACGCTGGGCGTCGATGGCAGAGCGCCGGTCGTGTCCCGGCCGGTCATGCACGAAGGTGATCAGCCGTTCATGCGACCCGCCAGGATCGGGATGCAATTCATCAAGCATGCGGCAGAGAGCCTCAACGATCTCGAGATTGGTCCGCTCGGTCCAGCCGCCGATGTTGTACGTCTCCCCGACTTGCCCAGCCTCCAGAACGCGCCGAAGGGCGGCGCAATGGTCGCGGACATAGAGCCAGTCGCGGACATTGAGGCCGTCGCCATAAAGCGGCAGCGGCCTGCCCGCCAGGGCATTAAGCAGGGTCAGCGGGATGAGTTTCTCGGGAAACTGCAACGGCCCATAGTTATTCGAGCAGTTGGTCGTCAGCATCGGCAGCCCGTAGGTCTGGAACCATGCCCGAACTAGATGGTTGCTGGCCGCCTTGCTCGCGGCATAGGCACCGTTCGGCCGAAATGTCGTGCCTTCCGTGAAGGGTGGATCGTCCGACTCCAACGTGCCGTACACTTCATCTGTAGAGACGTGCAGGAAGCGAAACGCAGCCTTCTCATCGGTTGGCAGGCCGTCCCAAAACTTCTGCGCCGCCTGCAGCAGGCAGGATGTCCCCTCAATGTTGGTGCGCAGGAAGGCCTCCGGTCCGAGAATCGACCGGTCCACATGGCTTTCCGCAGCCAGGTGCACGACAGCGCGGGGCCGGTAGGTGGCCAATAACTGCCCAACCAGAGCAGCATCGCAGATGTCGCCGTAAACGAATACATGCCGGGCATCACACTGCACCGCCGCAAGGCTTCCCAAGTTTCCCGAATAGGTGAGCGCATCAAGATTAACGACCGGCTCGTCGCTGTGCGCCAGCCAGTGCAGGACAAAATTCGCACCGATGAACCCGGCGCCGCCCGTGACCAGAATCATGTCAGCCGCACGCCTTCCAGCGTGCTGTCATGCCGATGATGCCTCCGCCTGTGAAAAGAGAAATTGCAGATGCCAGCCTCCTATAAAGCGAATTCAACTGCTCGCCGCAGCAAAATATGACCAAACTACTGATTATCGATACGACCATATAAACCCCACGAAGCACGACTCTTGATCACAAATCATGTCAGTTGGCCTCAGCAACGCTACCGCACTCAGGGTGAAACCATCACCCAGTTCATCCTCATGAAGTCATCAACCCTATCGGCCCTCGAAACGGCCCGCAATTCTTGAGGGCGTCATCATCATGAACATTTGCACACTGGCGAGTGCACTTATCATCACGTCGCCTGCCCCATCACGTCGATATCCTGGATCGCCGTCTCCACCGTCACCTCGCGGTTCATCAGGTGAAGCAGCACCTTTGCCCTATGGTTGGCACTCAGGCTCACCACGCGGCCGATGAAATCAGCGAACGGCCCGGTGCGCAGCTTGACTTCCTGTCCCGGTGCCAGATCCGCCAGGGCATCGCCGGTGGCGGTCGCCATCAGTTCGTCGATCAGGTGGTGGTGCAGGGGAACCGGGCCGGCGGCGTCGGTCAGCAGGCGCACCACGCCGCGCGTGCCATTGATGCTGCGCCACGGCTGGTCGCCGGTGTCGATGGACACGAACAGATAACCGGGAAACAGCGGTTCCTTCACCGTATAGAACTTGCGGGCATGGCGCCGGGTGCAGCGGATGCGCGGGCAGAAGGTGGTGAAGTTCTGGTTCGTAAGATTGGCGAGCGCTAGCGCTTCCTTGCGCGGCAATGTCTGAGCCACGTACCAGCGGGCCTGTCCGTTCGCCGTCACGACAACCTCCCGCCGAGATAAGGCTCGATCCCCTCTTCCTCGCGAAGCGCCATCAACGCCAATTCCAGCAAACCGTTGGCGTCGGCGAGCGCCAGGATGCCCCTGCGTTCCATGGTCCCGCCGTCCCGCCAGGCGTGCCGCATGACATCCAGCAGCATCGACTTCGCGCTTCCCGGCAGGGACGACCACAGCCTGAATCCCACCTGCAGCACGCCAGGGCGTAGGCCCGGCGTGTCGGCGCCCGTCAGCAGCGCCGTCGAAAAATCGCTGGCCGCGCGTGCTCGGGCCTGGTGGCCAGAGGACGCCAGCCCCAGCCCGGCAAGGCGCAGCCAGTCGTGCGGGCTCGCCGGCGCCGCCAGCAGCGCCGCGCGCGTCTGCTCCATGCTTTCCAGATAATACCGCGCCGGCTCGGCTCGCCGCGGCGCCAGGGCCGCGAGGGCGCTCGCCAGTTCCCGGCGGTGGTCGACGTCATCATGCCAGGCCAGCGCGCGCGCGCGGCTCGCGGCAAGGCGCACCAGTTCCTCTTCGGAGAGGTTCTGCCGGGCGCGCAATGCGTGGGCGACGGCATCGCCCGGCGCGGCGGCGATGGCGGCCAATCCCATGGGCAGGCCGGCGCCTAGCACCGCCGCCCCGACAGCGATTGCCATCCCGGCGCAAAGCAACCGGGCCTTGCGTCCCGCGGCGCTGCTAGTCCTGGTAATATTCGCCATATTTACCGTAATAGGGGCTGTAGGAGTCATAGCCGTAGATCAGGCCACTGCGCGGCGCCACCTGGGACAGGATGACGCCCGCGAAGTGCGCGCCGGCGTCACGCAACTGGCGCTCGGCGCCTGTCACGATATTGCGCGGCGTGCTGTTCCACTTGGCGATCAGCACCACCCGGTCGGCCGCAGCGGCGAGAAGCCGGGCTTCGCTGACAACGCCGGAAGGTGGCGTGTCGACCAGCACGTAGTCGTATCGCTGGCGCGCCCGCGCCAGGAATTCGCGCATGGCATTGGAGCCCAGCAGGTCCTGCGGACTGCGGACCGAACCGCCGCTGACAATTACGTCCAGGCCGCTTGGCGCGTGCACCTGTACCGCGCCAACGAGTTCGGGCTCGACCAGCAGCTCAACCAGCCCCGGCTTCGGCAGCAGCCCCAACCGATCATGCACACGCCCGCGGCGGAGATCGCAATCGACCAGCAGCACCTTGTGGCCCGCATGCGCCAGAAGCACGGCCAGACTGGTCGACACCGACGTCTTGCCCTCGCCGGGGACGGCCGACACGAACAGGATAACCTTCGCCTCATTGTCGATGCTGGACAGCCGGATACCGGCGTGCAGATTGCGCAGCGCCTCGGTATAGGACGAGTTTGGTTTGCGCAGCACCGTGGCGATCAGGTCGCCGTCCTGGGTCTGTGGGATGGAGCCGAGCGCCGGCAGGCCGGTGGCGGCCTCGACCTGATCGAGGCGCCGGAAGCCACGATCCAGGATACGGTCAACAAACAAACCGGCGCCCACGCCGGCGCCAACCGACGCCAGCATGGCCAGGATCAGGAACTGCCGCATGGGCGGGAAACTGGGCTGGCGCGGCACCTGGGCCCGGGAAATGATCGTCGCGTCCGCCTGCTGCAGACCTTCCGACGCCGACGTTTCCTGAAAGCGCTTCAGGAACGTATCGAACATCACGCGCTTGGCTTGGGCCTCTCGCTCCAGGGTGGCAAGTTGCGCCGATTGCTCGCTGCGCGCACCGGCCTCGCCCTGCATCGCGTTCAGTCCGGACTGCAGCGTCTGGGCCTTGGTGCGGGCCGCCGCGGCTTCACTGCGCAGGTTGCCGAGCGTCTTGTCCACCTCCTGGCGGATCTGCTCGCGCGTATCCTCGATCTGCGCGTGCAGGCTGATCATCTTGGGATGGCGCTCGCCCATTTCCTGCGACATGTCCGCGTATTGCCGGTTCAAGTCGGATTCCTGTGCCCGCAAACGCGCGATAGCGTCCGAAGTCAGGAATTTGCTGAGGGCGGCGACACCACCGGACTGGTAGAGGTCTTCCACCTGCGCCAGCTTGGCGTTCGCGGTTGCCGCATCCGTCCTCGCCAGGATGAGCTGGGCGTTCAACTGAGAGGCCTGCTCCGTCAGCAGTGAGTTGCCTCCCGTCCGTGACAGCAGCCCGCTCCGCGCCCGGAACTGCTCAAGCGCCTGTTCCGCCGCTTCGACATCCCGGCGCATGGTGCCCAGGCGCTCGTTGAGCCAGGTCGTCGCCGTTTCGGCCGCCTGAAACTTGGCCTCATACTGGCTGACCAGATACTCGCCGGCGATCGTGTTGGCCAATCTGGCGGCCAGCGCCGGATCTTCGGACTCGATGCCGATCGCGATAACCGAACTCAGGCGTTTGCGCTTGACGTCCATCATGCCGGCAATCCGGTCGATAATGCGGCCGCGCAATTCGGTGTCCCGATCCTCGGCGCTCAGGCTTTGCCTGGCCGGTGCCGAGGTTGCGGAGAATAACTCGCCCGCAAGCCTGAAATAGTACCCTGGACTGACAAACCGCCACGGACTGGGCTGGCGTTTCTCACCCACTTCCGGGTTGAAGACCGGGTTTTCCATGAGACGGAGCTTGTCGACGACGCGGCCGATCACGTCGTGCGAAGAAATCACCTCGATCTCCGTCTCCACGAACCCCTGCTCCTGGCCGGAGTCCTGAAGGACGGCTTCGATGTCAACCACGTTGCTCTTTGGCGCATCGATGCGCACGAGCGCGGCTGACTCATATCGCGGCGTTAACTGAAAGATGACGATCAGGGCCAGTGCCGTGAAAATCGCGGCAACGCCCAGCACGATCGCCCTCCGGCGCCACAGCGTGGCAAGGAAGGCGAGGACATCGACGCCGCCTTCGTCATCCCTGTCGGCCGCCTCCCGCTCGAGCAGACCGCCCTCCCGTCGCACGTCAGTGGACACAAGAGCCCCCATGGGCCATGCAGTCCGACCAGTGCACGTGAGGGAAAATCATCAAAGGGGCCATCGTGTACCGGCTAGAAAAAGCGTTCTGGAACATGGATGATGTCGCCCGGCATGACCGGGGTCTGCGGCGTCACCTTGATCTGCGCACCGGCGCCTGGCCGCTCGATATATATGCCTCCCATGCTCGCCCGCGCCGTGTAGCCACCGGCGAGCGCAACCGCGTTGACCACGAGCATTCCCGACACGAACGGATAGCTGCCGGGTTTGTCGACTTGCCCCAGAATGTAGAAAGGGCGGTAGTTCAGCACCTCGACGCTGACCGAGGGATTCTTAAGATACTCCGGCTGCAGGGCATCCTGGATGCGCATTTCAAGGTCGCGTACGCTTGCGCCGGCGGCCGGCAAATTGCCAATCAGCGGCAAGGAGATCATGCCGTCCGCCCCGATAAGGAACTGGCCCGATAGATCCGGTTGATGAAACACGGTTACCCGCACTTCGTCTCCCGAACCAAGGCGATAGGAGCCTGCCGTGCCGGCGGCGGCCACAGTCGATAGGGCGACCTGCAGCATCAGCGCCGCGCTGCACAGCAGCAAAATCCATGACAGGCGGTACTGTCTGATAGCCATCGGTACTTCGGCGGCCGTCCAAGTCGGTCTGCTCACGTCAGTACCGCGCTTCGAGCGCAATGGCGACGCGGTTGCGGGCGAAATCCCCAATCCCGGGAAAGTCCGAGTTACGCCGGTCATAGGTGTAAGCAACCTTGGCCGCCAAAAAGCGATTGAGGCCCCAGAACACGTTCACACCGCCACCATACCGTGAATCGTTCCGCGAGATGCCTTGGTAGTCATCCTGGCCAAGCAAGCCGAACACCGTGATGTCTAGGTTCTCGCGAAGCTTGTAGCCGACGGAAAGTCGCACCCGGTCGGCAAAATAGCCTGTGGCATCGAGCAGGAAGCTTTCCTGGATGGCCCGGGAAGCTTCGAGCGAGACCGTCGTCAATTCGGTGGGATGCCAGATCAGCGACGCGCCGAATGCGGCGCCATCGATCTTGATCAGCCTGGGGTCGTCCGGATTCTGCGTCATATAGCCGCCGAAGATGGCGCCTTCCAGCAGGTCGGTCAGCTCGAACTGCACGCCGGCGGTAAGCTCGTACCCTTCCGAGTCCCGGTTGATGCCCACGTCGTCGAAGGCATCATCGAAGTCGCGCCAATTGTAGGCAAATTCAGTGTAAACTTGGTAGCCAGGGGAAAACTCGAACGCGGCCTTGGCATCGGCGACGAAGATGTCGCGGTTGCGGTCGTGGTTGTTGATGATGCCGTTGACACCCGGCGTGTCCTTGAAGTCGTACCGCGCGAAGCGTCCGCCGGCCGACAAGCTGAGCCGGCCGAGGGACTGGTTGAGCTGCGCGCGGGCTTCGGTCCTGTCGTAGATGGTTGGCTTGAGACCTTCCACGGCTTCGGGATCACCGCGCTCCTGATGGTCGCGGGCCTGCTCTGCCTGCAACTCCAGCTTGGTGGCGCGGGTCAGATCGCCCTGGAAATGGGCCTGCAGGAGGTAATCCTTATAGTCCTCGGCGCCGAAGGTGTTGTGAAACCCGAACTCGCCCCCCGCGAACAGCTGCAACTTGTGGCGCGACCAGTTCGACTCGACCTGAATCTGCGGCGACACCACCAGGATTTCGTCTGAACGCTTGTCGGCGCTGTCGGCATACACATTGTCGTCGTACAAGCCGAGCACCTCAATGGAGGGGAAGGCGTAGAACGATCCCATCCTGATCCCGAGAGGGTCGTAAGGTCCGGGCTTCGCCACATAAAGATTCTTGGAGGAGTCTGCCAACTGGGCCATGGAAGTAGCTGAAAGCCCTGCCCCCACGGCCATCGCCACGCTCCAGGCCCAATAGCGCGAATGTATCGTCAAATGCCGTCCAAGCTATACGCCCGCCCCTGATAATGTAGGAAATCTGGCCCGCCCCACTCAGGGTTGAACAGGCGACAACACGTCGGCGGTATTCTCCAAGGTGCCGAAGTCACCGCCCACCAGCAACTTGTTGAAGCCACCCTGGGCATCTCCGTACCCGCCAGTCTTTTGCGAGCAAGCCCTTATCGCGTCATGCAAGCTCTCTCGCACGTCGGGATCCGGTGTCACCTTGAACAGTTCCCGCTCAATGAATCCCGCCTGCCCGTGATATTGAATGAGCACGCAGGCAATCTCATCCGCGTACGCAGGATTGTTGCCGGCGAGGGTAAATATGGCAGGATTGATTGCGTTTTCGGGTGAAGACTCCAACAGGCCGCTAAGCTCGCGCGCCACGTCTTCTGGCAATCCAGTCGCAGGTTCTGCTGCGACGGTGCCCAAACCGGGCACCATAAAGGCTGACACCAGAATGAGATTTCTGAGAATACTATTCATTATCCTGCCCCTTTTTTGCCCAAGACATCATCGGCGGATTTTGTATACCACAAATTGAGGCCCTTGTGAATCACAAAGTCGGCCAAAACATGGCGTATAGCCTCGCTTAGCGCCCTTCGCCGGGGCCTGAAACCACACCCTTGACATGGGTTTCTTGGTCAAGGCAGCGTTCCCGGCCCAAATCCCTCCATGCCCGGGCGCGCATTGACACTAGCCATCAGGCCCCGATGCCGCCAATCAAACCCCGCACATCGCCACAATTGCCGTCCACACAGCGGCGAAGCAAGTTCGTTGCGGTCTCGTTCGGGTCGCCAACCGGTGGAGGATGTGGCGTCCTGCGGGAAGTAGGCCGATTCCGCTACATAAGCGTCGTCAGCACTCTGAAGTCAGTCAGCCGATCAGCGATCGCCCGGCATCGTCGGCGCCGCATTCTTACCGGTCCTTGCTGTTCGCATGCCGGGTGCATCCGCAAGCCGGCGGAAACAATTGGCCCCTCCCTCTTTCGCGTGCTCTAGCAGGCTGCTGAAAAAGTGTCTCGCCTTGGGGATGCGGAGATGCTTCCCTATCCGGATAGGGATTGGGAGGTTGTTGGAGCGTGGTGAGGATTGTGAGGGCGGGGCGCTGTTTTCGTATGTGAGCTGCGAGGCGCGTGTGCCGGCGGGCTCCGCGGCAGGTGCGCCCCGTGAGCGTCGATGACCGCTCCACAGTCAACCGAAGGCAACTATGAGGCGTCGGCTTGGACGTAGATGACGCCATAGATAGCTTGAATGTGACGCCCTCCGCGAGGGGCTCTCTCGGAGGGCGTCGGAGGCCGAAGGTGAGGGGGGGCCCCTAACCTTCCGTCAGATAAGTGCCATATTTTTTGCGGGGAACAAACCTTTTCCCAACCATTCGTTCTGAATCGGGCATACTGGACTGCATTGTACTTTTCGCCCCCCCCCCCGCACGGAAGGAGTTGGACACCTCGAAGAACCCGATTTTGTCGCCCGCGGGATTGGATTCACAGCGAGCTGGCCAGCCGGTTCAGTGGCCTGCCCTCACCCATTCTCGGCAATGCTCGAATGTTCGGCTTGCCGGGGCGTTCACTTCATGCGGGAAATTGTCGGACAGGAACAGGATGTGCAGCGAGGGTCAGATCCAACTCAGCTCGAAGGTTGCACGGCCCTCGCGAAGGGCCACGACGATGCAATAATTTGGCTGGCTGATCCCGAACTCAGGATGCCAAGAGGTACTCTCCACCTGAGCAGGACATCCATGAGTATTCCAGTACAGCAGGCGCCCCTCGCGCGCGGTCAGCGTCCCATCGCCGGGTCCAACCTGTTGGACACGGACGTCTGGATGCAGATGGAATCGGGCTTCACCGGGAAGGGAGGAAACAGAAATGCTATCCTCGACAATCATCCGGTTCGAGGAGAGCGCCCAGCTTCGTTGATGGACCGGGCATCCAGGGAGGTGTCGGTAACCGTCATGTCCCGCATGTGCGAACAAGGCACCTGCCTTGGAACTGATGCCCGCATTCATGGGGTAGGCCCTCCGGCCGACCCTGAAGCCACTCCACACGTCGGACGAATTTCGTCCGTTCACCGTGACGGTGTTGTGGGCGGGGGTACCGCGCTGACGGAGGCGCTCTGGACCGGCTCCATAAATGGAAGTACCGGAATTGACAAAGATGCGCTGCCCTTGGAACGAAAACTCAAAACTCAGCGTGTCGGCGTGGGCGTGTCCCGGCAGATAATCCGGCCCCACACGCGCCATATCGACGATAAGAACCGCACCTCCCTGCGCAAGCCGCGCATAGCCACTGTCGGCCAGCCACATGTATTCCTGCAATTCCAACGCCGCACCGTAGCCAAGACGCCTTGCATAATCGTCCAGCTCAGCTGAAGAGGGCGCGACGCCGCAGGCTGCGTCATTGAAGAAGGCAATTTCGCCGTCGGGATGGCACATCGTATTAAGCCAGCGCCGCATGGCGGGGAGTCGGCCCTCACATTGGGCAAGGCACTGCTCGTGCACTGGTCCGAGCGCTGCGGTATAGGCCCGCATGATGTTAACAACGTCGAGGACATCCTCAATCGCCAGCGCATGGTACATCGGGCTCAGCTCGAACTGGCCGCCATCCGGCAGGATCTGTTCCGGTAACTCGTGGGCAAGGATTTTCATGCCCATATCCAGCCAGCGGTGCGCCTCTGACCCTTCGAAATACAACCCCGCAAAGACTAACGCCTTGGCATTGGCGAACAGGTGATTGGCAAGCAGGTGCCACTCCAGCCGCCGCATCAGCCAGCGCACCTGAACCGCTAGGCTCTGGATGCATTCAGTCGGCAGCGCATTGCCGGCCAGAGCCCACTTAATCCAGTTCACGATGCGTAGCGATGTGGGGTAGGGCTCCCATCCGGTACCTTCTCCCGGCGGGTTCTCCTCCACCCACGCCAGCAAAAGATCAATATGCCAAGCGATCCGCGCATCGGCATCACATGCGTTCAGGTCGTCGAAATAATGCTGGTTATAACGCCAGAGCTTATCGCATTGAGGCCCATCCCAGCCGACCTCCGGCAAGGAGGCTGTCTGGTTTAGCAGCGAGAAGGTCATCTTCCCGGACAGGCTGGGCCGCCGGCGCGCCGGTGAGCGCCAGGATTTTTCCAGCCTGCGCCGTGCTGGCGGCGGCGAAATATCTGCCGTGGGCCGCGCGAGACGAAAGCGCAGTCGTCCATAAAACTGGATGGGACGAAGATGGCGGAGCGTCTGCCAATAGCGTTCAGCTGCGGCAAATAATGGCCCCACCCGTGTCACATCATCACCGGTGTGAGTCCGAATCTCAGCCGGAGGCCAACGGATGCCAGATGAAGATACTCAGCAATTTCAACAGAGACTTAGCCGCCCCACGGCGTTGTGTCCGGCCAGTTCAATGGCCACGCGACTAACTTCAAGAATTTCGTCTATCGGGATCGGTGCCGCGCGGCCATGGGTGATGGCCTCAACAAAGGCCCGGACGCAGGCCCGGTGCCCCTTGTCCTGGGACCACAGGTTCATGGAACGGAAGCCCGGCCAACCGTGGCCGCGCAGGCGGCGGAAATTGTCCAGTTGCAGCACCCGGCCAGCGCAGAACACCTCGAGCCGTTCCTTGCCGACGCTGCGGTGGCCATTGGCGAGGTAATGGATTGTGCCAACAGATCCATCGGCAAAACTGAGTGTTATGGCGACGCTGTCGCCGACGGGGGTCCTTTTGGCGCCGTCCAGGCCGACGATGAGATGATGGCGGATCGCCGCGCTAGCAAGATGGCGCAGCAGATCGACGAAATGACACGCCTCGCCGACGATGCGGCCGCCTCCGACGGAAGGATCCTGGGTCCAGTGTTCGGCGGGAATAGCGCCGGCGTTTACTGTCATGATGAACTGCTTGGGTTCCCGCACGGTGTCGAGCAGCCGCTTCATTCGGACAATTTGCGGCGCGAACCTTCGGTTGAAGCCAACCATGAGCAGCGGCGATCCGGGCGCACGGATATAGTTGCTCTCGACGGCGGCCAGTTCTTCGAGCGTCAGGCAGAGCGGCTTTTCGACGAAGACATGCTTACCTGACTGAAGCGCGCGGGACGCAAAATCCGCGTGCGTGTCGTGACGCGTGCCGATTACGACGGTGTTGATCGCGGGGTCGGCAAGTAACGCCCCCGTATCGGTGGTTGCCTGCCGGAATCCATATTTACGGCCATGATGAACCGCCGAGACGCCGCCAGCCGACGCAAGTGTTTGGAGTGTTGCCCCGGCGTCGGCGAAGGCCGAGATAAGCACCCTGCCCCCGAAGTTGCCGGCACCGATGAAACCGGCCACCGCCGCGGCCGAGGACGCGGTCCGCCCCTGTTCGGCCGTCAGGGAGATGGTGCGCGTGACGACAGGTTCGATATCTCCGACAGCAGGATACTGCAGCACGATGCCTGTCGAAGGTTCATCGGACGCCAACAGCTCATAGGCGTGTGGCGCGTTGGCGATATCGAAGCGATGTGAAACCAGTGACGTGACGTCGAGAGCTCCCGTCGCCATCATGTCGAGCACAGCCTCGAAGTTACGCTGTTCCGTCCATCGGACGAAGCCGACTGGATAATCCTGCCCTTTTTCCTCGTACGCAGGGTCGTAGCGGCCTGGGCCGTATGAGCAGGACACCTGAAAGCTGAGTTCCTTTTCGTAGAAATCCGCCCGTGAGAGCTCCAGCCCGGTGACGCCAACCAGCACGATCCGTCCGCGCTTGCGGCACATTCGCGCCGCTTGGGCAACCGGCTCGCTGCTCGTCGTCGAGGCGGCCAGGAGCACAGCATCGACCCCGCGCCCGCGCGAAAACGCATCCGCTGCAGCGACTGGATCCTCGCCCCGAGAGAGGTCCACCACCTGGGCGCCAAACTGACGCGCCAGCGCCAGGCGCCCCGGATCGAAGTCGATGCCCAGCACGCGGCAGCCATTGGCACGCAGGAGTTGCGCCGTCAGCAGGCCGATGACGCCCAGGCCGGTGACGACCACGGCTTCGCCCAATGTCGGCGCCGCCAGCCGCACGCCCTGCAGGCCGATAGCCGCCAGAACAGCGAACGCGGCAGACTCGTCGTCCACCCCGGCCGGAATATGGGCGCACAGGTTGCGCGGCACGGCGACGATCTCCGCATGCTTGCCGTTCGACACAACATGATCGCCGATCGCAAAGCCCTCGACGCCCGGGCCGACGGCGATGACATGCCCGGCATTGCAATAGCCCAGCGGCAAGGGTTGATCGAGCTTACTGCGCACTGCCTCGATGGTGGACGCCAGACCATCGGTGCGTAACTTGTCGAGCACCTGGCGCACCTTGTCCGGCTGCTGCCTCGCCTTGTCGATCCATCCGGCCTTGCCGAACTCCACCAGCATGCGTTCGGTACCGGCGGAGAGAACCGACGCGGAGGTACGGATTAGCAACTGGCCGGCCCCCGCAAGCGGAGCAGGGACATCGACGAGATTGGTGACACCATCGGAGAGGTTCTGGAGGATTTGTTTCATGCGGCATACGCCTTGCTCGCGCTGTCCAGTAGCGCGCAGAGGCGATCCAGGTGTAAGGCCCGGTCGTGGCGCGCCCGCACATCTACGATTGCCGCCGCCGCCCAGCGTTCCAGCGTCCCACGCGCGCTGCGCAGGTTCGTGCAGCAATCGGCGAACTCCTCGACAGCCTCCACAGTCGACAGCACATAGCCGTTTTCATTGTGCAGGACCGCCTCAGCGACTGCCGGGAGCGGCGAAATAATGATGGGCCGCCCTATCGCCATGGCCTCCAGGACCACGTTGGGCAGTCCGTCGTTGAAATCGGCATCCGCCATCAGCGCAAATACATGCGCGGCGCTCAGATGATGGACCATCTGCTCGTGCGGCACCCAGCCAGTAAAACGGACCAGGGTTCCCAAATCGGAGGCCGTCACGAGTGTTTCCAGCGACCCGCGCTCGCTGCCGTCACCGATGATCATCAGTTCGAACGGAACTCCCCGGTCGCGCGCAAGGGTCGCTGCCCGGATCAGCCTGTCGATGCCCTTGGTCGGCGTGAGGCGACCCGCCGTGACAACCTTTAGAACGTTTCCAGCAGGCGGCAAAGGAAGCGCCTTGAACTGCGACAAATCGATACCGTGATAAACTAGGCTGGATTTGGCCGACGCCGTCGTCGGCAGTACGTTCATGAGATAATCCATCGATGCCGCATTGCAGAAGGTGGCGGCCTGGGCGTGTTCGAACGCTAAGGTGAAATGCCCATTGTCATGGGCCACCTCATGGGCGTGAACGCTGAAAGCAACGGGAAGCCTGGCGATCTCGCCTGCGACCATGGCCACCTCCGTCGCCCGCGGCCAGTGTGCGAAAATCAGTTCCGTGCCGACCCGGTGGGCGATGCGTTTAACCGCCGATGCACGTAGCAACCGAACCGCCGTGCTGGTGCGAAACGTGGCGGCGCTGCTGATGCCGCCATTCAAGCGCCTGACACTTGGCCGAAAGCAAGCCGCGATGGCATCGAGCGTCAACGGGACGCGGTCCAGATATATCACGTTCTCGGCGGCCGCCCGTAGGCGCGATCCCATTCGGGCGACCTGTTCGGCCGGTGGCCTGGCAAGCGAGACGACGGTGACATCGTTGCCGCGCGCTCGGACGCCCATCATCTCCTCGGCGATGAATGTTTCGGAGGGCGACGGAAAACGCGGCATCACATACAAGATATTCATCATTCTCGCCTGCTGCTAAACCTCTTGGGTGTTCTTATCGAAGCGCCTGATGGTTTCCGGCAACGGCGGCGGCGCATCCGGCTCGATGATGCTGCGGGTGCGCCAATAGTAGTTGGTCCGCCGAATTTCAGCCGGATTGCCCGAAAGCATGCTAAAGCGATTCGGATGTTTCTTGGTAATCACGCTGCCGCTTCCTACCACACTCCGGTCGGCTAGGCCGGATCCCGGCGTGAAGATGCAGCTCGATCCAACGAAGCAGTCCTTGCCGATGTCGATGTCGCGATTTTCGGAGGTATGCCCGTGGGTCCAAAATTCGCTACGGATGCCGGCGATATGCGTGCCGGCACCGATCCGGATGCGATCGATCACATCGACCCAGTGTTCGATGGTGAGCAGCGCGTATTCCTCCAGCACCAGTTCACGCCGATAGCCGAATGCCGCGTGATCCTTGCGCACCGCCCAGAAGCCTGACACGATCGTGTTGCCCGAACCGATCGCGCTGCGGTGCCGCATCTCCAGCCGGAAGGGCCCGACAATCTTATTGCGCACACCGATGTGAGCCTCGGACATATCCAGGGCTTCGATGGCGATGACCGTGCCTCTTCCGACGGCGCTGTTGCGGATGCTGTAGCCAAGCAACCGGTAGAGGCAACAGCGAAGCCCGTTGAGCGGCAATCTCGAGATGATTTCCGCGCACAACCGGCGCCAGCGGAGCTGCCGCCTGATCCTATCGAAATCCTGCGCTCGGGGCTTGTCTGTCATGGCTGCGGGCCACCCACAACAAGCGCACGCTTTCTGAGGACGAAGGAGTAGTTCGCATAGCCCCGGAAACCGCGAAGATTGCGCTTGCGGTCGAGCGCGTCAAACAGCAGCGCCAATACGTTTACGGACGCCACGAATAGCCCTTCGATCGCTCCCGCCAGCGGACGCAGGAGCGCGAACCGGTTGAAGCGCCGCAGCTGCTCCGACGCCTTGATGTTTACGATCATCAGCAGGGTCGGCAGCGTCGCGCATTGCGGATCGACCTCGACGATGTCGAACCCGGATCGCGCCGACATGGCTTGGATTCCCTCATGGGTGTAGCGGTAATAGTCGCCCGGCGAGGAGTGGTAAGGGAACAGGAACGGCACGGTCACGATGGCCAGCCCACGGGCCTTGAGCACGCGCGATGCCTCGTCGAGTACCCGCCAGGGCTCCGGCACGTGCTCCAGCACCTGAAAGCAAACCACAGAATCGAAGCTTTCATCGGGAAACGACAGATCGTCAGCAGGGCACCCGACAACTGTGGCGTTGCGCGGATACTGGTCGCAGCCCACATATTCGGACACACGGTCTTGGAACAGCACGCGATAGGGCATGGAGCCGCAGCCGATGTCGAGCAGTCGATGGTGTTCCGTGGGCGCGAAGTATTGTTCGGCCCAGCCCGATATAGTTCGCGACAAAGCCCGGTTGAGCATGTAGGTAGGCTGCCACAGCCTCGGGTGCAGCTTGCGTTGGCTCAATGGGATAGCTCCCGCTTGCGCGCCAGAATTCGCAGATCGCACCGATCCGGCCCCTCCGCATACCACGTCCTGTCGTCCAGGATCGCCAGGGGGCCATAAAGCTGTCTCGTCAGTATACGGCGCGCGCGAATCCGGATGGGGTCCATAGACCCGGGACGCCTGATGCCAATTTCCGCCGAGCGGAGAACATCGAAACCGGCGCGGGAAAGTAGGGCGACTAGGCCAGAGTGGGAGAAAAACCACAGGTGGGGTAGGTCGCTAGTTCGTGCCTCCCGCATGAGTTCCTCTCGCGTGTCGTTGGGAACCTCGATCATCAGCAGGCCGCCGGTCTTCAGATAATGGCGAAGGGCCATCAGGCTTGAAACCGGGTCGATCAGATGCTCGAAGACATGCGAGAGGCTGATCACGTCGAACGCGCTGGGGGACAGAACCCGCCGTTCCCAAAACCCGGCGAAATCCCGTTCCAGGATCGCGAGCGCGCACAACGACGCCTCCGCCTCGTTGTCCGGTTCGACGGCAGTCAGTCGCCAGTCGGGCATCTCCCGGCGCACCGTGTGCAGCAGCATGCCATAGCCGGCGCCCACATCGAGCCACTCCCCGGTCGCCGGCGCGGCGGCCTTGATCCACGCCGCCTGGCTACGGGTCTGTGCCTGATAGTTGGGACTGGTGATGTAGTTGTCGATGTCCCGCCGTTTGTTCATCACGCGCCGGTACGCGTCGCGATAGAAGCTTTCCAGCGTCGCCGGATCCGGCATCGGATCGGCGCAGCCGAGCCCGCGCGTGCCGTTCCATAACAGCCTGAGCGGCGCGAACATGCCGACGCCGGCGTCGCCGCTGATCTGTGCCGGCATCCTGTAGGGACGCAGCGGCTCCACAGTGTCGTTGGACCACGCCAGAGGCAGGCCGTTGGTTGCCGGAATGCTTTCTTCAGTCAGGATGGCGTTTCTCCTTGTCGAGTTTGAACATACCCGCGCACGCAATTTAGAACCGGTCTCATACCTTGAGCGCCCGACGCACCGCCATGAAGTCCGACCGTTTCGGGATCAGGACGTCGATCGGCGATATGCCCATCGACAACCTGAGTGTCAGCAGATGTGCGCCCAACAGGCTGACATAGCCAAGCGTGGCCGCCGCGGCGGCGCCGACCGCGCCCCATCGTGGCGTCAGGATCAGCATGGCGACGCCATTGACCGCGAACCCGATGGCGCTGCACATGGTGACCAGTCTCATCCTGCCGGCCGCGACCGCCGGCATGCTTGCGAGCTGGAAAAGGACCGCCGCAACGATCCCGGGGATCATGGTGCGGCAGATGGCTACGCTTGAAACGAACGCGGAGCCATACAAGATTGGTATCAGGTAACCTGCCACCAGCATCAGAACGACACCAGCGGGCACCAGTACCAACACACTCATCCTGACCAAGTCCATTGCGCGCTGAACGGCATCGCTCTTATCTCGCTGCTGGGCCAAGTAAGGGATCATCACGAAGGAGATTTGCATGGTCAACGTGCCCATGTACTCGGCCAGGCGCGCGCCGATGGCGAAATAGCCGGCAGCCTCCGCGCCCGTGATCTTTTCGAGCATCACGACATTGACACGGTTGATCATGTTGAACAGCAGGGAATAGAGCTGGAACAGGATGCCGTAGCCGAGCATGGCTTTCACCGCCCCGGTGACCGCCCCCATACGGGGACCATTCAGCAGCGCACCACGCAACGACCAGCATCCGACTGCGGCGATGACGGCGTGGAATCCGATCTCGATAACCAGCACTGCCCCGATGGAGATCACGCCGAGCATCCACAGCAGGCCCATGACGGCCACGCGCAATACAGCGCCGCCCGAAACAGTCAGGTTCAGCCAGAAGATACGCCGTCGGGCACGGAGGACCGAGCGCACCATGTCGCTGACAAACACAACGGGGATCGCGAGAGCGATCAGGACCCAGCCAAGAATACGCTGCTCGGGTGGAAAATTAGGCGCCATCGAGAACAATACAGCCCAGCCCAACATCATGACCACGGGCATTAGGGCTAGGACGCCGCCCAGATAGTCCGCCGCCGTCAGCCCACTATCCGAATCGTTCAGCCGGCTGATCAGCGATTTGCCAATACCGAGGCTGGAAATCAGGGTGCTGATCGATACCGCCGCCCATGCAGCCGCGACGACGCCGCGCCCTTCGGGCTCGAGCGCACGTGCCGACATGATGCCGAAGACTACGCCCGAGATGAGATTGATTCCCTCGGCCGCGTAGGTTGACAGAAGTTGGTCCCGTAACCGTGCCATCAGTGCGGCCTTCCCGTCGTACCCGCCACGGTCTGCAGCAGTTCGACATAGCGCGACGCGGCAGTGTCCCAGCCGTAGAGCGCCGCCCGCACCCTCCCGGCGGCGGAAAGCTGCACCTGCAGGCAGCCGTCGGTCCAAACTCGCTCCAAGGCGGCCGCGATCTCCGGCACATTGGTCGGCTGCACCAGGATCGCCGCGTCGCCCGCCACCTCGGCAAGCGACGTGGTCGCGCTGGTAACAACCGGAATGCCGGCGGCATACGCCTCGAGCACCGGCAGGCCGAAGCCTTCGAACAGCGAGGGAAAGGCGAACAAGCGGGCGCCGGCCATCAGCACCCGCAAATCGTCGAACGATACCGAGCCGGCCAGGATAACCCGGCCGCCAAGGCCGAGCCGGGCGATGTCGTCATGGAGCAATGGGGTCTCGCTGTTTTCGCCACCGGCGATGACCAGTCGGGCGGCCGGATCGCGCACCGCGAGCCGGGCGGCGAACGCCTCGATAAGCCGGCGCAGGTTCTTGTGCGGCGTGTGCTGGCCGATGGAGAGGATGTATTCGTGACCGGGCGCCATGCCGATGCGACCGCACGCATCGTCGAGGGCCGGTTGCGCCCTGTCGGCGGCCCAGACCGACATGTCGACTCCATGGGGGATCACCAGGGCAGGCTGGTGCGCCCGGTATCCCAGCGACCCCAGATGATCCAGGGTGAACTGGGACGGCGCGACGATAGCCGACGCCCGCGCCAGGCATGCCCGGACGGATTGGCGCCACAACGCCGTCCAAGCCATGCGGCGCGGCAGCGACACGCCCGGGTCGCGGGCATGCCGGTCCAGCAGGCGCAGATCGTGGACAATGCCGACGAATGGCTGGTCGTCGCCGCCTAGCGGCCATTGCCAGCCGCTGAGATACACGTCGTGCCGGCCAATCAGGGGTGTCAGGTTCGCGCCGCCCGCAAGCCAGCGGAGCCGGTTGCTCCATCGTGTTCCCGGCGCGGACGCGACCCGCCACGGACCATCGGGAAAGCGGCCCTCGAGATGCTTCGGATCTGCCCATGAAGGGCAGACTAGGGTAAATTGGATATCGTCCGAATGATGGGTGACAAAATTGTACAGCACCGCCTCGAGAAAGGTGCGCGTTCCTGTGTGCCGGCCTACCAGTGCCTCGGCCCATATGGCCACATTAAGGCGACTCATAATCGCCCCCCGGCTGCCGCATCCTCGAGCACGGCGCACAGTTGCTCCGCCGCCGTCTCCGGCGCAAATCGGTGCGCCCGCGCCAGGCTGGCGGTTCGCTTCTCCGCCAGCAGCGGCGGATCACCAAGAAGGACCGCCATGGTGCCTGCCATGGCGACCGGGTCCGCCGGATCGAAATACGATCCCGCGTCGCCCAGGATTTCGTGGGCGAAGGGTAGGTCGGATGCGGCGACGGGGCATCCCTGCATCAGCGCCTCGGCCAACGGCAGCCCGAAGGATTCGCTGATCGACGGAAACACGGCCAGTTCAACCGTGCCATAAACGGCTGCAACCTCCGACGCGGTGATCGAGCCGAGCCAGATAATCCCATCGGCGACGCCGAGGTCGCGCGCCGCCGCATGGATGGAAGCGGTGACTGCATCCCCTTTGCCGGGCCGCGGCACTGTCAGCAGGAGACTGGCCGTTGGTATCGACCGGCGTAGGTGGGCAAAGGCGCGCACCAGGACAAGATGATTCTTGTGGCTTCGCGGCAACGATATATAGGCCACGCATGGCCGGCCGGCGTCCGCCAGGACACTCAGGACATGACCCCCAGCCCCGCCCGAGGCCACGGATGCGGCTGGACTGGGAATTACCACCGTGCGCCGTGCGGCGCCGGGCAGGAACTTGTCCAGCAGAACCTTCATATGGGTACTCTGCACGACGATGCGCGCGACGAACCGGAAACTAGCCCTAAGATAGCCACGTATGAGTAACAGGCGCAGCCGCTCGCCGGGGCGGGACGAGGACGGCTTCTGCAGCGCCTTCATCTGTTGCAGGAATATAACTACCGGCGCGGCCGAGCAGGTGGGCGGCAAATTAGCAAAGCTCAAGACAACGTCGGCATGCCGCTGCCGCACCACCTTGCCCAGGCCGCGGGTCAGCCAGCGCGCTCGCGACAACCAGCCCGCACCGGTAACACCAAAGACTTCCACTTTCCGCGAGGCATGCCCAAGATCCAGGCTGTTCGCGGTCTCAGGCAGCATGAAGAAGGCCCAGTGCCACTGGGGGCGGCATGCCGGAAGATGCTCGACCAGGAGTTCGAGCAGACGAACGCCACCACCATCCCGGATGCCGACGCCATCAAAAACCACGCTCAGCCTTCCCGTCATAGATGGCCTGCCGATGCAGCGCGTTTTCCCGGCACCAGCCGGGCGGCCATGTCCAGCACCCGGTCGGTCCAGACGTCGGCCCCATAGGCGGCTGCCAAGCTGCGGGAGCGAGCACCCATGACCGGTAGTCGGTTGCCATTGTCGTGCATCCACAGCAACGCATCGCAAAGGCGGCCCACGTCCTCCGTGGGTATCACCAGGCCGTTATAGAAATGTCGGACATTTTCGACAGTCGAGCCGCATGCTTCGCTCGCGATGATGGGCAGGCCCGCGGCAGCGGCCTCGACGATCACCAAGGGCCACGCATCGAATCGGCTGGGGATCACAAACACGCCAGCGGCCCGCCAATGAAGCGGCATTGCGTGCGGATCCACAAAGCCCAGGTCGGTAACGCCCTCGCGACCGGCCAAAGCGCCCGCCATGGGGCCCATACCTGCGGCGACCAGCGGCCAAGCGTCCGGGCGGCGCGCCCGGTAACGGCCATAGGCGTCGAGCATGAGGTCGATCGCCTTGCGCGGATGATATCTGCCAGCGAAGAAAAAGCTGCGCGGCCAGCCGTCCAATCCGGCGACACGCTGGTCATAGATAGGCGCCAATGCTTTATAGTCGATGGAGACCGCGCCGCGCTGGATTCGATCCTCACCAATGCCGAGGAACCTGGCGTACTGCCAGGCGCGTTCGCCGGTCACGAAGAAGTGGTCGACATGCCGCAGCATTGGCCTGAGCGCCAGCCGCCCCACATATTGACGCAGGGTCCGCCGCAACTGGTTGTCCATCATCAGCACTTTGGGCACGTCCTTCAGGCGCTTGTCGGCGTAGAGCGGCCGGAACGCTGGTTCGGACCAGCCGCTGATCAGCAACAGGTCGGGCCTAAGCTCGCCGACCAGGTCCGCGGTGACCTTGGCCTCGCGCCGTTCGGCTCCGGCGAGCAGGCGGGACGGCACGCCCGCCATGATGCCGGTAGTGAACGCCACAAGGTCGCCCGCCTCCGGCTTGAACCCGATGACAAATAGGTCCACGCCAACGCGCGCGGCCAGTTCACGCCAACACGCAGCCATGTAGGCGTTGACCAGCGGATAGCAGATCACTATCCGCAAGCGATCCGCCACTGCCAAACGCTCGGGGATCGGGCGCACATCTTTCTGCTCCCTACCCATCAGGCCGCCCGACCCTTTGTGGAACGGGGCCGCAGGACGCAGCTGTTGCCATAGCGGTCGACGAGGTCGAACCTGCCGGTTGCAAGCAATCGGCCCAAGAGGATCTCGGCATCCTCGCCTACGCTGGATGTGTGCAGCTCGATGATAATGATTTTAGCGGCGGCGGCAGCTTCGAGATCATGCTCGATCACGCCCCATTCAGCGCCCTCGATGTCGGCGATCAAGGAAAAGTCCCTCACTTGGTGTCGCCTCAGGATCCGCGACAGCGTGACCGTCGGTGTGCGGATCACCGACACGCCGCCATCCGCTGCATGCCTTACCCGGCCGTCGGTAGAGTGTCGTCCGACGCTGAACGAAACCTCCTCTTCCGGCCCATAATGGATCGCCGCAACCTCGACAAACACGTTGGCGTCGCAGCCATTCACTTCCAAGGTCCGACGCAGAATGGGCGCCAACAACGGATTGGCCTCCACCGCAACGATCCGCCGCGGCTGCGACACGCGCCGGCGGATAATGGAGGTCAGCACACCCAGGCTTGCCCCCAGTTCGACTACGTCGGCGTCACCGGGCAGATAGCGCGCGACGAAGCGCCGCTCGGCCGACTCGTATATGCCGAAGAACAGCTTGGCCTTGATTTCGGGACTGACCAGAGGATTGCTGGAGTCAATCCTCAAGCCAAAGGCTGGGATTCGGTTTCCCGTCGCGGCGGCGATGACGCCGCCGACCATGCGGTGCGTCAGGAGCGATGCCATGGCGCGCTTGGCCTGCAGCATGATCGTCATACCGCCCTGGCCGTGAGCCTTGCGGGCGCATGGTCCTCAAGGAGCGCGTGGACGAGCGCCCGCGCTTGGACGAAGCGCGCGGACCAGCCATTGGCGCCAGCGAATTCCCGGGATGCACATGCCAGCTTGTCCCGGAGCCCCAGCGCATTATGCATGGCCGCGGCCACCTCTTCGGTAGTGTCTGCGATCAGTGCTGGGTTTGTCCCATAGCGATATTCCTCGTGCGAGGTCGAGATGATCGGCAGGCCCGCCGCCGCCATCTCGTAAAGTTTCAGCGGGTTCTGCCCCTCGTACTGGCGCGGATCACGCTTGCGGTCGTAGAGCATCAGCCCGACGTCGGCGTGCTGCAGGCAGGCGGCGACAACCGACGCTGACCGTGGGCCAATTACATGGACTCGCTGGTCGTGCGTCGCCAGGCGGCGCGCCCACTCGGCTTCAGGTCCCAGTAGGACAAGCGATCCCTCGCCGTTTGGCAACGCCGCCAGCGCCGCCTCCATGAGCGTCGCATCCGCCTTCTCAAGCAGGCCGACCCAGATCAGGCGCGGGCGCAGACAGTTCGCCACCTCGGGCGGCTCCGGCTTGAGGGTAGCAAACAGCTCCAGATCAGCGCCCTGCCCGATCACCGTAATCTTGTCGCGCGGCACCTGGCGTTCGCGCACCAGATAGCGGGCCAGTGCCTCGCCGATCGCCACAATCGCATCCGCGTCGCGGTAGTCATGTTGTTCCAGTAGATTTTGGGCGGGGCCGGCATAAGCTTCATACACGTCGACACATTGGACGATCCGCTTTGCGTCGGGGAAGGTCCGAAGCAGGCCGTCAGCGTCACCGCCCGTCGACCAAATGATGCGCGGCGACGGTTGCGACGCCTCGGCCATGAGCCGCGGCAGAGAAGGACAGATAGTCTGATAGCCGAGACGGGCCGATTGCGCCCACACTCGAGCGCCAAGGCGCGCTGACTTGATGATCGGCGCCAAGGTGAACGGCAGGATTTCCAGCGCGCCGTCCGAGGACCGCTCCACGCGGGAACCGAAGCGATATCCGTGCGAATTGTTCTTTTGAAACAGCACATGGCCCGCATGATAAGGGCGGCCGAGCCAGGTGACCGGATAGCCGGCCTGCAGGAAATGCTGCGCCAGAATATTCGTGCTGCCTCGGAGCATGCCTTGCCAGCGGTTTCCCCGATGAAACAGCAGGCTGGGAAGATGGGTGGATGGCATCACTGGGGACCCAGTGCGGACAATGGCGGGAGACCATCCTTGCGCGACGTCGGCTGACGTTCCATCGCATCGCGGATCAGCGCTTCGTTCCGTTCGCGTGAGCCGCCATGACGGCGCCCCCAACCCAGGTAGTAGACCGTCGTATTGCTTGTGAACTGGTAAAGCGCCCAGATGAAGCCGACGCGGCCGTCAAGGAAGCCACGCATCAGTAAATAGGCACGGATGAAGCGCCACAGTGGGACGAACAGGACCTTGTAGGTGGGAAATGTCTCTCCCTTGGCAAGTAGTCGTTCCACCTCCAAATGGGAGTATTGATAGTTCTTCCGTAGTCTTTCTGCAAAATCCGTGTCGTTGAGGTGGGCCATCCTGCCCTGGAGCTGGCCAATGTCGCTGACAGGTCCGTCTAGATGGATCCGCTCATGCACCCTCTGTGTCCACGACGTCAGGGATCGCCGGGACAGCCAGGGCTGATTCCAGTACTGGAACCCGCCGTAACGAACCGGGTGGTTCATGAAATACTGATGCAGCCGATAGCAGTAGGCGATCTTGTTTGGCGACTGGATCGCCGTTCGAATCTCCCGCTCCAATTCTGGCGTCAACCGCATGTCGCAATCGACCTGCAGCAGCCATTCGCCCCGCGCGAAGTGGACGCCCTTTTGCCGCTGGTCACAAAAACCCTCGTCGGCAGTGCGGCGACAGGAAAAGAATTTCACCCTTGGACCGGCCGAGCGGGCGATTTCTTCGGTCCGATCGGTAGATCCGTCATCGATGATGACGATTTCATCAGCGATGGGGAGGAAGTTTTCCAGAAACCGAGGAAGATCACTCTCCTCGTCCTTCGTGATGACGACAACGCTCAATTGAATCTTCGGAGTCTCCTGCCTCATAACCAATTGTCTAGCTTCTTCTATCCAAACGACGTTTTTCTTGCTTGGTGACAGAACTATTGCCCATTGACCTAGGCGAGTGCGTTGATGATTCCGGATATACTCTCTTTCGGTTCTGCAGCCGGAAAAGCGCGTCACCAGCAATTACAGCTAGAAACGCCAATATCATAAAAAAGCAGCGTGCAACCTGGATCGCATAATTGTCCGACAATATCAAAAGTGCCGCAATCAATAGAGGCACATCAACCGCTGAACGGCCAAGTCGTCTAATACTCAAAAATAGACCTAATAAGCCCACAAAACCTAATATTCCCATGTTTCTCAATATCAGCAACCATCCATTTGATACAAATCCCCAATTGTAATTGTCAATCCTCTCAGACGCAAACGCTGCTATATCCATTGATTGGAACCAGATTTTATCTGTATTCAAACCAAATCCAAATACCAGAACGCTCGGATCTTTCATTATGTACAGCAGGAAATTTGAAGTACCATCTACATAGCGCAACTGAATTGAGCTATCTTCTAACCCACTGGATACCGTGCGCTCAAATCGGTTGTAAATTTGATTGGAGAAAGAGGTGCCCCCAAGATCATCGGGCGTCGCCGAAAGAAACACCCATAGGGCAAGCCCCCCCACAAAACATGATGCCACGAATAATTTGTACCTCCGGCTTCCTTCGACAAGCGCAAATAACACGATCAATCCAATCACCCAAGCATGCCGAGATCCTGATGCGAGTACAGCGAAGCTTAGAAGGATGAAAGCCGAATAACGTACACTCTTGGTGATGTGCTTTGCATATAATAACCACGCACTCGCCAGCACCATCATACCACCAAAGGTTGTTGAGACATCCCATGTACCCAACGCGCGAATAACGCCCGTATTCTCCACTCCGGCAACATAACGTAGCTGGTAGAAGCGGTCGGAAAATCCGGCAAGGCTGAGGTAACCCCTATATAGGGCGTTACCTGCGGATGGTGCTACCGTAAGGAGCACAAAGTGCAGGATTCCAAATGCGCCCGCAAGAACCGCTCCCTTGATCACCCATGCCGCAAGCAAACTGCCATCCAAACGGCCTGCAGCTATATTGGAGAATAGGCAGTAGAAGTAAATTAGCGCCAGTAGATACTGAGCACAGTACATAATCGACCGGAGTTCAAAGCCAGTGCGGACGAGACTCGAAAGGGTTGCCAGCAATACGGCGATGGCCAGGAGCCTTACGGAGTTTCCTATTGATCGACCTCTGTAAGGCACCGAGGGAAATCCAAGCTTATAAATACTGTATACTGTTACAATATCATAAATATAAAATAAATCTTTAATCTGTACCAAGGGCAAAAATAGACAGGTTGCAATGGGCAACGCACCTTCCAATGAACGGCGTGAGACCTCTTTATACTTCATAGACGGCCGCGCTAATTGGCTGGGCAATTCCGACGGGACCAAAGTGGGGCGCGCGGACATCTTATTACCACCTGCATTAACTACTTTTATATCCAAGACAACCCGCCCTTACTCCGGCTGCACATGAGACCAAATTTATCACCGTCGAAGGCCACACCAAGACATGCCCCTGCGACTTAGCGCCCCTTCAAGGCAGACTCCACTAACGGTCTCAGAGTCCGTTTGAGAATGCTCATGGATGGGCGATCGTGCGCAACCATGAAGCTTTCGATAGCGATGTGGGCATGGCCTCGGAGACGTCGAGACGCTGTTCGTAGCTTGTCGGTCCAGTTAACGATCTCCAGGACGAAGTCCCGATAGGCAGCAGCGTCGACGAGGCGGGTGCGGTCATCGGCGCCGTCGGCAAAGAGACGCTTCAACCACTGCCAGCACTTGCGGATGGCGGCGACAATGGCGTGGGCACCGGCGGTGTCCGAGATGTCGGCGACAGTGAAATTGACCATCAGCACCCGGCCATCGGTATCGACGGCGGTGTGTCGATTACGGCGCAGGACTTTCTTTCCTGCGTCATAACCGCGCTTTTGCAGTATCGGCGCCTTGATAGTCTGACTGTCGATCACGCCTACCGTTGGACACGCTTCCCGCCCGACCCGCTCGCGATCGGTCATCAGGGCAACGTCGTGGATGGTGCGGAATAACAGCAGCCGGACAAAGCGGCGAAGCCACCAATACACGGTTGGTGCCGCCATTGCCCAATCCGCCATACTACCGCACTCAGGTGCATTGCTGCGCCTAACTCGATGGTCAACGGCCAGCTTAAACAAGTATCCATACGGTCAAACGATTACCAGCCTTATTTCAGGCATCGATCCTATCAGGCTGCTGAAAAAGTGTCTCACCATCGACGGTTTGGGATGATTCTCTCTTCTGGCGCGGATAGGGAGTTTTTGGGAGGCGTGGCGAGGATTTTGAGAGGCTGTTTGATAATGGCTTGAAGGGGTCGCCGAGTCGTGATTCAAGCTGTGGATGTGGAACACAGCGACACGCGGCCGGATGGTGGCCATCGAGAAGAAAACGAAGCGGTATCCGAGCGACCTGACCGACGAGGAATGGGTTGCGCTCAAAGTTCTGCTTCGGCAAGGCATTCATCTCCTGCACATACTCGTCCCCGCGAGTGTCGAGTGCACATACTCGTCCCCGCGAGTGTCGAGATTCCGCGCAAGCCCAGCCCGGTCCATGCCTCGTCCCTGAGGCCATGAATAATTGCCCGCGCGCAATTGGTCTTAGTGTCTGCCCCGAAAAGAAGTTGAGAGATATCAGTGCGTTGTGATTCAGTCGCTGTTGCGAGACATCGACGGAGAGCCACATGTGGACCGACATCACCCGTGCTAAGCATGCGCGGAAGGGACTGCGCTATTCAAGCGATTTGACGGACGCCGAATGGGCGGTTCTTGAGCCGCTGATGCCGGCTCGCTCAAGGTTGGGCCGACCGCCCAGGTGGTCGCTCCGCGTGATCATGAACGGGGTGTTTTATGTGCTGCGCAGCGGTCAGCCCTGGCGGATGCTGCCCCGGGACTTTCCGCCGGTATCGACGGTGCAGCGCTATTTCTATGCGTGGCGCGACAGCGGGCTTTGAAGCACGGTCAATCATCTGCTGCTGATGGCCGTGCGTCTGGCGGCTGGACGGGAGGCCTCGCCCAGCGCCGGCGTGATCGACAGCCAGAGCGTGAAAACCACCGAAAGCGGCGGCCCTCGGGGGGGCAGCCAGCCCTCGGGCCGGCGAAGCCGGACCCGGGGGACGCGGGCAAGAAGATCAACGGCCGCAAGCGCCATATCCTGACCGGCACCCTGGGTCTGCTGGTCGCGGTGGTAGTCCATGCCGCCGACATCCAGGACCGCGACGGCGCGCCCGGTGTCCTGACCTCCATTCGGGCCAGCTTCCCCTGGTTGCGATATGTCTTTGCCGATGGAGACTGTGCCGGTGAGAAACTCGAAACCGTGCTCGAGGGGAAAGGCGACTGGACGCTCGAAACCATCAAGCGATCCGACACCGCCAAGGGCTTCGAGACCACCATCGAAAGCCCCACCGAATGGCTCCTGCTCGCCTCCGTCCAGCTCATGACACGCAGGCTCGCAAACACTTCATATACCTCACAAACATTATGAGTCAGACTCTTACTGCTCGTGAACCGGTATACCGTCAATTGAAACCGGCACCCCTAGATCCCTCCCCTCACTGCATCGGTAGAGGAACGTCCCGAACGTAATGGTCGCTGGCGCGGCACCCCGCTGAGAACCCGGCAGCCGATAGAGTACCGGCCGCGCCTCGCCGTCATGCAAGACGGTTCCTGACGAACATCCGTCGTACCCGCTGGCGATACCGGTGGGGAGATCAGCCATCGTCCACTTGCCGCCGGTTTCGTCGAACGCGTAAGTCCCGGCCTGGTTGGCGCCGACACTCACCCGAACATCCTGTCCCGACATGTTCTCGACGACCACCACGACGTGGAGTTGGCGTCCGTTCTCCAGCGATACGACCGACCTTGGCGTTATCTTGAGGCCCGCGGCCTCATATGCAGGACCAGGCTCGGCCTCGGCGCCGTGGGGCAGCATGGCGAGCGCGGTACCGCCAGCGAGGATCAAATATCTGAACAAACGCAATGAAAACATCTGAACACCCGTCGATAACAACGCCAGCCGTCCCCTGCCACGGGCAGGCCCACCCAAAACCTTACCACTGCTTCCAGGGCGATGTAATCCGCGAGAGTGACGTTCCAGGAACGGGCTCTGGTTCCTCGATCTACCGGCTTGAGATTTACGGCGGGCCCCGGGAGAACGACGCCCAGGGGGCGCCAACTATTTGCGTTGCCTGACTTCCGATCGGCCTTCGGTGAAAAACGCGCTCAACCCATCCACTTCTTTCCGGTCGTAGAACTCCCAGATAACGCCGCCCAGGCGGTGTAGGGAGATGTTGATTTGTGCAATAAGTTCCGGATCGCAAAAATTAACGTAATTCTGGTTCGCGAGCTGCGCCGACAGATTGCCGGCGTTGGCGCTCACAATACCGAGCGCTCGCCCGCCACTGTCGATCATGTCTTCGTATCTGATGACTTTCCCATCGCGCAACAACGGCAGGTATTGTTCGAAGTGCCAGGCAAGCAATACCACCTGTCGCTCGAAACGGTCGCGAACCGCGTTGATCAACCAGGGCATGTCACCGCATAGATGCGCGGCGTATCGCGGCGGCGCCCCATTGCGGTAAGCCGCATCGATTGAGTTCCAGGACGCAAGCACCGCCACTGGATTGCGGACGATCGCATAGACCGGATAACGCGATCGAAGCGGCTCCAGCATCGCCGTGAACGGGATCGTGTGCTTCACGGCAAGGCGGCAATCCGCATCCAGGGCTTTGTTCAGCCGGACCCGTCCGGCAGAGACTACTCGCTCCCGCAATCCGGTCTCGGAGCACAGTGAATCGTAATGATTGGAAAGACCGTGATCGCCTACGGTCGAGACCGCCTCTCCCTCTTCGACCAGCATCCGCCGGAATCGGTGGAACTGCGCTTCAACGAACGGGAGAAACCGTTCGGACGATACGGCGGCCAGCATGTCTCGATCATAGGGTTCATCGAGAGCGGCGGTGTTCGCGACAACAGGGTCATTGAGCAGGCTGCAAGCCAGTGTCGTTCCCGACCGGGCGGGTCCGACCAGAATTACATTGTTCGAGGCGTCAGGCTGCATGGCGGGCCCCTCCCCGGGCGCGGAGAATACGCTCGATGAGGGCCAGGCTATCCGGACCATCCGCGTCGATGGGTGCGTCAGGGTGCGGCAGAAAAACGACCCCGGCCGAAACACCGAACAGGTGCTCCAGCCGCGCGCATAGCCCGGTAAGGGTCAGCCGCCGGAGCTTGTACAGCAGCAGCGTGGAGAACCCGACCGCGCGCAGAATGCGCCAGGGGTGCGAGCGGAACTGTCCCCCGGTCTTCATGACGTCGCAGACACGAAGCGCGCGGCTGTTCCTGATCATGTAGATGTTGCAGTTGGAATGCTCGCCTTCGGCGAAGGTCAGATATCCGATGCCAGGGGCCTCGGCGGGGTAGGCCTCCTCCACGATGGAGCGAGGCGTCAGGGCGAATGCCACGTCGACCGGTGATGCCGCGGCGACCGCGTAAAAGCCGTGAACGATTTCCGGGGTATGCAGGACATTGTCGCCGGTCGTTACCAGCAACGGATAATCCGCTTCCTCAAGGAGACGTGCCGCGTTTAGAACACTCTGGGAAAGGGTTGCGCCGCTGGGCACGACTGACACCAGACCGGCCGCCACGAGATCATCGACATAGGAAACACTTCGAAGGACCTCCGGGGTTTCGACGGAAATCAGAATCCTTACGACATAGGGGCAAGACCGCAGCGTTCTGATCACGCGCTCCAACATGGGGAGGCCGGCTACAGGGATGGCGCATTTGTGAGAAACGCCGGCGGCGCGAGCGAGGGGATTTTCGACGCCGCGCCGATTGGCGACCATCACCAGCGCTGTACAGGGTGACAATATGTCGTGATCCAAGTCGGGCTCAAGGAAGGCCCCTACCGCAGTTTGAACAACGCATATCGATGGAAATAAACCTTCTATCTGCTCATAATCTAAAGTCATCGCGACCCTCTTCGAGACAAAAAGGTCGCGTCAATCATCCAGATTTATCCACATATGGTCTGTTACATTTTTACCAATACCGTCATATACTGATAACTACGGCCATTTTTGGGCTTGTTACGCAGATTCTTCGTTGCTAATGTCTCGGCGAGAGGCGCGGATCACCTTGATCCACAAAGGCCTGTGACACTTTTGGTAAAAGTGTCACTGAAAGGCCACTGGCATCGATGGGCGGATCCGCCGGCAGGCCGTGGCTGCATCACGCAAACCCCATGGCGTCCCAACACCAAGAAATGCATCTCTATGACCGCCAGACACGGCGGCTCTATATCAATGAGGACGAGCGCGCCCGCGTTCTGGCCGTGCTTCCAAGCCGCGACCGGCAGACTCGCTTGCTTTGCGAGTTGCTGGTGTACACTGGTTGCCGCGTTTCCGAGGTCCTGTCCCTACGGTCTGCGTCGGTTGAACGAAGCGACGGTTTGATCGCGGTGTTCACCCTCAAGAAGCGCGGGGTGCTGCATGTGCGCCAAATTCCGATTCCTGACCATCTGGCAAGCGAGGTACATCGGTTTTCACTGTCGAGGAATTTGGGCACCAACGGCCAACTGTTCCCTATGCATCGGATGACAGCTTGGCGAAGGATCAAGTCGATCATGAAAGAAGCTGGGGTATCTGGTCCCCAGGCGACACCAAAGGGCTTGCGGCATGGGTACGGCGTCCACGCAATCCACTCAGGCGTACCACTCAACCTCTTACGAAGGTGGATGGGGCACGCGGATATCTCGACAACCGCCATCTACGCGAATGCGCTCGGACCGGAAGAACGCGAGATCGCGACCAGGATGTGGTGACCTCCCATCCAAGCCTCGAGCGAAGTCCTAGTCCGGAAAGCGCCCAAGGTGGCCGTAGAACGGTTTCAGCCGTTTTCCCGAAAGCCGTCATATTCGCAGTGCGAGCGAAGGCGACCCGAGCATCCGTTGAACCGCCATCGACCGTGACCGTCATCCGCCTTGTTCGACCAATGATAGACGAGGGTCTTCTACGCGGTTAGGTTTACCAATGTAAAAGTTACTCGTCATGGACGACGGAAAGAATAGAAGGGGGGCAGTCTGTCGAACATCACCGCTAGCGATCTGACAGCTGCGCTGACGGGAGATCCCGAAGCTCTCGACGTCCACCTGTCCCTGATCGAGCGTGACGTTCTGATCGACGGTCACGCGGTCAAGGTCCACTGCCACGCCCTAACCGTCGACGGAAACGGACGCGTCCAGCCCCACCGCCTCGCCGAACTGATGCGCGACGCGGTGGCCGATTATGCGATCCCTCGCTCGCAACTCGCCAAAGCCCACGCACGCGACCAGAAGTATAACAGCACCGCGGCGGTCGCCGCGCTGGTCGAGCAGGCAAAGCGCTCCTTCACCGATCTCGCCAAGACCGGCGAGGGCGGGGAGATGCTCCTCTTCCTTTTGGCTGAGCGATTCCTCAAGCTCCCGCAGATCCTCTGTAAGATGGATATCAAGACTGACACACGCATGCACTATCATGGCGCCGATGGCGTGTATGCGGGCGTGACCGCCGAAGGCTTGCTCAAACTTTATTGGGGCGAGTCCAAGATTTATAAGAATGTGGCGTCCGCTATACAGGATTGCCTCACCTCGCTCGCGCCGTTCCTTGTCGAGCCCGAGCATGAGGGCGCCGAGCGCGAGCGCGATCTCATTCTGCTCAGCGACAAGGCGGATTTGAGCGATCCAAATCTGACTGAAGCGCTCAAGCGCTATTTCGACAAGAACTCAGCGATGTCGAAGCGTGTCCAATATTGCGGTGTTGCCCTCGTGGGTTTCGACGCGCCTTTTTATCCCGGCGATGATGCCAAGGCTGTCGCCGATGATATCGCCGAAGCCGCGAGGACTGAGCTCGAGAAGTGGCGGTCGAGAATCGGCGATCGCCTCAAGTCCGATAAGCTCGAGCAGTTCGAAATCGAATTCTTCTGCCTGCCCCTGCCGTCTGCAGAGGCATTCCGCTCGGCGTTCCTGGCCGCGATGGGGCTCAAGAAATGAGCCTGATCGATCTTCAAGCCTGGCTCCTCAATGAAGGCATTAAGACCGAACTCGACGAGCTTACCAAGCGTACGGTCGTCACCGAGATCGACAATCTGGTTCCCTCAGCCGACTCCGTTGCCGTAGTTGAAATCGATTGGTCCCGCCTGCTGCTTGCGGGCAGCATCCTGGCCCGGTCCGATCAGCGGCTGCATCAGGAAGCAGCACTACGGATCGCAACAGGGGCGGTCACCCTGTCGACAAGCGATCCGGTCAAGGATGCGGGTACAGTGCTCCTCGGCAAGCTGTCCAACTTCCGAGCGATCGCTTTGGCCGGCGAGCGCAACCTACTTACCGCCGATCTCGACGGCAGGCTCGGCATGTCGCTCCGCATCGAGGCTCAGCGCCGCCAGATGGACAAGGCCATTCTCGTCGAATCGAGCGGACGCTGGCTCCAGGTCAACGACTTCCAGCAGCGCTTTTGGAAGGATGCTGCCGATCATCGCTGGCTCTCCGCGTCGGCGCCGACCGCGTCGGGCAAGACGTTTCTAGTCCTGCAATGGCTGATCGACCAGATGCGATCGGGCAAGGCACGTGTCGCTGTCTACTTGGCGCCGACACGCGCCCTCGTCTCGGAGATTGAAGGCAGCCTCGTCGCTCTGCTTGGCAAGGAAAGTGGGGTTCAGGTTTCCTCGCTCCCGTTGCGGGATAAATATGATGCCGCGCTCGCCGGTGGCGCGCGTCTCATCTTCGTCTTCACACAGGAACGGCTGCACCTGTTCGCCAATATCCTTGGCGACGCGATCGCAATTAATCTCCTGATCGTCGATGAGGCGCACAAAATCGGAGATAACCAACGCGGAGTGATCCTCCAGGATGCGATCGAGCGCGCCGCTCGCGCCAATCCCGGCCTCCAGCTCGTTTTCATCAGCCCGTCGACTCAGAATCCCGAGGAATTGCTCGCTGACGCGCCTGAAGGTGTCGAGGTTGCCGCCATCGACAGCGATGCGCCGACCGTCCTCCAGAATGTGATCGTGGCGGAGCAGGTCCCGGGCAAACCTAAACTATGGAATCTCTCGGTTCGCCAGCATGACGCGCCGCTGCCAGTCGGCGTCCTTCGGCTCGCCAGCTCCCCAGCCGGCCTCCGAAAGCGGCTGGCGTTTATCGCTGTGGCGGCAGGCGAACGAGGTGGGACACTCGTCTATGCCAACCGCGCGGCCGATTCCGAAGAAATTGCCGATCTGATCAGCCAATTGCTTGCGCCAGCCGATCTGCCTGACCCCGAGTTGCTCGAGCTCGCCGATCTCGCGCGCAAGGGCGTCCATCCTCAGTTCAGGCTAGCGCCGCTCGTCGAGCGGGGCGTCGCTTTCCATTATGGGAATATGCCGTCGCTAATCCGGCTCGAGGTCGAACGGCTGTTCCGCTCCGGCAAGATACGCTTCCTCATCTGCACCTCGACGCTGATCGAGGGGGTTAACCTGTCCTGCCGCACCATTGTGCTGCGCGGCCCCCGCAAAGGCATTGGTCATCCGATGGAGCCCCATGATTTCTGGAACCTCGCGGGCCGCGCCGGTCGCTGGGGCGACGAGTTCCAAGGCAACATCATCTGCATCGACCCGCATGATACCAACGCCTGGCCGGTCGGCGTTCCGGCGCGCTCGCGCTATCCGATCAAGCGCGAGAGCGATGCCGTCATCGAGCTGGGCGATGGTCTCGCCGACTATCTCGACCGCCGCGCGACCGCCACGCTCCCGGAACTGGAACACTCTGATCAGTTCGAGCAGGTAGGTTCTTATCTCCTCGCGACCTACCTGCGGCTTGGCTCGATCTCGCAAGCGGCGCTTGCCAAGCGCCATGACCCCGCGAAGGTCGCGAAGCTCGATGGGCGCCTTGCCGCGATCGCTAGTCAGATCGACATCGGCTCCGAGATCGCTGGCCGTCATCCCGGAGTTAGTGCGCTCGGCCTGCAGCGTCTGCTCGATGCTTTCCGCGCCTATGAAGGCGACATCGAGAATTTGCTTCCGGCAGCGGTTGACAGTCAGGACAGCTATGATCGCTTCGTGACGATCATGCGGCGCATCAATGAGCATCTGTTCCCTGCATTCATGCCCGACGGTCTGATCCCATTGCACGCCCTCATCGTCGTCCAGTGGCTGAAGGGCTTCTCGCTCGCCGCAATGATCAGGAAGAACATCGATTATCACCGTAGCCGCGGCCGGGCTTTCAGGCTGCCGGTCCTGATCCGCCACACGATGGAGCTGGTCGAGCAGACTGCGCGCTTCCGAGCGCCAAAATACTTCTCGGCCTATATGGACATATTGAACCTGCATCTGCGCGGGATTGGCCGAGTGGATCTGATTGAGCACGACCTCGACATCGGCACCCAGCTCGAATTCGGGGTCTCGTCCCGCACCCTTCTTTCGCTGATGGAGCTCGGCCTCTCGCGCATGAGCGCCGTCGCGCTTTATGAAAAGATCGCCCGCGACGATCTCAGCAAGGAAGGATGCCAAGCTTGGGTTGCCGAACGTGAGGCGCAATTCGAGGGTATGGACATCCCGGCGATCATCCTGCGCGAGATACGCGAGAAGCTTCTTCCCGAGAGCAGCGAACAAGCCGCGACCTCAACAACATGAGCCACAGAGGAGATTGAGATGCCGTCCAAGCCCCTCACCATTGGCCCTCTGCACTTCGCGAAAAAGGGTGATGCCGCCGCTTTTCTCCAGGCCATACTCCATCGTTATGATGTTGGTGACAAGGTCAGCCCCGCCGATGAACAGGTCCTGAGGGATGCGCTTGCGCTACATCCCGAGGCGGGAGCCAAGATCGGCTGTGGTATCACGCATTTTAGTGTGCGAAGCGCCGACTTCGGCACAAAATGCTTCTGGATCAACCGGCCTGACGGCACGACCGAAAAATTCTCGTACAAAGCGTGCCTAACGGGCTGAGGGCTCGGCACCTCGCTCGCGGCGTCTCCTTTCGTGGCTGCAGGCCGGAGAGCAGACGGTCGTAAAACGGCCAGTTTCAGTCGTTCAGAGGGCCCGCAATCCAATGACCGATAGTGGCCGATAGCAGCCTGTCTGCTTCCAGGCCGTGACGGGGGAAAGGCAGACCGTTCAATCCGCGAAACTTCGGTCGGCATACGATAAGGGCGATGTGTACGGCTGTTGGCGCCTGCTCATTAGGCCGCTCTTCGACCTGACTTGGCAATACATTGGCTGTCCACCTACAGGCACAGGTGCCCGAAGGCCGACCGAACTTTCCCGACTTGGCACAGGCTCAAGGAGGGGGCGAACGAAGCTTAAAATTTCCCTTAAAGGAGTCGGGCAGTTCAAAGATAGAAAGAACGGTGCGGACACTCGAAAGCACCAAATTTGTCTGTTCTAGCGTCGGCTCCGAGCGACTGTGAACTACGTTATTACGAATAACGCGCGCCTCGTTCGCCTTCTTGATAACGGGGCCCGGATCGCCGTCATAGGCGCGCAGCAACTGCGGGAGAACCGCATTAACCAAGAACTTGAGTGTCAGATCGTCGGCAGTTTTGGTCATCGAGCTAGCTCGGCGCCGCGCCATAGGCACGCGATCGCGTGCCTGAAGCAGACTAATCTCAAGGATCGAAATTGCTTCAATCACCGCCGCTCGCAATCGCTTACCTATAAATGCCAGATCGGCCAAACGCTCTAATTCGACCAGATTTTCGGGCAAATCAAAGCCATTGCAGAGCCAAGCATTGAGATTGCGGGAGCGCTTTTCAAGCTCCGCAGGCGAGACATAGTGATCTCGGAGCGATCTTACGCCACGACCAAGTGCCATTATCGACAGCTGAAGGTCCGATGGGTACGCTTGTTCTATTCGCTGCTCAAACGGCCATGAGCGCTCTTCACTCGCGTAAACATACCGCCCTACGCGCAATGGCGTGCTCTCGATCGGAGCCTCGGACGGCATTTCCAAACGGGGATCAGGATGCAGAAAACGGTAGGTCGCGATGAAACGCCGAAGGAGAAGGCCATGCGCTACTAAGCCGTCGGATTGAGAGGGCTCAAAGAACTCAGTGAGCGTCTGCAGTTCTGTGAAGACATCTTGGTAGAAGATCCGGCCGCGGGGCCCCTTTTCAATCGCGAGCGTCGGAGCGCTGCGACCTTCGAGGCCGATGGCGTCTACGACGTTCGCGTCTGCTAAAATCTCCCCAATAGGCCTCTCGAGCCGCGTGAATACCTGACCTACCGAACCGTCGGTTCGAGAGAAGCTGTTATCGAAGTCGGTTACGATGAGTGGCCTTACGTGCCGCAGGACCTGCACGCCACCGCGCAACCCACCGCCATCAACCAAGTACAGCGCGTTTGGCAGGACGTCGATGAAGCCTGGATAGTGCTGATGTACAATATGAACGCCAATGGGCGGACGGTCGGAAAAGTCGTGTCCGACGAGATGGCTCTTGAGTGTATCAGCCATATACTCGCATCAGCTTCGGCTTTTCACGAATCGGCGAGTGCTATCGCTGCGGTCAATCCTGATGGTGATAAATGGCCCCGGGCCCATCGCATCACGAAGGCTCGCCGCATCCCGCTCACGCAGATGCGCCATCGCCGGGTTTAGGCGCCGAGCGCTCCAGCCGTAGCGCTCCGCGATAGCCTTTGGGGTGCTCGGAAATTCAAGGTCGTTGAGCATATCAGCGGCAAGTTTCAGCGCATCATCAGCCGGATCCCACGGTTGCCAATGGCGGTCAAATTCGGAATACAGTCCCTCTTTAGGCAACACGCGACGATGGCTTATATTGAAGAAATGGCGGAGTTCGTGGAGCGCATCTGCCACGTCGTCCTCAGTCAGACCAGTCCGTTCGACGATGTCGTCGACACGGACCTGCGGATCGCCAAACTGGCCGTGGCGACTCTCCCTGACAAACAACTCAGCGACCTTGTTAGCTGCCGATGAGTAGCCGGTACCAACTGGTGTCGCCTCGATTAGCGCCTTGCCGAGAGGTGGCTTACGACTAACGCCGAGGATGTCATTGATGAGTTGCTGGAGGTTTGAGCCTAACGCGTCCACTTCGGGTGCCAGCATACCAGACATGAGCGGTGGAAGCGCGTCCACCGCGAGCCCGTGCCGAAGCGGAATGAACCGGCTCTTGGCCTGAACCTTTCGCACGAAGCCGGCATCGATTTCCTCGTTGACCCATGGTCGCGTGATGGACGTCGGACTCAAAAGCACGATGAAGTGGGTGCAGCCGCCAAGCCCAGCATCAATCTTTCGGCGAATACTATCGCCTGCGCCGAGCTCCCACTCCGCCCACCAAATCTCAATGCCATTCGCCTGCAGTTCCTCGGCAATCCTTTTAGCGAGCTCGCGATCTTCGGATGCGTAGCTGAGAAATACCTTAGCATGCGGAGCCCGAGCATCAGATATAAGCGTCACCATCTCTGCCTCTTCCGGTGAAAAGCGGTCGCGTACAAATTCGATAAGTTCTGGCGATCCCTCGATCCGGACCGACATATCTTCGATCGAGTCGCCCTGCACAATGACGCGTGCGAACTCACCTGTCTCTGGATGTCGGATCGCGCTGAACCGGTCGCGCAGTTGCTGCACCACATTTGCGGCCACAGCCCGCATCAAATCTTTCTCAATGTTGCCAGCCCTCACCGTTTTCCCGTTCATCATAATCTTCGGCATCTGATCTACTCTATTCAGGCAGCTACACACTTGAGCAAGCCTCACTCAGCCCCAGACTTGCGCCGTGGCAGCATCATAAAATTGCACATCTAGCGGCGATTTTTCCTGGCGCTGCTCGGCAAGCTCGTTCGCGCGGTTCATGATCCGCTGATTGTCAACGGATGCCGGGTCGCCATAGATGCCGACATAGAGTTTCCGGAACTTGCCGCGCGCCATGCGGGTAAGGATGTGGTCGTCGTTCGCGGCGAGTGAGTGGCCAAAGATGAAGAAGCAATGACTGCCAATCCTCGCATTCGCGGTGAACTGCTTGAAGCCTTGGTAGAGATAGGCGTTGTGGCGGATCTTCGCCTTCTTCTGGGCGCTGGTTCCTTCCGCGACAAAAAGGGGGTAGGCGTTTTTATCGATCGCCTCGCGGGCCTGCTCAACCAGCGGCACACCCTTGCGCACCCAGGTGTATTTCTTGAGTTCGGACCCTGAGTCAAAGAGGTGCAGCGCGCCGTGAAGGAAGTGGACACGTGCATCATGCGCGCCTACCTCACCTTGCCATACGACATATTCCGCGTCGGGATCATCCTCGTCGTTTCCGAAGCCATCATTCTTGGCGAGATTGATCGGGTCGCGGAACGGATTGTCGTCGTGCATCAGTGTCCAGTACAGCAACAGGTCATAGTTAAGCGTGAAGACCTGCCCGCCGGTAGCGAGGAAGTGCGAGAGGAAAGCTCGGCACGCCCAGAACTTGGTGTCGTCGATCTCGGGCGGCACAGCTGGATGATTACCAGCGATGGTTTGGATAAGGATTTCTTTAAGGGCAATGGAATGCACCTGCATTTTGGTGATCGCGCCCGCACCATCTGGCACATAAGCGGGAAGAATGAGCGCGGCATTCTCCAGCGCGCGGATTGTTGCCTCGAAATCCTCGGTGCCAAGCAATGTGAAAACTGACTTCACCTCCGGGCAGCTGCTGAAGTCCGCCTGTGCGAACAGCGAGCCGTAATGGAAGATGTCTGCGCAGCAGGCGATGCTGAAACCATTACCCAGAAGCAGATGGCGCTTGGCGAACGTCGCGGAATCGGCGATCGCAGCTTCAAATGTCATCAACGGCATGTCGCCATTCCCTTGTGCCATCCTCCAGCAATCGGCGGATAGGATCGTGCAGCATCAGATTGCGCGGAGCCGGCCCTTCTTTTCGGACTCGCTCTTCGTGCGGGCTGTGAGCTGAAAAAGGATCCCATCGAGCTCGCTTGTCGGGACGTGAAGTTCGTTGGCGATATGATCCCGCGTGATCCGCTCACGCCAAAGCGTCGCAAACACCTGGGGCCACAAGGCCGACGTCTCCGGATCAAGCCCTTCGGGTTCCTGGCGGCGATATCCACGGCTCGACATCTCAACATTAAGGCTGCGGTTCTGCCAGTCGCTGACGACACCGAGTTTGTGCAGCCGATAGTTCAATGCAGCGACCGAGACCCCCCAGCGCTTTTTGCCCTGGATGAGGCTCTCAAGGTTAGAAACATATCGAATCCGGCTCACGACGTCGTCGGCGGGCATGAGGAAGGCCGAGGCGAACCGATCCGCCTCGCTTTCCGCTTGCCGGCTATCCTGTGGCGCGCCGTGCTTGTGCATGACCAAATGGCCAAGCTCATGTGCCGCGTCGAAACGACTGCGCTCTGTAGACTTGAAGGTGTTTAGAAAAGCGAACGGCTGCTCATTGCGCCAGCATGAAAATGCATCGACGTTCTTGGTGTCCTCGCAAAGTGAAAATACGCGTACGCCCTTGGACTCGAGCAATTTGATCATGTTTGAGATCGGCTGCTGACCGAGGCCCCAATTGGCACGCACGATCTGGGCCGTCGCTTCCGGCGTTGCGTCCCGAACATGCGGAACATCGGTGTCGGGAAGGTTGAAGCGCTCGGCAATCCAGTCGTGAAATAGATAAGCGATAACACCCGCCGACAGCGCGGCATCGCGTTCCTTCGCCGTCATCGACGAGAGGCTGCGGAAGCTGGCGGCTTCGGCCGGAAGCTCATCCACCTCCTCCGCGAAAAAGAACGACTGCGGGAAGTCGAGGGCGCGCGACAGCGCCTGGATGGTCTCGTCCTCCGGCTCGTTCGCGCCGTTCTCCAGCCGCGAAATCGTGATCGGCGACAGGCCAACTGCGCTCGCCAAGGCGCGCGCAGTCAGCTTGCGCCGCTTGCGGCCCAAGACCAGTCTTTGCGGGTTGAACACAGCAACCATCAGCCTTTGCGCGAGATAGTGACCTCATAGTCGACCGGCGGCTCGCCGTCGTCCGCAAGCGGGTTGGGGCCGTCCCATTCGCCCTTCTGAACCAGCAGGATGCGCTCATGAAAGCCGTCGTACCTTTCGTCATTGATCGCGATCGGACATGACAGCTCCGCGCGCACGTCATCACCGTCAGCGTACACAAACAGCACCCAAGGCGCGGCGGTGATCTCCACGTCCTCCCTCGCTTTATCCTCCGGAAACAGGTCATACTGACCGAGCTCGACCGCCCGCGCCGATCCTGCCCCCTTCTTGGAGGTAGCGATCGGATCACGCAGCGGATCGCCCGCCCGATCGGCATTCTGGAAAATGACCTTGATGCCGACGGCTTCGTTGAAGATTGACTCAATGTTGTCTCGTCGGCAGATTTCCCACCCTTGAGGCACGAACACGCGCCGCAGGTGCGCGGTGCCCTCAATCCACGAAAGCTGGCCACCCGCGCTCAGCGGATGAAACGGAGTAGTGTTGCGCCGACTGCCCACCGCGGCACGGACGACGTCCAAGAGCGCAGCCTTGGATAAACCAAGGTGCGCAAGCCTGGGGAGAATCTCGATCTCCTGCGCGAGAACCGCCACAGCATGCTCCATGTTAATTAATCGGCCCTCATTTGATGCGTAAAATGTTAGCATGTCAAGCGTCGCGCAGCAGGGCAATTAGGCGCCGGCTGAGACGATGCGAATCCCGCTGCGGATGGCTGGCGTACGCGGCCTGTAGCGCAGCTCGAAAGCCGGTCTGCATTTAGTCTTGCTCTTGCGAAGTGATCTCGGCCTTTCAGGGTGGAAATCTGACGACCGCTTTCGCAACAGCGGTCGGTCGCGGCGACGGCGCAAAATGGCAACGAAGTTCATGAGTTGCGCCTCGCCGGCATATTACTCCCTTTGACCATGTCCGCTTTTGGACGCACGCCCTCACGCGGCGAACGACCGAGATGGGCGCAAAGCCGACTATCTCCCGATGAATTAGCCGCCAAAGGCAGATAAGCCCCGATGGCAACCATATTCCATCTATCGATCTGATTCCGGATAACTTGAGCCCGTTCCGAACAGCCCCTATCATTCTTCCTGCCACTGAACGGCACGGCTAGCCGCTTACTGGGGCATCGCGATGCTCCCTTTTGGGAGACATCCGATGCAACTTGAACGACTACTCGTATCGAAGAAGGAACTGAAGGCGCTCGGCATTCCGTACAGCTTTCAGCACATCGCGCGTCTCGAAAAGGACGGGAAGTTCCCCCAGCGGGTACAACTCGGGCCTTGCAGGGTCGCGTGGCGGTACACGGAAGTGTGTGCGTGGGTCGCCGAACGCGTCGCTCTTCGCGATCGCACCTCAGGTGACGGAAGCTCCTTCTAGATGGGGCAAGGGGCCTGGCGTCCAAACCAGGCCCCTTTTTTCATGCGGCACGGCTTTCGGGAAAACTGTTCTGCTCGGCGAAGTAGGAGATGGCGAGCGCGACCGCGTCGAACAGGCCCATGCGGGCATCCTCACTCATCCAAGGTTTGCGGATACGCGGGGTGTGTTGCGCGAACACCGGCATCATCCCGATGATTTCCTGGACGATGGCCTGCTTGGTGCACGGACACAGATGCGCGAAGGCGGTGAGCACGTCCCGGCGCGAGCGGAAGACGAACGGCATGCCGTGGCCCTCGGCATGGGCGGCGAAGCCCCTGGCGAGCTGGCCGGCGCGGTCAGAGCGGCGCCGTCTCAGATCGTCGGGATCCTGCAGGATGACCACGTCCGGCCGGTGTCGCTCGATCAGGCCAATGAAGCGATCGATGCAGCGATGGTTCTTCAGCGGCCCGCGGCATTCGGCGCGGCCCCAGTCGACCGGGTTGGCTTCGCCCTCGAAGAGAACATAGGCCAGGCCGCGCGCGGTGGCGTGGACGGACAGGACCAGATTGTAGCGTTGTCGTGTCATAGGCGGGTGATGTCGTGACGATTAAGGATCTGCTCCAGGGCATCGAGCTTGGCGCGGATCGCCGGCGTGGGGATGCCCTGCAGGTCGTAGTAGAGCTGCTCGGTACGGGCGAGGATGCAGCCCTCCAGTTCCTCGCATAAATGCGGCACCACATCCCGGGGCAGTTTGTCGAACAGGATGGTATAGGCGAGCATCGCCTCGACCGTCGGCGGCCGCTGGCCTCGCTCGATCCGCGAGACGTAGGATCCCTTCTTGCAGCCGATCAGGAACGCCAGTTCGGCCTGGCTGAGGCCGCTGTGCAGCCGGAGTGTTCTAAAATAACTGGGGAGGCGATGTGACATAGAGCTAACCAATACTATTAAAGCATTGTCACTCCAGTGTGACCCCATCCAGGCGGGGACATAAGACGCGCGAACATGCCCATGTGGCACGCTTTGGGGATAAGGGGATGTGGGGACATCCCGGATCGAGACCGCCCACGAGGATCCACGTCATTCATGGCCCGGCCGTCCAGAGCCCGGCTCTCCTCGCAACGTCCCCTCCTCCCCATGTCCCCGGTCAGGCCTCGGCGTCGCCCGAGATGCCGTAGCGCGCGGCGAGCACCTGCACCTTTTGCAGCTCCTTTATCGGGATAATGAAAACGCCGTGCGACTTGTAGGCATAAAGGCACAGCTTCGAGCGCAGTACCGAGCCCACATAACGGCTGGTCAGCGGCCGGTCGTATTCGCGGCCGTAGCGGGCATTGACCGTGGAGACGATGTCCTTCAGCGGTAGCGGCTGGTCAGGCGCGGCTTCCATGCAGGCGAGCACGGCTTCAACCAGATGCGCCTCGATGGAGAGGCCGCGGCTTGACCGGGCGCTGCGCTGCTCGCTCCCGGCTCGATCGAGGATGGCGGTGCGCAGGTCCTTGTCCGCGATCAGGGACAGCAGCGGCGCCAGCACCTGGTTCACCCGGGCCTCCAGGTCCGGCCGGGTCAATTGCGGGTCGATCCTCACCCGGTTGCGGTTGGCGAAGCGGTACATCAGCAGCTTGTCGCGCAGCTCCGCCGCTTCCGTACGGGCTGCGTCGGGCAAGTTGATCGGGATGTCCGGGCGCATGGGCCGCAACCCCATGATCTCGGTGATGAAGCGGCTTTCCAGCGCCACGTCCGCATAGGTCATCCGGCTGGCGATCAGCTTGGGGCCGAAGACATGGAAGGCCGCCGGCGTAAACTCGCGCTGGCTGTTGAGCATCGTGCGGAGCACCGGCATACCCCGCACGGTGCCGTTGTTGAGGATCTTGACCAGGTCGCTCTTCTCGTCGCTGAAGCGGAAGTCCGCCTCGTCGAGAACCAAGGTTCCCCGGAACTGCTCCAGGGTATGAAAGATCGGCGACACGGTGGAGGCGCCGCTGGCGAAGAACGGCCGGTACATCAGGGAGCCGATGATCAGCAGCGCCCGGGTCTTGCCGGTACCGTAATCGCCGCGCAGGCGGAGATATGGCAGTTCATTGAACGCGTCATAAACCCAGGACAGCAGCACATAATGGGCCGCGATCGCCTCGAAGGTCGGATCGAGATCGACATAGCCGTGAATATGTTCCCGGATCGCGGCGACAAGCTCAGCGTCGGTGCCATAGGGTTCCGGCTGCCGTGGCAGCAGCACAACTTTATGCCGGATCAGCGCATGATCCGCTGGGATCGGCACGAGGCGTTCGCCCTTCAGATCAAGCTGCGTTTCCATCGAGACGTCCCCGCCCCTGCAGACACAGAGCTGGGTCGCGTGCGCATCGGCGTCGTAGGCCAGATCCACGATAGTACCGTCGTCCAGCACCCTCCCGGCTGTGACGGTGGGTTTATTCTTCTTGGCTCGCTGTTGTGACATGGCCTCAGTGTACGGGTCGGTAAGCGGGCGCCTAAGGCGCGTGATCCTGCGCATGCGGCATAGGGGTGCACCTGTCGCTGGGAGTTGACGGCGGTAATCTTGAGGAATGAGTGATCAGATTCCGCAATTCATCCGCGACTTCATGCCTGATGCCGACGAGGCGGCACACCTGGCGGCATTGGAGAATGTCCGTGCCTATTTGCGCGTTGTTGACCGCATCCACGCCCGGCTAACCCGCGAGGCCACGGCCCGATTCGACAAAATGCCGGAATCGAGTCAGAATCCGGACGAGTTAAACCATTGAATATATGAAAGAATGTTATGCCTATGTGCGCGTCTCGACAGTCCGCCAGGGAGAAAAGGGTACGTCCCTAGGTGAGCAACGAGACTCGATTACCGCGTTCGCATCACGCAACCAGATCAAGATTCTCGAGTGGTTCGAGGAACGCGAGACCGCCGCCAAGCAGGGCCGCGCAGCATTTTCGCGTATCCTACAATTGGTGAAGCGCCGGCGCGACCGGGGTGTGATCTTCCACAAGATCGACCGCGGTGCCCGCAACCTGAAGGACTGGAGCGATATTCAGGAACTGATCGAGCACGGCGTCGATGTCTACTTCGCGCATGAAAGCCTCGACATGACGACCCGTGGCGGACGACTTACCGCCGACCTCTTGGCCGTGATCGCCTCGGACTACATCCGCAATCTGCGTGATGAGGTGAAGAAAGGAATACGCGGCCGCGCCAAGCAAGGCCTTTATCCGTTCAAGGCGCCTATCGGATATCTCGATCATGGCGGCGGCCATGTAAAGACGCCTGATCCCGAGCGCGCACCGCTCATCCGCCAGGCATTCGAGCTCTATGCAACCGGAACCCATACCCTGCACACGCTGGCCGACGAATTGTGGGGGGGGGGGGGGGGGGGGGGGGGGGGGGGGGGGGGGGGGGGGGGGGGGGGGGGGGGGGGGGGGGGGGGGGGGGTTGGGTTTTTGT
>NZ_JBBYXK010000008.1 GCF_039655875.1 Emcibacter sp. SYSU 3D8 | reverse complement strand
TGTGGGCGGGTTTGGGGGGGGGGGGGGGTGTGGGTGGGGGGGGGGGGGGGGGGGGGGGGGGGGGGGGGGGGGGGGGGGGGGCCCCCCCCCCCCCCACGAAAGCCGCGGGGGCAGAAGGTTCTGGGCGAACGTCGCCAAGGTCATGTTGTTTGTGATCGTGCTCCGGAATGGAATGGCGTTCGTGACGGCCGGCGTACCGCAACTGCTCGACGCCTATGACATCGCCACCGGCGACGCAGCCCTTGGTGTCGCCGTGTTGCGGCCACTGAACAATGGGCGGGAACTGGAGATAATCGGCGGCATCACCTACGGCCTGACGGAAAAGGTCGCGAAGGAGGCCAAGGCGCTTCCGGCTCTCCGGACGATACACCTGAACAGTCCGGGCGGACGCGTGACGGAGGCCGAGATGCTCCGCGCCTTCATCCGGGATCACGGCTACGATACCTACATCTCGACCGAATGTGTGTCGGCCTGTTCGACGGCATTCCTCGGGGGCGTGCGCCGCTTCCTTCATCCCAACGCCAGAATAGGATTTCACGTCCCCTCCGTGGCAGGTGCGACCGAGAGAGACCGTAAGGCGGCGGAGGGGTATGCGGTCGCCGACGCGGTAAAATGGGGCGTCGATCCCCGCTTCGCGGAGAAGGCCTTTGCCACCAGACACGATGACATGTGGTATCCCGATGCGTCAGAGGCGCTCGCAGCTCATGTCGTGACCGACGTCTCCGACGGCGGATTGGCGTTTTCCGGACTGTCCGCTTCGCCAGACCGGGTGGCAGTCGCGCAATTCCTCAAGACCAGCGAAATCTATCTCGCCATTGCTGCTGCGCATCCCGGTGTGTTCGACCGACTCGTCGACCTGTTCCTCGACGGTGCGATAAAGGGCACGCCGGAAGTCGAGTTGTACGATGCGTCGGGCCAAATCGTGCATGACCTCTACGAGGCGCGGCTGGTTGCGGCATCAGACGCCTTGCTGTTGCGCTGGATGGAATTGCAGACGGCGATCATCCAGGCGGCCATGCAGGCGGATCCGCAGTCCTGCCAGGCAGAGGTGACGGCTCACGGTGCGCCCGACCAGGAGTCCCCGGATGCATCGGAGGCGCTGTCGCAGTGGAAACACGATGTCCTCCTTGAGGTGCTGAGGCATGAGCATGACGTCAAGCCTGTCACCTGGAATCAGGCGGCGGCGGTATCCGAGACGTTCTGGGATGCCGTCGAGGCGCGTCATGGCGGGGCGGTCGTGCCTATGATCGAACGGCTGAACATCGTGGACGACCCACTGCCCGAGAGTTGCAAGGCAGCACTGATCGTCTACGAGACGGTAGCGCGAATGCCGGCGCGACAGGGTGCGATGCTCATTCGCTGGTTGATCACCCCCGTCGGTTGATCCGCGAAAAAAAATCGCGGCTGCGGAACTATCGGGGTTCCACCGAGTTTTCCTGATATCCCTCCCCTGGGATACCGCACACGCGGTGACTTCCTGACTAACCGCTTTCCGCGCGGAAACGGTTCGGGCGCCCGGAATCCCCCCTCCTGGGCGCCCAACTTTTTTCTGAACCCCACATCACCTGCCGGCATTCCGTGGCAAAGCGCCAGGCTTGGGGATCAACCGTGCACGCGGCATCGTCTCCCAGCATGACCGTCTGCCAGGCACCGCGCAGCGATGCAGCCTCGTGTTCTGTCGGGGTGCGCGGGGCGAGGCGGATCAGGCTGATCATGATGTCGAACTGGTTACCGTGTTCATCACGCCATGCGAAACCGCCCCGGCAACGCGAGGAGCCCCCGGACTCGGACCACGGGTCGCTGCCGCCGGTATCGTGGCGCAGCCGGGCGACGGCGGATCGGGTTGCGTGGGCGTCGTCCATCGGGATGCTCCTTTAGGGTCATTGCGAGAAGCCAACGCCCGGTTATGCCGGCCCATAAATAAAATAATAAATAGTTATATTTGTTGTCGCATCTTAGCGATCGCATTATAAAAAGTTCATGGTTTGTTCGGGGAGCGCCGGATTGATCGATCAGTCGCTGCTGGCGCAGCGAGGTGCCCGGTTGCTGGCGGTCACACATCTGGGCAGGGCGGTCGCAGCCTGGCATGACCTGGAGCCCCGCGCTGTGCTGGATGACGCGGCGCGCTTTGCCGGCGGGCAGTCGCTGACCGACGTGCCGGCGGAGATGCTCAAGCCGGTCATGGACTATCTGTGCGGGCGGCTGCTGGTGCCCGTGCCCTGCCATCGTCAGGCTAACCACTGATTTCAAGAATCCTTTGGTGCAGTCCCAAGGGCAATCCCGCCTGCTCGCCGAAATACAGATAATCGACCGTAGCGCCGGTGAGTTGGCGAATGCGGCCCAGGGTTTCCGGCTGGGGATAGCTCTCGGCGCGTTCATATTTCCGGTAGGCGGCTTCCTCGATGCCGAGCGCCTGGGCGAAGGCGCGGCGCGAGGCATAGCCGCAGGCTTCCCGGACCAGCCGAAGTCGTTCGGCGAATCCGGAGAGCTGGTCGAGGACGGTCCTGGTCATTTTCGGATCTGCATAAATACCGGTAATGGCTGGACAATCCCCTTACACGATAGGCGGTATAATTAAAAGTTATATTCTGCGCTGGCACGGCGTGGACGACGCCTGGCACGAAGCGCAGCGCGACCCTCCGCGCCGCGCGGTGGTCAGGCGCCGCCGCCGAGCCGCCGGGGCCGGTCGTGCCCACTCCCCACGTCCGGCTCCGGCCACCTCTTTTGCCGAAGGATCATGAATGCCCGATACACACGAGACGCGCGAAACCCGGCTGCACCGGGAGGCGGTGGACCTGCTGACCTTTCTGGAGCGTCAGGAGCGGCTGACCTGGCTGCATCCGGCGGACGGGCTGGCCCTGTCCGGAAGCGAGCGCGAGCGGCTGGCCGCCATTGCGCGGTTCCGCCGCCTGGGCATGCGCGGCGGCGTGCCGGACCTGATCGTGGCGGCACGGGGCGGATTGACCGGCTGGGTCGAACTCAAGACCGGCGGCGGCCGGCTGTCGCGGGCGCAGGCGGGATGGTCCGACGGATTGCGCCGACTGGGCCACAATCACAAGGTGGTTCGGGATATGGATGGGCTGGTCGCCATGCTGCGCGGTCTGGGCGTCATGGTCTGAGGCGGGCGATGACGGCGAAACGCAATATGAGCCAGGAGCATCGCCGCTACCTGGCCGGACGGCTGATGCAGATGGCGGGTTCCGGCCGCACACAAGGCCAGGCGGGCCGGGCCATGGGCCTGACGCCGCGGGTGACCGGCCTGATCTGCCGGCAATACGGCATCGAATTCCTGGCGATCGGCCTCAGGCGGCGGACCGAGCCGGCGCCGCGCATGGCCGCGCCCGAACTGCAGGCGGCAGTGGACGTCTTGCGGCGGCACCATGCACCGGTCTGCGCCGAGGCGACCATCCGCCGGCCCCACATGGTGCCACGGCCCTATACCGCGCGGACCCTCTTCCGGGTCGGCGATCAATGGGCCGTGACCGCGGGCGAGGTCATTCGCATGGCGGCTGCACTAGATCGCGAAACCGCCTGATCCCCTGTTCATGATTGCTTCGATGGAGACCTGCATGGCGAGACGCGGCCGACCCCGGGACCCGAACGCAAAACGGCGCCAGACAACAATGGCCGGGCGTATGCCCGGCGCCGATCACGGCACCCTTCTGACGCAGATGCGCCGGGCCGAAGCCGTCGGCGCCAGGGTGCTGCTGGTGGAGGACGGCAAGGTGGTGGCGGATGTGGACCCGGCGTTGTCGGGTTCGCAACTCGCCATCCTGTTGGCGCGCGGAGCGATCGGCCGGCAGCATTTCGATGCGGGTGAACGGTACCAGCAATTGGCATGGGCGGCCTATGGACGCCCCTTTGCCCGGGCCGTCGACATCGCAAGGCCGCGCGGCGATATGCCGGCGGGCGAGGGTGTCGTCGCATCGGACAGCGACGACCGGCGGCGCAGCGGCGCCAGGAAAGCGCTGGCGCGGGTTGATTCGCAGCTCGCGGCGCTGGGGGCCGGACGGCTGCAAGCGGTGAAGCAGACGTGCCAGTTCGACATGCCGCCGCCGGCTGCGGCGGTGCCGCTGCTGGCCGCCGGGCTTGACGCGCTGGCGGCCCTGTGGGGGATGGGCGGGCCACGCCGCCGAACTGGCGCCTGACGCGGCATGCGGCCTCTGTAGCGCACCCACAATAGGACCGGCGCGGCGCGCTCGTCTGCGCGCTTGCTCCCGCCGCCGCCGCCGCATAGGCTGCGCGCCGAATGACCGGGCGGTCGCCCGGATGACGATATGCAGGAGATGCGAATGCGGGCCTGGCGGGCGGAGAGTTTCGGGGAAGCAGTTGATGTGTTGCGGCTGGTCGATGCACCGATCCCCGAGCCGAAGGGTGCACAGATCCAGGTAAAGGTGTCGGCGGCGGGCGTTGGCCTGCCAGACGTGCTGATGATCCGTGGCAACTATCCCGCCGTAGCGGCGCCGCCGGTGACGCCTGGCCAGGAAGTGGTCGGCGTGGTGACGGCCGTTGGGCCCGACGCCGACGTGAAGGTGGGCGAGCGGGTCATGACCTCGACCCAGTTCGCGGCGGGCGCGGGCGGGTTCGCCGATTACACGCTGGCCTCGTCGACCTCGGCCATGACGATCCCGAAGAATTTCAGCGACGAGGAAGCCGCAGGCTTTTACGTGCCCTATCACACCGGCTATGTCGGCCTGATCCAGCGGGGCCAGCTCCAGGCAGGCGAGACGCTGCTGGTGCTGGGCGGCGCGGGCTCGTCGGGCTCGGCGGCGATCATGCTGGGCAAGGCTTACGGCGCGACCGTGATCGCCACCGCCAGTAATGCCGAAAAGGCCGAATTCTGCAGGAAACTCGGCGCCGACCACGTCGTGAATTACGCGGAGCAGCCGATCCACAAGGCGGTGCGCGAGATTACCGGCAACAAGGGCGCCAATCTGGTCTATGACCCGGTGGGCGGCAGCGCCTACGCGGCCGCGACCAAGTGCATCGCCCAGCACGGGCGCATCGTGCTGATCGGCTATGGCAGCGGCGAATGGGCCAAGATCGACCCGCTGCATGTGGTGCTGAAGTCCTATTCCGTCGTTGGCGGGTTCGCCGGCGCACGTACCACCGAGGAAGTCCGCGCCCATCACGCCGAACTGGTGCAGCTTGCCGAAGCGGGCAAGATCGGCGTGCCGATCGACCGGGTGTATCCGTTTGACGAGGTGCCCCAGGCCATCGACCGGCTGGCCAAGGGCGAGATGCTGGGCAAGGTCGTGGTGACAGCATAACCACGCGCCATGGCGCCTAAATTGGGCACACCACGCTTGCATCTGCACGAAGCGCTGCCGGAAAAGCGCTGGCGCAGCATCGTCAAGGCCATCTCCTGGCGGATCATCGGCTCGCTGGACACGCTGGTGCTGTCCTATGTGGTCATGGCGTACATCTTTCCGTGGCTGGGTCTCGACGCGGGGGTCGCCAAGCGCGACATGCTGAACACAGCCGGCTATATCGCGCTGGCCGAGATCGTCACCAAGATCGGCCTGTTCTACCTGCATGAGCGAGCCTGGGTTCATGTGCCCTGGAACGTCACCACAAATGCCAGGGGCGGGAAACGCGAGGGCATGGGCCGGTCGGCGGCGAAGACCTTTTCCTGGCGTGTTCTGGCCAGTGCGGATACGGCACTGTTGGCATTCCTGTTCACCGGGACCGTCGGCGCGGCGCTGACCATCGGTGGTCTCGAGGTGTGGACCAAGCTCGCGCTGTTTTTCGTTCATGAGCGGATCTGGCAGCGTATCCCCATAGGCTATCACGCGGTATAACGGGCGCTGGATATACCTGCCGGTAACAGAGAGCCATGGACCGTTTCGAAGATTATAATCACATTGCCGACCGCCTCGCCGACCATGCGCGGAGCGGCACCACGGATTCCGCCCCCGGCGTGATGCGCATGCCCGCCTCCTATTACCTGGATCCGGCATTGTGGACGCTGGAGGTGGAGCGCATCTTCAAGCGGCTGCCGCTGCTGCTTGCCTTTACCGGCGAGTTGCGCCAGCCGGGCCGCTACAAGGCCACGAAGGTGGTCGGCGTGCCGGTGGTGATGATCCGGGGCCGCGACGGCGTGGTGCGGGCGTTCATGAATGTCTGCCGCCACCGGGGCGCGCGGGTGATGGAGGAAGGCAGCGGCAAAAGCGTGCGCATGGTCTGCCCCTATCACGCCTGGGCCTATGACGACCGTGGTTCCTTGGTGAAGGTGGCGGACCCCGACAAATTCGGCGATTTCGACGTGGACGGCGAGGGGCTGACCGAGCTGCCCTGCGCCGAGGTGGCCGGGATGATCCTGGTCAGCCTGACGCCGGGCGCGGTGATCGACGTCGATGCCTGGCTGGGCGGCTTCCGCGAGGAGCTGGAGAAGCTGGAGATGGACAAATGGGAGGTGGTCGCCTCCCAGCAACTCGAGACCGCCAACTGGAAGCTGGCCCATGACGGCTATGTGGACGGCTATCATATCGCATCGCTGCACCCGAAGACCATCGCTGTGTTTTCCCAGTCCAACGTGCTGACCTACGACGCGTTCGGCCCGCATCAGCGGATCGGCTTCGCCCATCACGACATCCTGCCGGTGACCGGCAAGCCGGCAGCCGAGCGCAAGCTGAACGACGGGCTGACGGTAATCCGCACCTTGTTTCCCCATGTGTCATTGGCGGTGCGCCATGGCGAGGGCGGCGTGGTGTCGCAGCTGTTTCCCGGCGATCGGCACGACCGGTCGGTAACGACCCAGGTTTTCCTCGCGGCAAAGGCGCCGGAGACCGAGGAGGAAAAAGCCATGTTCGACGCGCGGACCAAGCTGCTTCACGACGTGGTGAAATACGAGGATTACGCAACGGTCGATGGCGTGCAGGAAGGCCTGGCGTCCGGCGCGATCCCGGACGTGATCTTCGGCCGGAATGAAGTGGGTAACCAGCGGCTGCACCAGTGGATCGCCTATTATTCGCGCGCGAGCCAGGATCCTGCGGACCAGCCGACCTTATAGAGTGTTTCTGTTGAGCCGGGCCATTCCGCTCCACGACGCGTGCACCGTCACGAGATTGTACCGCAAGCAGCGAGGTGGCATCCGCCGGGCCGCGCTGTAGGCTTTGCGCTTCAGGAGATGGAGCCATCATGACCCGATCGCTTTCCCACCGCGTCGCGGCGCTGGACTGGCCGCGCATCCGGTGCGATCTGGATGAACAGGGCTGGGCGTTGGTGACCGGCATTCTCGCCGCGCCGGAATGCGCGTCGCTGGCCGGGCTTTACGATGACGATGGACGGTTCCGCAAACAGGTGAACATGCAACGGCACGGCTACGGAAGGGGCGAGTACAAATATTTCGCCTATCCGCTGCCGGACAAGATCGCGGCATTGCGAACGGCGCTTTATGCGCCGCTGGCGGCGATCGCCAACGACTGGTCGGCGGCGCTGCGGACCGACACCCGCTTTCCGCCGGCGCATGCGGCGTTCCTGGATCGATGCCATCTGGCCGGCCAGCAACGGCCAACCCCCTTGCTGCTCCGTTACGGGGAAGGGGACTTCAACCATCTGCACCAGGATCTGTACGGCGAGCATGTGTTCCCGTTGCAGGCGGCGTTTCTGTTGTCACGGCCAGGCGTGGATTTCACCGGCGGTGAGTTTGTGCTGACCGAGCAGCGGCCGCGTATGCAGTCGCGGGTCGACGTCGTGCCACTGGAGCAAGGCGACGCGGTGATCTTTGCGGTCAACCAGCATCCGGTGCAGGGCGCGCGCGGCGTCTATCGTGCGGTCATGCGCCACGGTGTCAGCCGATTGCGCTCGGGCGGTCGCTTTACGCTGGGTGTGATCTTTCACGACGCGGCCTGACCGGCGCCGTTCTCTCAGTTCAGCGTTCCGCCGAGCCGCTTGTTGAGAGATGTTACTGCCTCGCGCAGACTTTGGAGGTGGGGATGGATGCGCAGCGCCTCCTCGAATGCGACGAGCGCACCGGCCTCGTCGCCGCGGCGCAGGCAAATCTGGCCGTAGCCGGACAGCGCGCCGAAGTGACGGGGCTCGAGCTTCAGGGTCTGGATGATGTCGGCAACGCTATCATCGTCGCGGTCCATCAGGAACAGCAAGGTGGCGCGCTTGTTCCAGGCCTCGGCCCACAGCGGGAACGACGCGGTCAGGCGGTCGAGTTCGCGTTCGGCCACTTCAAAGGAGGCGGCGTGCATCATGCGCAGTGCCCGGCCCATGGCATCGACCGCATCGGGGTGCGGATGGGACGTCCAGGCGCTCCAGATCATGCTCTCGGTGTCGTCGACCGCACGCGGCGACGGGTCGGCCGCCAGGTCGGCGAAAAGCGAATCGAGCAGGCGCGGCAAGCCACCGGCCGGTTTGCGATCGGGTGCGGTGACGATCAGATCGATGACCTGACGGTAAAGATCCATCGTTATGTCTCCCCACGCTTCACGGCTGCAAGGCTACTCCTGCGCGTGTCCCGAGAACAGCCATAGCGTCATGCGGCCTGTCCGGCGCTCCAGCCTGACGACCAGGCCCACTGGAAATTGAACCCGCCTAGCCAGCCGGTGACGTCGACGGCCTCGCCGATGAAGAACAGGCCCGGGACCGTCCTGGCCTGCATGGTTCTGGAATCCAGGCCGTTCGTGTCGATGCCGCCGGCCGTGACCTCGGCGGTGCGATAGCCTTCGGTTCCGGCAGGAACGATCCGCCAGTCGTTGATGGCGCCCTCGATCTGACGCAGACGCTTGTCGGACAAGTCGGCGATGTTGCCGGCGATACCCTCGCGGTCGGTGATGGCCTGGGCAAGGCGTTTGGGCAGCAGCGCCGCAAGGGCCGTATGGGGCGCCTGGCGGCCATTGGCGGCGCGGGCGGCGCGTAGCTCGCCAAACACATCGGTGCCGGGCAACAGGCTGACGGCGACCTCCTCGCCAGGCTTCCAGTATGACGATATCTGCAGAATGGCAGGGCCGCTGAGGCCGCGGTGGGTGAACAGCAACGCTTCGTCGAACCGGGTCTTGCCGCAGCGGACCGAGGCCGCATCGACGGCAACGCCGGCCAGCGGCTTCAGCCGTTCCAGCATGGCGTGATCGAAGGTCAGCGGCACCAGCGCCGGGCGCGTCGGGACGATGCCGATGCCGAATTGCCGGGCGATGTCGTAGGCGAGGCCGGTGGCGCCCATTTTCGGGATCGACAGCCCGCCGCTGGCCACGACCACGGAACTGCAGCGCACGGCGCCGCCCGGCAAGGCAACGGTGAAGCCATCGGCGTCCCTGTCGATGCCCGAGACGGGGGTGGCGAGGCGAAGCTCGGCGCCGCGGCGCGTCATCTCCTTCACCAGCAGGTCTATGATCTGCTGCGACGAGCCGTCACAGAACAACTGGCCCAGCGTCTTTTCGTGCCAGGCGATGCCGTGCCGGTCGACCAGGGTAATGAAATCGTGCTGGGTGAAACGGCGCAGCGCCGAGATGCAGAAGCGCGGATTTTCCGAAATGTAGTTCGCCGGTCCGGCGTTCAGGTTGGTGAAGTTGCAGCGTCCGCCGCCGGAGATGCGGATTTTCTCGCCGGGCGCGCGTGCGTGTTCGATGACCACGACCGACCGGCCGCGTTTGCCGGCCTCGGCCGCGCACATCATGCCGGCGGCCCCGGCGCCGATGACGATGACGTCGACCTGTTGCACCCGGATCTCCCTGGAAACGAGCGCCTGTATAGCCGGATGTCCCCATAGATGACAGAGGCGAGACCTTGAATCCGTCCCGCGAATTGCCATTTGTGAACTTACTGGGTCCGGGCCCCTCTGGCGGTTCAGTGAATCGCGATGTCGGACTCTTCCACCTGACGGACGCAGCCGTGTCCGAATTCTGGGAGTCGCCCCAAATGGCTTTCGCCGGATCTGCTCATTACCAGGCTTATGAAGACGACGCGCATCCCCATGTTGCGGCGCGCGCGCGGCTCGACGTCCTCGCCCGCCTGATGGACAATGCGTTCGTCATTCCGGGCACCGGCATTGGCGTCGGCGCCGATGCGCTGCTCAACATAGTTCCGGGTGCGGGCACGTTGCTGGCGACCGGCGTATCGGCGTATCTGGTGTGGGAGGCGCGTCAGCTTGGCGCACCGCGTATGCTGCTGGCGAAAATGGCCGGCAATGTCGGTCTCGATGCCGTGATCAGCATGGTGCCCCTGGTTGGCTGGGTGGGTGACGTGTTCTTCCGCGCCAATGTGCGCAACGTCAAGCTGCTGCAGGATCATCTGGACAAGCTGGCCCGGCTGAAGGCCGAGGACGGCTCGATCACCACGTCGTGGCAGGTGGTGAAGTGAAGATCTTCATCTGGATCGTGGCGATGATCGTGCTGGTGCCGTGGAGCGGCGCGGTCTGGCTGTCCTATGCGCTGGTGGATATCTCCGGTGACTGGGTTTCCGGCAACGCAGACCTGCTGGCTGCCGAACCGCAAGTGGTCGAAACGGTGTCATGGCTCGGCCGGACGCTTGCGGGCGTGGGCGAGACGGTGATCATCGTGATCTGGTCGCTGGGCGTATTGAGTATTTCGGTGATCGCGTGGGGGCTTTGCAGGCTGGTCGACTACAACCGGCGCACGACGTCCCTGCAATGGCATCCGGACGACCCGCGCGCCACTGCCCAGCGCATTCCATAACGCCGGGACATGATCTGGCCGCTCGGCCGTGACACGGTTTCCGGCCACGCAGCGCGAGGCATGCTTGTCCCGCAGTCCCCGGAAGGCCTGGAGCGTCAGTCCTGCTGTGCGTCGTCCTTGCGGGCGCAAACGTCATAGAGCAGCGCGCAGTCGTTGCGCATCTGCGCCTGGGTGACGTTGCTGCCGGGCGGCACGCTCTGGGTCAGCCAGACATTGCCGCCGATGACCGATCCGGCGCCGATGGTGATGCGGCCCAGTATGGTCGCGCCTGAATAGATCACGACGTCGTCCTCGACGATCGGGTGGCGCGGAATACCCTTGATCAGCGCACCGTTCTCGTCGGCGGGGAAGCTCTTGGCCCCCAGGGTCACCATCTGATAGAGCCGCACCCGGTCGCCGATGATGGCGGTCTGGCCGACCACGACGCCGGTGCCATGGTCGATGAAGAAGCTCTCGCCGATTTCAGCCGCCGGATGGATATCGATGCCGGTGTTCGAATGGGCAATCTCGGTAATCAGGCGCGCGGGCAGCGTGGCGCCGAGGCGGTAGAGCGCATGGGCGACGCGGTAATGGATCACCGCCGCCATGCCTGGAAAGCAGACGAGAATCTCCGACAGGCTGGTGGCCGACGGGTCGCCCCGGAATGCCGCATGCAGGTCCGAGACCAGCATGTCGCGGATGGCGGGCAGCAGGTCGCCGAATTCGCGGACGATGCGGGATGCGCGCTGACGGATATTCTCGTCGCTGTCATTGTCGTGGTCGGTCGAGAACATCAAGCCGCGGCGCACCTGCTCGGCGAGAACCGTGAACGCACCGTTGAGCGTGCTGCCGACGTAGTAGTCCATGCTGTCGCTGGTCAGGTCGGCGCGGCCGTAATGGGTCGGGAACAGGGCGGCGGAAATCTGCTCCATGACCTGGGAGACGCTGGCGCGGTCGGGCAACTCGCTGATTCTGCCGCGGAAGCGGATATTGTTCCTGATCTCACGAGACTCGCGCAGGCCGGCGACGATGCCGTCCAGGTTCCAGTCCTGCGGGGACGTCCCTTGCGAGCTCGCCCGGGGCGCACGATCCGTGGTCTTGATCTTCGCTGACATGGCGGTTTCCGGCACATGAAAAAACGCCCGGTCGCGTCAATGAACCGGGCTCACTGGTTGGCATTGATGTTACCGGAGATAGCCCAAAGGCCGCTAGAGGCAATATCGAGGCGCTGTTTCCGGCCGGCGCAGGCCGGCACGCAGCCTGTGCAGTTTGGCGCGCCCCACGCTTGACGAATTCAAAACAGGATAATATATACTCCGTATCAGGAGAATATGATGCAGCCACTGCACTATCCCGACAGCCGTCACGATCCGTCGCCGCTTGTCGACCTGACCGCGCGTGCCGAACGGGAGCGGCTGAGCCCTTCGGCCGTGAAGGCATTTTTCAACATCATGGAACGCTGGTCGGTGCGCGACGAAGACGCGCGGGCTTTGCTGGGCGGCATGTCCAACGGTCCCTATTACGAGCTGAAGAAAACCGGGAGGCGGGTGCTGGACGCGGACCGGCTGACCCGCATTTCCTATCTCGTCGGCATCTTCAAGGCGCTGAACATCCTCTATTCCGAGAACCTTGCCGATGCCTGGGTCGCGCTGCCCAACAACAACCGGATATTCGGCGGCAGAACGCCGCTGGATTTCATGTGCCGGGGCGGCGTTCCAGCGTTGCAGACCGTGCGGCGCCTGCTGGACGCCAGGCGAGGCGGCGCGTGAGGCTGCCGCCGACCACGGCAATCCGGCAAAACGATACCCACCGCCTGATCCCGTCCCGCTACAGCGATGGTGGCGACAGCGTATTGGCGCGGATCGCCGACAGCGACGTTCACCTCCAGGACATCTTCGACCTCGATCACGCCACCAATGACCGCCTGCAGGCCGAGAACGACCGGCTCCCCGGCATCGGCATCCGCGAACTGGTGTTCAGCGTGCCGAACTACCGCATCGTCAACGCGGCATTCTGCCATCCGCATCCGTTGGGCAGCCGGTTCAACGGGCCGGAGCGCGGGGCGTGGTATGCGGCATTCGATCTGGCAACGGCGCAGGACGAGATCGTCTTCCACAAGGGGCTGGAGCTCGCCGAGATCGGCGGCTGGCGCGAAACCGTGACCTATGACGACTATCTGGCGGATTTCGGCGGTACGTATCATGACCTTCGCGGCGCCGATGACCACGCCGATTGCCTGGCGCCGGAGTCCTACCTGGCGTCGCAGGCGCTGGCCGAGGTCCTGCTGGAGAGCGGGGCGCCGGGCATAATCTATCCCAGTGTGCGCCGGCGACGCGGCACATGCATCGCCTGTTTCCGGCCGGCCATGGTCGCCAATGTGCGCAAGGCGGAGCGCTGGAGCTTTGCCTGGGATGGTGCGGGCGCGGTCACGGTCACCGAGCAGCGCCCGGGCTGAATGCGTTCCGGGCGCAATTGGCTGCTTGACATCAATCCGTTATTTCGGCAATTGTAGAAATATGGAAATGGAACTGGCAATTCAGGCACTTTCGGCGCTGGCGCAGGACAGCCGGCTGCGGATATTCCGGCTACTGGTCCGCCAGGGGCCGGACGGCATGGCGGCGGGCGATATCGCCCGCGAACTGGACCTTCCGGCCAGCACCCTGTCGACGCATCTTTCGGTCCTGGCAAACGCCGCTCTCGTGAGGTCGGCCCGGCATAGCCGGTCGATCGTCTATACGGCGGACATGACCGCCATGCGGGATCTGCTCGGTTTCCTGGTGGAAGATTGCTGCCAGGGACGGCCGGAATTCTGCTCGCCGCTGCTCGACAGCGTCGTCGCCGGCTGTGCCGAGCCCTCGGATTGCTGCACCCCCTCTGACAATGGAACAGTTCAATGAAACGCTTTCACGTCAATCTCGCCGTCACCGACCTTGACCAGTCGATCCGCTTCTACTCCAACCTGTTCGCCGCCGATCCCGATGTGGTGAAGGCCGACTATGCCAAATGGATGCTGGAGGATCCGCGGGTGAATTTCGCCATTACCACGCGCGGCGAACACAAGGGCATCGACCATCTGGGCATCCAGGTGGAGAACGCCGGCGAACTGGGCGAGGTCTACGGACGGCTCAGCCAGGCGGGCCGCCCGCTGCTCGATCAGGGCGAGACCACCTGCTGCTATGCGAAGTCGGAGAAGACCTGGATCCGCGATCCCGAGGGCATTGCCTGGGAGACGTTCCTGACCACCGGCGAAAGCCCGGTCTATGGTGAGGACATCTCCGGCGACGACGCACCAAAGTCGTCCTGTTGTGCTCCGGCGGCAAACGCGGCCGCAGCCAGCTGCTGCTGAGGAGAACCTCGATGGGGGACCAGTCCACTTATAATGTGCTGTTTCTGTGCACCGGCAATTCATGCCGGTCGATCATGGCCGAAGCGATCATGAACCGGGAAGGCATGGGACGTTTCCGGGCGTTCAGCGCGGGCAGCGATCCCAAGGGTGAAGTGCATCCCCATGCGCTCGCGCTGCTGTCCTCGCTCAACCATCCGACCGGCGATCTGCGCTCCAAGTCGTGGAGCGAGTTCGCCGAGCCGGGGGCGCCGGTTCTGGATTTCGTCTTCACCGTCTGCGACAACGCCGCCAACGAGGTGTGTCCGGTCTGGCCCGGCCAGCCCATGACGGCCCATTGGGGTATTCCCGATCCTGCGGCTGCCGAAGGCTCCGAGGCGGAGATCCGCGTCGCTTTTGCAGAAACCTACCGGATGCTGGTGAGCAGGATATCGATCTTCGTCAATCTGCCGATGCGGTCGCTGGACCGGCTGACACTGCAGAGGCGTCTCGACGAGATCGGGCGGACGCTGCCGGAAGTATCCTGAGTGACTGCCGCAGCGGCCGGGGGCCTGACATGACATTACCGCGGCGCCTCGTCGCCGAGGCGCTGGGGACGGCGCTTCTGCTTGCCATCGTCATCGGCTCCGGCGTGATGGGGGATAGGCTTGCCGGGGGCAACGATGCCATCGCCCTGCTGGGCAATACATTGTCGACGGGTGCGGGGCTGGCCGTCCTGATCACCATTTTCGGGCCGGTATCCGGCGCGCACCTCAATCCGGCGGTCAGCCTGGTATTCGCGCTCAAGCGCGAGCTGCCGCCGGTGACGGCGCTGCTTTACGTGGCTGCGCAGGCGGCTGGCGCGGTCGCTGGTGTGTGGGCGGCCCACCTGATGTTCGATCTGCCGGTGCTGCAGGAATCGATCAAGCTGCGGGCGGGTCCGGCGCAGGCCTTCTCGGAATTCGTCGCGACATTCGGCCTGCTGATCACGATTCTCGGCACGGTGCGGTTCCGGCCCGATTACACGGCAACGGCCGTCGGACTCTATATCACCTCGGCCTACTGGTTTACCGCATCGACCTCGTTCGCGAACCCGGCGGTCACTGTCGCGCGCAGCCTGTCCGACACGTTTGCGGGGATTGCGCCATCTTCGGTGCCATTTTTCCTGGGCGCGCAAATTACCGGTGCGATCACCGCCATGCTGGTCATGCAATGGATGCTCAGAGGCACCCGCCCGGCCTGATTTCCTGAAAAATTATCCGCCGCCGCAGCGCCGACTCGGCAAGGTCTGGCGCGGGGCTTGCGGACGACACACTCCCACCATACCTCCTGGATCGTCACCGAGCGGCACCGGAAAAATTCTGGCTGCCGGCGATCGTGACGGGCGGCGCATTTTCGCCGCAAGAGCGTCGCAAAGGTGGAGAGAATTGTACATGAATAAAATGTTGTTCCGTTAGTGGAACTTCTGGCGCGTTCGCGCGCTTCTCTCGAACAGCAGGGATATCGGGTGCAGGGATCTAGCCGGCAGTGGTAATCTATTACACGATAATATTACGATAACGTATTGATAATAAGTCACAATTTGTTTTACGAGAGTGCATTTTTTTTGTGGCGAAGGACCAACCTGCATCTATGTTTTGTGAAAATGACCGTACAGCCCGGTTTCAATCAATCCATTGGGGTTATTAGCAAAAGGGAGCTCCCATGAAGCGCTTGGATAACAAGCTTAAAATCTCTGTCTCGTTGCTTGCGTTGATGAGTGGCGGAGCGCTGATCGCCTCCTCTGCCCACGCCGTGACAATCTCGGGCGAGCAGAACGCGGTGGTGATCACCACCGATATTTCCGACCTGACCGTTGATAGCACCGGCGACGTGTCGCCCGGCGGTATCCTCGTGCAGGGCGCGGTCGCCGGATCGGTGATGAACAACGGCGTCATCGAGTTCATCGACACGCCCTCGGCCGGCGACGCCGACTACGTGATTGCCGACGCGGTAGGCCTCGAAGTGTGGGGCGACATCGGCGGCAACTTCAGCAACACCAAGACGATCATCGCCACCGCCGACGCCTCGGTCAGCGTCATCGGCGATTTTTCCGGCGACCCGTCGATCTCCGAAGACGCGCCCTCGGGCGCCGAAGCCTATGCCGGCGGTGTGTCGCTGGGTAATGTCGATGGCAGCATCAGCAATGCCGGCACCATCACGGCGAATGCAACCGCGGATGCCTCGTCGGACATCACGGCTGATTCCGCCAAGGGCAGCTCGGACATCGATGGCGGCTCGCAAACCTATGCCGCAGCCTATGGTGTCGAGGGTACGCTTGACGAAGGCGATTTCACCAACACCAAGGACGGCGCCATCAAGGCGACCGCCACCGCCTCCAGCGACGTGACCGCCGACGTGTCCGGCACCAGCGCCACGCTGTTCAATGTCGACGATGTCGATGCAGAAGCGTTCGCCCTGGGTGTCGCGCTCGACGGCGGCGGCGATGCCATCGCCAATGACGGCTCGATCGCCGCGGCAGCCAGCGCAACCTCGGTGTTCAACGGCACCGCGACCGCGGGAACGGACGACGCCCTCATCGGCGGCGAAGATTTCGGTGTTGTCGCCGATGCCGTCAGCGTCGGGCTCTATATCGGTGACGACGCAACCAGCGTCAGCAACACCGGCAGCGTGACCGCCGATGCAAAAGCCTCGGGGACCCTGAATGCCGATGTGGACGGCGCCGGAACCGGTGAGATCTTCGGTGATAACGGGGTCTATGCCGACGCCTATGGCATCGAAGTCGATGGCGGCCTTGCCTCGTTCGCCAATTCCGGCACCGTGACCGCCAACGGCACCTCGACCCTGGCGATCGACGCGATCGCGACGGGTGACGACGGCGCCACCGTGGTCCTCGACAACCAGGTCGGCGGCGAGAGCTTCGGCGTGATCATCGATAGTCTGGACGGTCCGTTCAGCAACTCGGGGGCAATCTCCTCGACCAACTCGGCCGACCTCAAGATCATCGCCGATGCCGGGGCCGCGGATGTGGCGCCGGGCATGATCGTGTCGGGCAGCTTCGTGAAGGCGGACGCCTGGGGCGTGCTGATCGACGATTTCGACGGCAGCTTCACCAACGCCAAGGATGGCAAGATCACAGCCGATGCCTCGGCCACCTCTTCCATCGACCTGGCCGCGACCGGCGCGACGGCGGCGGCATCGGACGGCGTCGCCGTTGCCGATACCATCACCATGGCCAACGCCATCGGCGTTTCCCTGAACGGTGGCGAGGACACGGAAGAAGATCCCGACACCAACAGCGTGACCAACGCCGGCAGCATCTCGGCGACCGCCAAGGCGACCTCGACGGCGACCGCGTCGGGCACCTCGACCGGTACCGATGCCAGCGGCGTCGGCGTCAGCAACAGCCTTACCGGCGCACTGGCTATCGGCCTGCTCGACATGGGCGATGCGACGGGCTTCGACAATTCGGGCTCGATCACCGCAACGGCCACGGCCTCGCACACCGCTACCCTGACGGGCGACGGTGATATCGACAGCGTGGCCTCGAACGGCGGCACTCTCTATGCGGCGGCGGTTGGCGCGGCGTTCGTGGAACCGATCGACGGCAACGTCTCCAATTCCGGCACCATTTCGGCGTCGGCAACGGGCACCTACGATATCGACCTGGCCTCGGACAATGCCGATGATCTGGGCGACATCAGCTCGTCGAACCTGGCGGGCGTGGCGGCGGTTGGCCTCTACGCCGACATCGAGGCGCCGGCGGACTCCAAGGATCCCGCCAGCACCTTCACCAACAGCGGCACGATCAGCGCCACCGGCAACCTGACGATCGACGTTACCCAGCCGGCGGCAACCAAGGACGTGACGCCGGACCAGGAAACGCTGGGCGGTCTCGTCGTGGCCGGTGCGGTGGTGGCGGGCGATCCGTCGACCGTGACCAACAGCGGCACCATCTCGGCGACGGGTTCGCTGACCACGACCGGCATCGCCGGCGAGGACAGCGGCACGGCGGCAGGCGTGGTCGGCCTCTGGCTGCCCGATGCCGACGACGGACTGGTGGTGAACAACAGCGGCAAGATCACGGCCGAACTCAGCGGCAATGCCGATGATTCGGCGGCGGTCGGCCTGTTGCTCGGCCCGCTGCCCGACGGCTTGCTCGACGGCTTGCTCGACGGCCTGATCGGCGAGGACTCGGTTCTTCCCGCCGAAGTGTTGCTGCCGCTGGCGGAAGGAGACGGCGACGCCGAAGCCCTCGCAGCCGGCGTGATCACCGTCAACAACACCGGCACCATCTCGGGGATCAACAAGTCCGAGGGCGGCCTGGGTTACGGCATCTTCGCCGAAACCGCGCCGGTTCCGGTGGTGATCAACCAGATGGGCGGCACGATCGAAGGCACCACGGCGGCGATCGCCATGGACCAGGGCAACGCGGACACGCTGAACTGGTCGGGCGGCACCATCAAGGGGCTGGTCGACGCGGACAGCGCCGACGTGGTCAATGTCATCCAGGCACAGGACAAGGACGGCAAGGGCGTCGCCACCACGGTGACAGCCGGCACCGACTTCACCCTTGAAGGCGCGGGCGAGTTCAACATCGGCAACAAGGGCGCACCCGTCACCTTCGTGATGAACGGCCTTGCCACCAATGTGGCCGAGACGAACCTGAACACCGACGGCAAGCTCGTCGTCGGCCCGACCGGCAAGATCGATACCGGCACGTTCAACCAGAACGACGGCAGCACCCTGGTGATCCAGTTCAACCCGACAAAGGCCGGCCTGATCACCACCACCGGCGACTTCAATGCTGACGGCACCCTGCAGACGCAGGCGCTGGCCGGACTTTACGGCGACAAGGGCAGCCACATCGTGATCGATGCGGGCGGCGTGGTCGCGGGCAAGTTCGACAGTGTCGGCGCCGTGGGCGACACCTTGCTGATCGACTTCACGACCGTGGTCAATCCGTCGGATGTCACCGTATCATGGGAGCGCAACGGCTTCGACGAGGTCGACGGTCTGAGCGACAATTCCAAGTCGGTGGCCGGCGTGATCGAGGATACCTACGATCCCAGCCGTCCGCCGTCAAAGAACACGCCGGAGCTGAACGATCAGCTCGGTGGCCTGTTCACGCTCACCGACGCCGGCCTGTATGACCGGGTGCTGAACTCGTGGTCGGGTTCGGAGCACGCCCAGGTCATGCGCGCGGCGACCAACCTGTCCGAGCCCTACCTGATGGCGCTTGGCGAGCACCTGAACGACAACCGCAACACGGGCTTCAAGCAGCAGAAGGTGGTGCAGCTTCTGCCCAAGGGTTCGACCTCGATCGCACCGGCTTCGTCGGTCGGCCAGTCGGGCGCCGAGGACAGCCGCCTGTCGTTCTGGGGCCGTGGTTTCGGTCGCTGGGCCAGCACGCGGGGCGATGCCAATGCCGACGGGTATGACGAAGATACCTACGGCGCCGTGCTCGGTATGGACTTCAACCTGTCGCCGACATTCCTGGTCGGCGTGGTCGGCAGCTATATCGACGACAGCATCGACTTCGATGACAACGATCGCGCCAGCATCAAGCGCTGGAGCATCGGCGGCTACGCATCGGCCACATGGGACGCCTTCTACGTGGACGGCTCGTTCACCTATGCCAGCGACAACTACAAGGTGGACCGCACCATCCTCACCGGCGGCGCTGCCTGCCTGGCCTACAACTGCACCGCCGACGCCTCGTCCAAATACGGCGGCGACGGCTGGATCGTCCATGCGGAATCCGGCTTCAACTGGTTGCTGGGCGAAACCGCAAGGCTGCAGCCGTTCGCGGGCCTGAACTACACCAGCATCGACCACAACGGTTTCTCGGAAACCGGTGGCGGCGATCTGGGTCTGGTCGGGGTCGACGGCACCGGCAAGTCGCTGCAGTCGCGTCTCGGCGCCCGTCTGTCGGGTGAATGGGGTTCGGGCAACGTGAAATGGGTGCCTGAGGTCCGTGCCGAGTGGCGGCACGAGTTCAAGGACAACCCGGCGTGGATCGAGGCCTCGCTCGTGGGCCTGCCGAGCCAGTCGTTCACGACTGGCGGCTCCCAGGTCGGCCGTGACATGGCCGTGGTGGGCGCGGGCATCTCGGCCCAGTTCCAGGGCGGTTGGGGCCTGTTCTTCGACTATCAAGGCGCGTTCAGCTCTGGCTACAACAGCCACATCGCGCAGGGCGGAGTCCGCGTCAAGTTCTGACGCGGTCAACACGGAGAACCGGCGGGCACCTCGGCTCCCGCCCGCCGGCACCTCCAAAATAGCAGCAGCAGCAAGGGCACGGCGCACCGTCATTTACGGTGCGCCGTGTTCGCGTGTGGCGGGGGAGTGCGTGAGAACAGCCATATCATCCCCGGCGGAGTTCGGGTAAGGTGCTGACTTCGATAACCGGAACCGTGCGGCCATAACCAGCTCCACTGGAACCAAACGGAACCGGATACGTCGCAGACACGGCGCCCTCGCAAGGGGGCGCCGTGTTTCGTCGTGACCGCTGAAAGTGCGTCTTTCGTGCCACACCTGGCAAAAACAATCCCGATAAACCGAAGTCGAAACAATTCCGATTGCGGTGCAGCGGAGGGGATGCATTATGCTGCCAACGCACAAATCAGTTGCTGCCGGATTGCTGGAGGAAAAGCATTGTCCAAGTTCAATAAGAAGTTGCAAATTTCTGTATCGCTCGCGGCGCTGATGTGCGGAGGCGCGGCTTGGTCCACGCCGGCGCTCGCGCTCACGATCACGGGCTCGCAGGATTCCGTCATCATCAACGCGGACGTCGACGGTGACCTGATCGTCGCCACCGGCGCGGTGGTCAGCCCCGACGGCATGGAGGTCTATGCCGATGTCAGCGGCGACGTGCTCAACAACGGGTTGATCGAGACGCTGGTGAGCATCACCGCGACCGAATCCACCAGCTTCAATGCCGCGGCCACCGGGCTCAATCTCAGCGGCACGATCGAGGGCGATTTCGTCAACAATGGCATCATCAGTGCCGAGGCCGTGGCCGCCGTGGACATCGTTGTCACGGACGACGGCAGCTATTCCAACTATGTCGTTGCTTCCGCCACGGGCGTGGATATTGACGATGTCGCCGGCGACGTGACCAATAACGGCACCATATCGGCGGTTGCCACCGCCGACCTGCTGTTCGGGTTCGGCACCGCCGCCAACCCGGTGCAGACCGCCGTCGTTTCCGACACTGTCCGGGCCTATGCAACCGGGCTCTATATCTCGGACTTCTCGGGTTCGGTCAGCAACACGTCCTCGCTGTCGCTCAGCGCGACGGCCACCGCCGCGGCGGCCTATGACATCGTTGCCGATGATGCCGGCGCCTATGTGTATCTGGGCACCGATGACCCGATGGTGGTTGCCGCGAGCGCGACGGGACTTTATGTCAGCGGCAGCAACTACGATCTCGACAATTCGGGCTCGATCTCCGCGGATGCGTCCGCTGGGCTCGCCGTCGGCGTCGACGCGACGGCATCGGACGATCAGGCCTATGTGGCACTGGACACGAATGTCGATGCCTATGCCAATGGCGTAGAAGCGAGAAACACGCTCACCGATTTTACCAATTCGGGCGCCATCACGGCGACCGCCTCTGCCCTGGCGGTCGAGACCCTGACGGCGGATGCGCAGACCTCGGCGACCATCTATGCGTATAACCAGGTCGACGCAGACGCCTCGGCGGCCAACATCCAGAACCTGCAGGGCGACTTCACCAATTCGGGCACGATCTCGGCCACGGCCATGGCCGGCCTTGATTTGATCGCCGACGCCTTCAGCGCCGATTCCGACGCCTTTGTTGGCCAGAACGGCGGTTCTTCTGACCGGATCCAAGCCTATGCCAACGGTCTCGAGATTCAGACCCTTGACGGCACCTTGAGCAATGGCGTGGACGGGGTGATTTCGGCATCGGCCGTTGCCTCCGCCAGCTATGACCTGAATGCCGTCGGGACGGCGGCAATTGCCAATGTGGGGCTGCAACGGGTCACTGCTGACGCGACCGCGCTGTATACCAACAATGGCATCCATGATTTTGTCAATTCCGGCACCGTCTCGGCGGAAGCTGCCGCTTCCTTCGACGCCACGTTGGCTGCGACCGCCACCGTTGGCGAGGCGAATATCCAGATGGATGGTGATCAGGTTGGCGCCTGGGCCTATGACAGTTGGCTGGACAACGTGACCAGCTTCGACAATTCGGGCACCTTCACGGCAACCGCTACGGTGACGTCGACGGAAAACCTGACCGCCAATGGCGTGACGGGCGCCAGCATCGACATCGACAATGGTGTGTATGCGTCGGCCTGGGGACCCTGGATCGACAATTTCGAGGGTGATTACACCAACAGCGGCACCATTTCGGCCGTTGCCTCGGCCAGCCTCGCCGTGACCGCGGCGGCGACGGATGTCTCGTCCAGCGCCAATATCGATGTCGATGACGATCTGTGGACCGGTGTGTGGGGCGCCAGCGTCCGCCATGCGAACGGCAGGATCTCCAACGAGGCCGACGGCACCATTCTGGCCGACGCCAGTCATACGGCCAGCTACGATCTGACCGCGACAGGCCCGGTGAGCACTGTCGACGTCAACAGAATCGAGCAGCAGGCACAGGCCTGGGGCGTGGAAGTGGACAGCAGCGGCGAGTTCGATATCGTCAATGCGGGCGGCATCGCGGCCAATGCCTCGGTGTCCCTGATGGTCGACGCCGCCGCGTTCGGCACCACGGGCTCGGCTTCGGCATATCTCAACGATATCGACCAGACGGCGACGGCCTATGGCATGCTGCTGGACGGCACTGTAACCGGGCTGGACAATTCCGGCACGATCTCGGCAACGGCGTCGGCGACCCTGGTGGAAAACGTCTCCGCCAGTGGCGAGACGACCGCATCGGTGACCATCGATAACGATGTCGCGGTTCTGGCAATGGGCGTGGCCTTCGAAAACCAAGTCGAAGGCGACATCACCAATTCCGGCACGATCTCGGCCACAGCATCGGCCTCGGTCGATGTGACCGCCAGCGCCAGCGCCGGCGACGAGGCGGGCAATGTGTCGGTCTCGAACCAGGCACGTGTCCTGGCAATCGGCGTGAGCGCGGACTTCACCACGCCGGAAGAAGGCTCACTGCATACCTTCACCAATTCCGGCACCCTGATGGCCAGCGCCTCGCTGAGCCTCACCGACAATGTTGATGCCGTCGACGCATCTCAGGCCGCGGCGTCGACCCTGGGGACGTCGGCAACAGTGACCGCGATCGGTGGCGTCCTGTCGGGCGGGATCGACACGGTCGTGAACAGCGGCACCATCTCGGCCACGGCGGACGCGCAGAATGTTGCGAGAGCCTTCGCCATCGGCCTGGCATTGCCGGACGCTTCGGCAGGCATGCTGATCAACAACAGCGGCACGATCAGCGCCTCGGTGACTGGCAGTGCCGATCAGTCGGCCGCCGTCGCCCTGTTGCTGGCGCCGGTGATCGAAGTGACCACCAGTGAGCCTGGCGGCAACCAGATCGCCAACCAGGTGCCCGAGAATGACATCACCGTGACCAATAGCGGGACGATTTCGGCCACCAACGAGGCCGGCGGTTCCGCCATCGCCGTTGACGCCACGTTCGCGTCGGTACCGCTGATCGTCAACCAGCAGGGCGGCGAGATTTCGGGCAAGACCGCGATCGCCATGGACCAGGGCAACGACGACACGCTGAACTGGACGGGCGGCGCGATCCACGGCCTGGTGGATGCGGATGCGCTGGACGTGGTGAACGTGTTCACCGGCACCGGCACGCCGGCTGACGGGACGGTCACCGCCGACGCCGACTTCACCCTCGACGGCGCCGGCGCCCTGAACATCGGCAGGGACGACACGGCTGTCACTTTCGTGATGAACGGCACCGTGCAGAATACCGGCGCAGCGAACCTGAACAAGAACGCGTCGCTGGTGATGGGCACGACCGGTTCGATTGCCGTCGATACGTTCACGATGGACCCGGACAGCACCCTGACCTTCATCTTCAACCCCACCGACGCCGGGATCATCACCACGACCGGTGATGCGAATATCGACGGCACGCTGGGCGCCGTGGCGCTGCCTGGCCTTTACGGCGATAACGGCAGCCACATCGTGATCGAAACCGTGGGCGATGTTGTCGGCACGTTCGACAATGTGAACATCCTGGGCGACACGCTGCTGCTGGATTTCTCGGCAGTGGTGAACGAGCAGGACGTGACCATCTCGTGGAAGCGGAACGCCTTCAACACGGTGCCGGGCCTGACCATCAACTCGACCTCGGTCGCGACGGCGCTGGAGGATGGCTACGATCCGACGCGCGTGCCCTCGGCCAATGGTCCCGAACTGAACAGCATCCTGTCGGCCATGTTCACCCTGACCGATCCGGCGAAGTATGACCGGGTGCTGAACTCGTGGTCGGGTTCCGAGCATGCCCAGGTAATGCGGGCCGCGGCGAACCTGTCCGAGCCCTATCACATGGCCCTGTCCGAGCACCTGAACGACATTCGTCACACGGGCGGCGCGGACGGCCAGGTCGTGATGCTGCGTCCCAAGGGATCGTCCAACTCCATCGCGCCGCTGTCGGCGGCCGGTGCGTCGGGCGCCGACGAATCCCGCTTCGCATTCTGGGGCCGTGCCTTCGGCCGCTGGTCGAGCACCCGCGGCGACGTGGAAGCGACCGGTTATGACGAAGAGACCTTTGGCGCCGTCCTGGGCGCCGATTTCCAGGTCTCGCAGAACGTGACGGTCGGCCTGGTTACCGGCTACATGGACGACAAGCTGGACTTCGACGATGGCGATCTGGGCAAGATCAAGCGCTGGACCATCGGCGGTTACCTGTCCGCCACGGTCGACCAGTTCTATGTCGACGGCTCGCTGACCTATGCCAGCGACAGCTATCGCGTGAACCGGACGATCCAGTACGGCGACACGACGTGCCTGGGCTTCAACTGCACCACCGGTGCCTCATCGAAGTATGACGGCGACGGCCTGATGAGTCATGTGGAAGCGGGCTATCTGTTCGAACTGGGCAACGGCGCCGCGCTGCGTCCGTTCGCCGGCCTGAACTATTCGGGCGTCGACGCGGATCCGTTCTCGGAAGCGGGCGGCGGCGATCTGGGCCTCGATATCCTCGATGGTACCGGCAAGTCGTTCCAGTCGCGCCTCGGTGCGCGTCTGTCGGGTGTCTGGGGCGAAGGTTCGACCAAGTGGATCCCCGAGTTGCGGGCCGAATGGCGTCATGAGTTCAAGGATGATCCGTCGTGGATCGTGGCGAACCTGAACGGTCTGCCGAACGAGCCGTTCACCGCCATCGGTTCCAAGGTGACCAAGGACCTCGCGGTTGTCGGCGCCGGTGTGACCGCGCTGATGAGCAACGGCGTGGGCGTGTTCTTCGACTACCAGGGCGCGTTTGGCTCTGGTTATCACAGCCATGCCATCCAGGGCGGCGTGCGCGTAAAGTTCTGAGGCTCGGAAACTCCTCAGAAACAGTGCCTCGGGAGAAGGATGCGTCCTTGTCCCGGCGGCGCTGAAGCAGCAAGAAGCGAGGACACGGCGCATCCTGTATGATGCGCCGTGTCTTTGTTTGAGCCGTGGATCGGATGCGCCGCACACCGGGCTGGAAACCGGCGCGACGTGCCGGCCCACTGAATGCAGGGAATTGATTTGGAACAGAAGCAGCCGGAACAGAAACGCATCAAGCGGGAAGACGCTGTGACGATGGCGATCAACCTGGCCAGCCAGGGGAAGCTGCCCGCCGCGCTTTCCCTGTCCGAGCAACTGATCACGCAGTTTCCCCATGACGCGAACACCATCGCCATGCGCGCCTTCGTGCTGCACCGGGCAGGACAACTGGCCGGGGCCATCGAGGTTCTTGAGCGGGCGGTGGCACGCGACGCGAACCTGCCGGTGTTCCACAGCAATCTGTGCGAGATGTACCGGCAATCCAGGGACCTGGACAGCGCGGCCAGTCACGGCCGAAAGGCTGTTTCGCTGGCGCCCGGCTATGCGGATGCGTGGAACAACCTTGGCATCGTTCACTTCGAGCGCAAGGAGCTTGATGACGCCGAGGCCGCTTACAAGCGGGCGATCGAGATCAAGCCGGCATTTGCCGAGGCGCACAACAACCTGGGCAATCTCTACCGGGTCAGGGAACAGGCGGATGCCAGCATCCGCTGCTACGAGCGGGCGGTCGAGCTGCGGCCGACCTATGTCGAGGCGCTGACCAATGCCGGCAAGGCCTATCTGGCGCAGCGAGGCTTCGCGGCTGCCGAGAAGCTGTTCAGGCGCGCCACCGAGATCAAGCCGGACCACATGGAGGCGCTGACCGGGATTGCCTCGGCGTCACACGGACTGGGCAATTCGAACTACGCGCTGACGCTGCTGTCGCGCATGACGACCATGTATCCGGGCAAGCTAGAGCCTCTGCTGATGATGGCCCAGCTGCTGCAGGAGGAGCACAAGCTGAATGGCGCGCTGGCGGCCGCCGAGCAGGCGCTGGCGCTCGACGACGGCGATCACCGGGCCCTCGCGCTCATGGGGCGGGTGAAGCGGGAGATGGGGCTGACCGAGGAATCGCTCGACTGGTTCAACAGGGCGCTGGCGGCGGAGCCGGATTCGGTCGACCTCAACAACCAGATCGGCGCCTCGCACATGGAACTGGGTAACATGGATGAGGCGCGGCGCTATTTCGAGAACGCCATCGGGATCGCGCCCGACGCGCTGCGGGTCTATACCAATCTGGCCGGCGCCAAGAAGTTCACGAAAAAAGATATTCATTACAAGAACTTCATTGCCGCGTCCGCGTCGGTCGACGGCCTTTCGGATCACGAAAAAATCGGCGTCTATTATGCGCTGGGGAAGGTCTATGACGACGTGGGCGAAAGCCGGAAGGCGATGGAAGCCTTCATGGCCGGCGCCAGGCTCAAGCGCGCCGAGTTGAACTACAACAAGCAGGCGAGCCTGTACCTGTTCGACCGCATCCGCGAGGTGTTTACCAGGGAGGCGCTGGACGCCAAACGCGCGCAGATCCGGGGGTCGGATACGGCGGCGCCGATCCTGGTGCTTGGCATGCCGCGGTCCGGCAGCACGCTGACCGAACAGATCATCTCGAGCCATTCACAGGTATTCGGCGCGGGCGAGGTGCGGACCCTGAACCAGAGCCTGAACGAAACTGTCGTCAAGGACTTCAGCGAGTCCGTGCGCTTTCCCGAGGTGTTCCAGTTCCTGTCGCAGAAACATGCCGATGGCATCGTCGCGAGCTATCTGCGCGACGTGCCCAACTGGTCCGGCCACACGCCGCATTTCACCGACAAGATGCTGACGAACTTCTTCTATATCGGGCTGATCAACCTGATCATGCCGAACGCGAAGATCGTTCATATCCGCCGCAATCCGATCGACAATTGCATCTCGTGCTTCACGCGGCTGTTCCGTGAGGACCTGCCCTATTCCTACGATTTCGACGATCTGGCGGACTATTACGGCAAATATGCCCAGTTGATGGATCACTGGCGTCAGGTGTTGCCCGCAGGCGCCTTCCACGAGGTCAATTATGAAGACCTGGTGGCCGACACGGAGGGCAAGGCGCGGGAGCTGATCGAGTTCATCGGCCTGCCGTGGGAAGAACAATGCCTGTCGTTCTATGAGGCAAAGCGTCCGGTGAAGACCGCCAGCGTCACCCAGGTGCGCGAGCCGATCTATACGCGTTCCGTGGACCGCTGGAAGAAATACGGCACGGTGATCCAGCCGCTCATCGACCGGCTGGCTGCGCAGGAGACGTGACGTGTCGAGGACGACGCGGGCGACGCTGGCGCTGCAGAAGGCGGGCGTGACGTTCACGGTCCACACCTATGATTATCAGCCTGACGCCGACCGCATCGGGTTGCAGGCGGCCGAGGCGCTGGGCGAGGCGCCCTGCAGGGTACTGAAGACGCTGATGGCCGAGGTGGACGGCAAGCCGGTCGTGGTGGTGCTGGCATCGGACCGGGAAGTCAGCATGAAGAAGCTGGCGGCGCTGTTCGGCGGCAAAAGCGCCCAGATGATGAAGCCGCCGGAGGCCGAGCGGGTGACGGGCTATGTGGTCGGTGGCATCAGTCCGTTTGGGCAAAAGCGCGTGTTCCCGGCGGCCGTGGACGAGGCGGCGCTGGGCGAGGCGCTGGTGTTCCTCAATGGCGGCCAGCGCGGCCTGCAGGTGCGGCTGAAGCCGGCGGACGCGGTCGCCGTGCTGAAGGCAAGAACGGCGCCAATCTCGGTGTAGCATTTCCGCCCGCCAGCGGGCGATGCTAGGATCGAGCCGCGAGATGACAGGATCCTGATGCAAGGGGACGCGGCGTGAGCGAACGACCCGCCATCGAATTTCCATCGGACTTTCTGTGGGGCGTTTCCACCTCCAGCTACCAGATCGAGGGCGCGGCCCGCGAGGACGGACGGGGCCCCAGCATCTGGGATACGCGCTGTCTGATGAAGGACCGGGTGGCCAATGGCGACACCGGCGACGTGGCCTGCGACCATTACCACCGCTATGCCGGAGACATAGGCCTGATGAAGGAACTGGGGGTCGGGGCATACCGGTTTTCGGTGGCGTGGCCGCGTGTGCTGCCGGCCGGGAAGGGGGCGGTCAACGAGGCCGGGCTGGCGTTCTATGACCGGCTGGTAGACGGGGTGCTGGAGGCGGGCATCGAGCCGTGGCTGTGCCTTTATCACTGGGATTTGCCACAGGCGCTGGATGATCTGGGCGGCTGGACGGCCAGGGACAGCGCCGGCTGGTTCGCCGATTATACGGCGCTGGTGGCGCGCCGTCTGGGCGACCGGGTCAAGCGCTGGGCGACCTTCAACGAATTCGGCGTATTCACCATGTTCGGCTATGCCATCGACTGGGCCGCGCCGGGCATCACCGACCGCACGGCGCACCTGCAGGCGATCCATCACGTCAACCTTGCCCATGGCGACGCGGTCGCGGTGCTGCGGGCGACGGTCAAGGACGCTTCCATCGGCGCGGTACACAATGTCCAGCCGGTGGTGCCGGAAAGCGATACCGCCGAGAACCGGCGGGCGGCCGCGCTGCTGGACGAGCACTGGAACCTGGCGTTCCCCGACCCGCAATTGCGCGGGCATTATCCGCCGCTGACCGCCGAGGCGATCGCGCCGCATGTCCGGGCGGGGGACATGGCCCGCATCTGCCAGCCCATAGACTGGTTCGGTCTCAACCACTACGGGCCCATCTTCGCCAGGGCCGACCCGAAGATGACCTGGGGCTATGCCTGGGGCAGCGCGCCGCCGGAGATGCCGTCCACCGACATCGGCTGGAGCATTCACCCGGATGCGTTCCGCGACACGCTGGTAACCGTGAGCCATCGCTACGGGCTACCGGTCTTCGTGACGGAAAATGGCTGCGGCGGCAATGACGCGCCCGGTCCCGACGGGACCGTCGATGACACCGGCCGGATTGCGTTTCTGGATACCTATATCCGCTCCATGCGCGAGGCGATGGACCTGGGCGCCGATGTGCGGGGCTACTTCGTCTGGTCGCTGCTCGATAATTTCGAATGGGGCTCGGGCTACGGCAACCGCTTCGGCATCGTCTATGTGGACTTCGCCACCCAGCGCCGCATACCCAAAACCTCGGCCCGCTGGTTTGAGGCGGTGGCGCGGACCGGCCGGGTGTCCGGCGAGGTCAGGCGCCTTTCAGGCTGATGACCCGGTCGCAACCGGCGTTCAGCGCCGGGCGGGTGCCGATGATCACGATGGCCGCTTCCGGACAGGCTTCCCGGATCAGGTTCATCATGTCCAGCTCGGTTTCGGCGGCAAGCGCCGTCGTGGCATCGTGCAGGACCACCCATTCCGGCTTGACCAGCAACAGGCGGGCAAATCCCAGGCGCTGCTGATCGGCCAGGGACAGGGTCTGGTCCCAGATGGCCGAGTCTTCCAGGTGATCGGCCTGCGAGGCCAACCCTGCGCGGGTCAGGGCGCCGACGATGCCGAGGATGCCGTATGTGTTCTTTGCCGCCGGATAGCAGAGCGCATCGTGCAGCGAGCCCACCGGAATGTAGGGCCGCTCCGGCATGAAATGCACGGCGGCCCCGACCGGCCGCGTGATCCGGCCGTAGCCCCAGGGCCAAAGTCCGGCGGCGGCGTGGAACAGATGGCCGGTCAGCGCGGGATCGCCGTCGATCATCACCCGTTCGCCCGGGAGAATGGTCAGGTCGATGGGGGCGGTCAGGGGTTTGGAGTCCGCATCCGTCAGCACCAGTCCCCGGAATTCCAATTTCTTGACAGTGCCGGTCGAGATGCCGATGTGGCCTGCGCTTTCGCCATCGCGGTGCAGGCCAGCAAGGGCATCCTGCATCTGCATTACCCGTTCCGCGGAGGCGCGCCATTCGGACGCTTTCGCCAGATTGTCGATCGGCCATGACAGGGCCGCGACCACCTGTCCGAACGCCTGGGCAGTCTGCATCATTACGCCAAGTGTGATGCTGCCGGTGATGAAACGAGGGGCGGCCACGAGAATGGGGAAGATCTGGTTCAGCAGCGGCCAGGTCGCCATGTAATAGAAGAACCGCCGCAAGGCCGATGTCTGGACATCCCAGGCGCGGTACGCCCGGTGAAACAACCTGAGGAAACGGCGGCGTTCGTCGGGTTCGCCCCGCATCAGCGCGATGCCCAGGCTGTGGGTCCGCGCGCGGGCAAGGCCGAATCTGAAGTCGGCCTCCGACGCCTGCCGCCGGGTGGCGGCCTGTGTCATGGGGCGGCCAAGCAGCAGGGCGATCCAGGCGCCCGCCGCCGTATAGACGAGAGCGACCAGGACCAGGTAGCCGGGGATCACGACGCGGGTGTCGAAAACCGCAATATCAAGCGTGCCGGAAAGCGACCACAGGATGTTGACGAAGGTGATCAGCAGCATCGTGGAGTAGAGTCCTGAATGTCCGATATCGATGGCATATTCGGTGGCGATACGGATGTCCTCGGCGATGCGCCCATCGGGATTGTCATGCCGGCCGGGGGCAAAGCCGAGGGTGTAGTGGCGCCCGCCCGTCATCCAGTTCCGCATCAGCCGCCGCGTCAACCAGCGCCGCCAGTTGACCTGGATGCGGCGCTTTACCTGCAGATGGCTTATGGTAATGGCGACATTGGCCAGTATGATCAGGGCAAAGACGCCGATCAGGGTGAAGAATCTGTCCAGCGCTTTCTGTTCAACCGCATCGAAGAACCGCAGGTTCCAGATATTCAGCGCGATTGCCACGCCAACCTGCATGGCCGTCAGCAGCACCAGACCGCTGGCCAGGACGATGGCGCTCCAGCGTTGCCGCGACCGCCAGGGCCCGCCTGCCATACGCCAGAAAGCCCGCAGGAACAGCACCCATCCGATGACCCCGTCCACCGCCGCGGATTTGGGGTTGGATCCGGACGGCATGATGACGGCTCCGATCAATGCGTGGTGGCATCTGGCGATGGATAACAATGATACGACGTTCGCAGGAACTTGCGAACACCCGACAGGCGGATCCCCGTGATCCTGGCCGGCGACGTGGGCGGTACGCGGACACGGCTGGGCCTGTTCGAGACTGCCGGCGGTGCGCTGAGGCTGGTCTGGAAGCACGTTGTGCTGAATGCGGACCATGCCGGGATCGCCGATGTGCTTGCCGGCTGCGAGGGTCTGCGCGGCGTCAAGGTCGATGCCGCCTGCATCGGCGCCGCCGGGCCGGTCGACGCCGGCGTGTGCCGGATGACCAATCTGGACTGGGTGCTGGATGCATCTGCGCTCACAGCCACCGCGGGTATCGGCGTGGTAACGGTCGTCAACGATCTGACCGCGATCGCCAAGGCCGTCGCCCATTTGCCCGAGGCGGCGTTCGCCGTGCTTCAGGCGGGCACACATCCATGGGGCCAAGGCAGCATGGCAGTCGTGGCGCCGGGAACAGGTCTGGGCGAGGCGGGCCTGCTATGGGACGGCAGCCGGCACCGCGTGATGCCGTCCGAGGGCGGACATGCCGACTTTGCCCCGGCATCACCGCTGGACGATGAATTGCGCGCCTATCTGGCGGGACCGTCCGACAGTCATGTGAGTTGGGAGCGGGTGATCAGCGGTCCGGGACTGGCGGATATCGCGGCGTTTCTCGTGGCGTCGGGCCGCTACGAATGGCCGGAGACGATTTCGGCGTTGCCGGTGGAGCGGCGCCCCGCGGCGATTGCCGAGCGGGCGCTGGCGGGCGGCTGCGGGCTGAGCGCAGCGGCGCTGGGCCTGTTTACTGAAACGCTGGCGCGCGAAGGCGGCAATGCCGTGCTCAGATATCTGGCGGTGGGCGGGCTATGCTTTGCGGGCGGCATTCCGCCGGCCATTCTTCCGGCGATGCAGTCGCCCGGATTCATCGCGACCCTGACAGGCAAGGGCCGCATGGCAAGTCTGCTGCGGTCGGTGCCTGTCAGGGTCGCGAAGGATCCGGATGCCGGGCTCTATGGGTCGGCCCGGCTCGCGGTGGAGAGCCTAGCGGCGCTTTAGAAACGAGGGCATCTTGAGGTCCGACCGTACCGGCATGCGCAGGTGGGGCATGTTGATGTCGGGCATCCGCATGGTCGGCAGGTCGATATTCCTGAGCGACTGCCGCACCTGGGTCTGCGAGGGGAGCTGGGCCAGCGCCCTATCGAGCGCACCGCGCGCGCTGGCAAGCGAGCGGGTGACGGCGCCGTGGCGGCGCTGCTGAACAATCGCCGCCGTCGCCAGACCCGCAACGCCCAGAGCGAGCAGGACGAACAGGGCCGGCTTCCGGTACTTGATGGCCGTCTGCTTCAGAGCCGCAAGGCGGTCGCTGCTGGCGATGTCGCCGGAGAACCGGTCGATGGCGCCCTTGACCTGGCGCTGCTGCCGCTCGAGGAAACCGTGGATGGCGTCGGGCAGGGACTCGCGCAGCGCCTTGTCGATGCTCTCAACGAAGGCGCCTTCACCGCGGATGATACCGGCGATTGCCGCGCGCGTGTCCCCGGTTTCCAGCTTGGACTTCAGCTCATCGAAATAGTGCCGCAGCTTCTCCGTGACGCTGGCGTCGTGGCCGGTCTCGAGACCGAGCGACCGCATGGTGATCTCGAGCTGGCCAGCCATGGCGTTGCGGCGCCGTGCCATGCCGTAGAGCCGGGCCTTCATGGCGCCGCTGGTCGCGGCCTCGGCCGCTTCGCGGTAGCCGCGGGCGCTGTCGCGCGCATCGGCGTAGATGGTCTCCAGCAACTTGACGGCATCGCCCGAGAGGGCGCTGGCATCGTCGGCGAGCTTGGAACCGGTGCGCGAGAGCACCGTGACTGTGTCAGAGCGGTTCATCGCTATCTCCTGCAGGGGGGTGAGTATGAAGGATAAAGGCCAGAACCGACAGGAAGTTCCGTGGCTCCCGATAGATTGCGGCGTTCGAATGGAATGAGTCCGATCACCGGGCAGGCCTGTACCTGCCCGGTGATCGGCGCATTGGTGTCAGGCCGCGATGCGGTTGTCGGTACCTTCCATGAGGCCGCGCAGCCGTTCACGGGCGCGGAAGACCCGCGACTTGACGGTGCCGATCTCGAGCTTCAGGCGGGCGCCTGCCGTGGCATAGGAGGTACCGTCGATACCGACCATCTGCAGGATTTCCCGGTCCTTGGGCGCCAGCGCGGTAAAGGCCTTCTCGAACTCGTGCATCTCGATGGCTTCTTCCTGGCCGCCGCGGCAACCGGGGTCCAGCCAATCCTCGAGCGGCACCGAATGGCCGCGGCGGGCACGGCGGCGCACCTCGCTGATGAACTCGTTGTGCAGGATCGTGAACAGCCAGCTGCGCAGGTTGGTGCCCGGCTGAAACATATGAAAGTTGCGAAGCGCGCGTTCCAGGCACATCTGGACGACATCTGCCGCATCGTCAGGGTTACGAGCCAGCTTCTGAGCATAGCGGCGCAAAGCGGGGATGTGTTCCTCGACGCTCGCGAAGTCATTATTGAGGTGAGATATCCTCGACATGGTGGGGTATCCTCTCTCTGTTGCCGTTGGCGGTAAGGTGTTCACCTACCGGTGATGCTGATACTTGTCCCAACGCACGAATTGTGGCCGTAATCTGGCTTTCGTTCGGTAATCAGGTGTTCGGGGTGATTTTTTTGGGCTCGCGGACGCGCGGCTCCGGGTGCCGACCCCGCCTCGATGGGGGAATTCTGGCCGAGGCGGGGTCAGTGGCCGTCTGCGGGACGGCCCTCCGTTTCTCGAGAAGCCTGGCTAACGGCGTGCCATCGGGGCCCGGTCTTCACGCCTGGTGTGACTGTCACTCCAGTCGCGGGCCTTTTCCTGGGCCTTGGCGATCTGTTTGGGCATCATCTGGGCGGCCACGATCTCGCGGGCATCCGCGGCCGCGTGGAAACCCTGCTCGGCGGCGAGCGTGTACCACATATAAGCGGCGACCTCGTTCTGCTCGACGCCCAGGCCGAGGCGGTACGCTTCACCCAGCGCGGCCTGACCGGCGGCGCTGCCGTTCTTGGCCGCCTTCTTGTACCATTTGACCGCAGCCTTCGGATCGGGCGCGGCGGCGGCCATCGACTCCGACCGGGGCTCGGCAAGGATCACGTCTGTTGCGCCGCTCGAGCCGGCGGCGCTGCCGGCGGTAGCCTTGGCAAGGCGCACGCTGTTGTCGGATCCGGAATCCGGGCGCTCGCCGATATAGAGATTGCCCAGCGTGACCTGGGCGCCTTCGTGGCCGCCCTCGGCCGCCTTGACGATCCATTTGCGGGCCTGCTCGGTGTCCTGCTGCACGGCGACGCCGTTCAGGTACATGCCGCCCAGCACGGCGGATGCGGCGATGTTGCCCTGCTCGGCCGACGCCTTGATCAGGCGCGCGGCCTCGGATTTGTTGGCGGGGACGCCCTTGCCGTGCAGGTACATCCAACCCAGCGCGGCGCGTGAACCGCTGTCTTCATCCTCGGCGGCCGCGGCGCAATGCATCCGCGCCTTGTCATAGTTTTCGGCCTGGAAATATTCACGGCAGAGGGACGCCCCGGCGGGGGTGGCCGCAAATAAAGGTGAGGACGATGCAATACATACCGCCGCGATGGCGGCGCCAGCAGCCAGCGTGCCAAGGACACGCAAAGTCGTGCGCGCGCGGCGAAGGTCTGGGTCAAGTTCCGAAAAGATCACACTGTGCTCGTTCATCGAGATATTTCCCTTGATGCGGCGCATGAGGATTTGTTGATTTGAGTTTTTCATGTGGATTTGCGCTGCGTTCGAAAAGACAACTCGACACCCCGGATTAAGTTCCCGGGGTCGAAAAGATTCCGTGGTGCAGCAAGGGGCCGTGGCGGGAGCGGTGCTTCCTGCCCGCCGGGTGACTCAGTCGGCAGCCTTTAGCCATGCCCATGCGGGCCGGCTCTCGGCCAGCGCCGCGCCCTCAGCCCGAAGCCGGCCGTTCCAGACCACCAGTTCCTCGAGCGATGCCTGACGGGCCTGGAATGCGGCCTGGGCGGCGGCATCCTGGAAGGTCAGCGCGCCGCCCCAGTCGGCGGCATAGCGGCCGCGCTGGGCTTGCAGGACAGCGAGCATGGCAGCCAGGTCGCCGGCGGCCCGCGACAGCAGGTGGACGCGGGCGCCGTAATGGCTGCGATAGGCGTTCTCCTCCTGTTCGAAGCGCCGGTCCACACGGCGGTGTAATGCCTCGGAAAGCGGAGCGATGATCTTGCGCCGGCGCTCTACGAAGCGGCCGAGGATGGCGTCATAGGTCTTGGCCGCCTCGCGGATGCTGACCGACTTGACGGCCAGGGCGGCCGCGGCGGCATCGATAGCGGCGGGATCGGCCACCTTGTCTGGCGTCAGCGCCGCCATCTGCGGCCATGGACCGATGGCGCCGGTGTGCGCTTCCAGGCGCGCAAGGGTCTCGCGCCTTGCGGCCTGCAACTCGGTGGTGATCCGGAATGCGGTGCCCGGCAGGATGGCCGCCAGATCCGCGTCGGATTCGGGCGGGGCTGCGGCAAGGGCCGCCGCTGCGGGACGCAAGGTGCGCAGCTCGGCGATGATCTCCAGATTGGCCACGAGCACCACGCCGGCGACGACCAGCGGCAGGTATTCCCAACGCACCGGCGTCTTGCGGTTGCGCGCTGCCAGGAATGCGACCAGTGCGGCGAAGGCGGTGGCAATGCCGGCCTGCTCGCCCAGGGTCCGCTGGATTTCGGGGGACAGCCGGTCCAGATACCAGCCGACACCCGCTGTTATGATCAGGGCAAACGTGATCGAGATGATGAGCGCGTAAGGGTCGCGGCGCCCGCGCGCTGCCCGCAGCGTCTTGACCTCTGGCGAGACCAGCAGCGCCCACAGGCCGAACAGCCCGGCGCCCAGCAGCAGTGCGGTCTGCGCCAGATGGATGGGCTCCAGTGAATCCGCTGCCAGCAGCAGATCGAGCAGCGTGTCGATGCCGGTGACGACACCGCAGGCAAAGATGACCACCGCGCCGAACCAGGCAAGATCGGATCCCTTCAGCAGCAGGACGGCGTTCAGGACCAGCACGCCATAGAACGCCGCCTCGAGCCACCAGCCGGTGACCGGCCCGAGGCGGATCACATCCACCACCAGCCACAGCAGGCGGGTGGCGCCGAGCGCGCCGATTATGAGCGCCGCAAGGCGCAGATTCCGTTGGCCGGACATGGCGATTCCCGTTCAGATCGACTTTCGGGAACAATAGTCGCGGCGCGTCGGGGTGGCCAGACCGGAACAAGGATGGCCATGGTCCGGAAACCCGTAAAAGTCAGGCGCGCGTCATGTGAAGCCGGCGGTCTCGAGCTATCCGCACGAGGTGTCGGCAGACACGGCGGCGCGGGCGGTCAGGATGGGATGGACGGCGTCACGACTGCGTCCACGCCGGGCTGCCGAATACGCCGAGCAGCATGGCCGCGGCAATCGCCAGTACCAGCGCGAGGACGATGACCGCGACGGTGGTGACGGTGCGCCGTCCCGGGCGATTGCTCGCCATGGGTTCTGGCCGGTTGGTTGCAGGTTCGGATTTTTGGTTCATGATGCTGCACCCTTGATGTTGCCCTGTGCCCTGACGGCTGTAACACGAGGGCAGCCGACTTGTTCCCGCCCCCGAAGCACGGCGGCGGGCCGAGACCTGAACTGAAACGTGAATGCGCGAGGAACCCGATGCCCACACTATTCTATTGCCCCGGATCCTGTTCGCTGGCCTCGCAGATCGCGCTGGAGGAGGCCGGGGTTGCCCACGCGCTGGGTTTCGTCAACCTGAACGGCGACCGCACCGACTATTACCGCATCAACCCGGCGGGCAAGGTGCCGGCCTTGCTGCTGGACGGCGAACTGCTGACCGAGAACATCGCCATCCTGACCTGGGCCGCGCTGCAGGCGCCGGAGAAAAACCTGCTGCCCGCCGATCCCATGGCCCGAATCCGGGCCTATTCCTTCATGGCCTGGGGCACCAGCAGCGTGCACATCGCCCGGCGCCAGTTCCGCGCGCCGCACCGCTTCACGCCCGACGAGGCGGCCCATCCGGCGCTGCAGGCGGTGGGGCGCGAGGCGTTCTGGGCCGCGCTGCGCCAGATCGACGAGCGGCTGGCAGGCGGCGAATGGATCGGCGGCGCTGAATTTTCGGTGTGCGACGGCTATGCCCTGGTGTTCTACGACTGGGGCCTGCGCGACGAGCACCCGATGGACAGCCTGCAAGCCTATACCCGGTTCGCCGACCGGATGACGCAGCGCCCGGCGGTGCTGAAGGCGCTGGAGACGCACCGGAGCCCGCTGGTCCGGCGGTAATGTTCGCTGTTGCGGCCAAGTTTACGGATCGCGGATCGATTCACGGCTGAACTTGGGCGCCAGTACGTACTACATTACTGTCAGGTTTCCCGGAGGTAACCACAGGCGATCCGCCGGGGAGCGAGCGCCGTACAGATACCGGCCCTGCGGCCTGGAGCGTTCGGGGACGCGTCGCTTTCGCGCCCGGCAAGTCTGTCCGGTTACCGCAGTCGCCAAGCAAGGGAGCCGCCCATGGACAAACCCGGTGATTTCGACTTTTCCAGACGGACCGTCCTGAAGGGGGCGGCCCTGTCGGTGGCGCTGACGGCGGCGCCGACGGTCGCGGGCGCGGCCGCCAACGCGCAGGCCGAGGGAAACGGCCAGCCGTCGTTGGCGACGGTGTCGTTCACGGTCAACGGCAAGGCGGTATCCCTCAAACTGGACACCCGGACAACGCTGCTCGATGCGCTGCGCGAGCACCTGAAGCTGACCGGGTCGAAGAAGGGCTGCGACCACGGCCAGTGCGGCGCCTGTACGGTGATCGTCGACGGGCGCCGGATCAATTCCTGCCTGAGCCTTGCCGTGATGCACGGCGGCGATTCGGTCACCACCATCGAAGGCCTGGGCGGGCCCGGCAACCTGCATCCTATGCAGGCGGCCTTCGTGACCCATGACGGGTTCCAGTGCGGCTATTGCACGCCGGGCCAGATCTGCTCGGCAGTGGCGGTGCTGGACGAGATCAGGGACGACATCCCGAGCCATGTGACCGCCGATTTGTCCGCTGCCGCCACGCTGACGCCGGACGAACTGCGCGAGCGCATGAGCGGCAATATCTGCCGCTGCGGCGCCTATTCCAACATCGTCGAGGCGATCGTCGACGTGGCGGGGAGGCGGACATGAAGCCGTTCAGCTACCAGAAGGCGCAATCGCCCGAGGAAGCGGTGGCGTCGGCCGCCCGCGTCCAGGGCGCCCGGTTCATCGCCGGGGGCACCAATCTGCTCGACCTGATGAAATTGCAGATCGAGACGCCCATGCACCTGATCGACATCAACGGCCTGGGACTGGACAAGGTCGAGCCGGCGGCGGATGGCGGCCTGCGGATCGGCGCGCTGGTACGCAATACCGACCTGGCCGCCGACAAGCGGGTGCGGCGCGACTATGCCCTGCTGTCGCGCGCGCTGCTGGCGGGCGCGTCCGGCCAGCTGCGGAACAAGGCGACGACGGCGGGCAATCTGCTGCAGCGGACGCGCTGCCCGTATTTCTACGACACCAACCAGCCCTGCAACAAACGGGCGCCGGGAAGCGGGTGCGCGGCCATGTCGGGTTTCAGCCGGCCGCATGCGATCATGGGCACCAGCGACGCGTGCATCGCCACCCATCCCAGCGACATGGCGGTGGCCATGCGCGCGCTCGATGCGACCGTCGAGACCATGAAGCCGGACGGCACGGCGCGGCGGATTCCCATCGCCGACGTCCACAAGCTGCCGGGCGCCACGCCCAACGTCGAGACGGCGCTGGAGCCGGGCGAGCTGATCCTGGCGGTGAGCCTGCCAAAGCCGATCGGCGGCCGGCACGTCTACCGCAAGGTGCGCGACCGGGCGTCCTATGCCTTCGCCCTGGTCTCGGTGGCCGCCGTGGTGCAGCCCGACGGCAGCGGGCGGGTCGCGCTGGGCGGCGTGGCGCCCAAGCCGTGGCGGGTCGAGGTCGCGGAACGCGAGATGCCGCGCGGCGCGAAGGCGGTCGCCGCCGGCCTGCTCGCCGGCGCCAGGACCACGGATGACAACGCGTTCAAGCTGACGCTGGTCGAGCGCACGCTCGCCTCGGTGATGGCCGAAGCGAAAGCCAGTTAGCGAAAGGGTTGAGCCATGAAGTTCGACACACCCGCGACCACGAATCCCATCGACCGGCTGAAGGTCGTCGGCAAACCCACCGACCGGATCGACGGGCCGCTGAAGACGACAGGCACGGCGCCCTATGCCTATGAACGGCACGATGTGGCGGCGAACCAGGCCTATGGCCATGTGCTGGGCGCCGCCATCGCCCGGGGGCGCATCGTGTCGATGGACCTGAGCAAGGCGAAGCGGGCGCCCGGCGTGCTCGGCATCGTCACCGCACGGACAGCCGGCCCGCTCGGCAAGGGCCGGGCCAACACCGCCGCGCTGCTGGGCGGACCGGACATCGCGCATTATCACCAGGCCGTCGCGCTGGTGGTGGCCGAGACGTTCGAGCAGGCGCGCTCGGCCGCCGAGCTGATAAAGGTGGATTATGCCGGGGCCGATGGCCGCTATGACCTGGCAGCGGCCCTGGACGGCGCGGTGAAGCCCGAGCGCCGCGAGCCCGACAGCGCCGCCGGCGATTTCGAGGCCGGGTTCGCCGCCGCCCCGGTGACGCTGGACCAAACCTATTCCACGCCCGACCACGCCCACGCCATGATGGAGCCCTTCGCCTCCATCGCCGCCTGGAATGGCGACGCGCTGACCATCTGGACGTCGAACCAGCTGATCGACCTGACCCGCAACGAGGTGGCGACGACACTGGGCATGCCGCCCGAAAAGGTGCGCATCGACTCGCCCTTCATCGGCGGCGGCTTCGGCGGCAAGCTGTTCGTGCGCGCCGACGCCCTGCTGGCCGCGCTGGGCGCGCGCCAGGTGGGACGCCCGGTGAAGGTGGCGCTGTCCCGGCCCATGATGTTCAACAATTCCACCCACCGGCCGGCGACCATCCAGCGCATTCGCATCGGCGCGGGGCGCGACGGCCGGATCGGCGCCATCGGCCACGAAAGCTGGTCGGGCAACCTGCCCGGCGGCGGCGCGGAATATGCCACCCAGCAGACCAGGCTGCTCTATGCCGGCGCCGACCGGATGACCCGCACGCGGCTGGCGACGCTCGACCTGCCCGAAGGCAACGCCATGCGCGCGCCCGGCGAGGCGCCCGGCCTGATGGCGCTGGAGATCGCCATGGACGAGATGGCGGAAAAGCTGGGCATGGACCCGGTGGAATTCCGCATCCTCAACGACACCCAGGTGGACCCGGAAAAGCCCGAGCGCAAATTTTCCCAGCGCCAGCTCACCCAGTGCCTGCGCCAGGGCGCCGAGCGCTTTGGCTGGAGCCGGCGGAATCCCCGGACCGGTTCGGTGCGCGACGGCCGCTGGCTGGTCGGCATGGGCATGGCGGCGGCGATCCGCGGCAACCCGGTGCGCAATTCGGCGGCGCGGGTGCGCCTGGGCCGGGACGGCGTGGTGACGGTGGAAACCGACATGACCGACATCGGCACCGGCTCCTATACCATCATCGCCCAGACCGCGGCCGAGATGATGGGCCTGCCGCTGGACAAGGTGGTGGTGAGGCTGGGGGATTCGGATTTCCCGGTGTCCTGCGGCTCGGGCGGGCAGTTCGGCGCCAATTGTTCCACCTCGGGCGTCTATGCGGCCTGCATCAAGCTGCGCGAAGCGGCGGCCGGCGCGCTGGGCCTCGATCCGGCGACCGCCATCTTCGAAGACGGCATGGTCCGCGCCGGCGGGCAGAGCGTGGCGCTGGCCGACGCGGCCAGGAACGGCGAGCTGGTGGCCGAGGACCTGATCGAGTTCGGGGGGCTGGCCAAGGAATATGCCCAGCAGACCTTTGCCGGCCATTTCGTCGAGGTGGGCGTGGACGCGGCGACCGCCGAGGTGCGGGTGCGCCGCATGCTGGCGGTGTGCGCCGCCGGCCGCATCCTCAACCCCAAGGCGGCGCGCAGCCAGGTGATCGGCGGCATGACCATGGCGGTGGGCGCGGCGCTGATGGAGGACCTGGTGGTGGACAAGCGCCGCGGCTTCTTCGTCAACCACGACCTGGCCGGCTATGAGGTGCCGGTGCACGCCGACATCCCGCACCAGGAGGTGGTGTTCCTGGGCGAAACCGACCCGATCTCGTCACCGATGAAGGCCAAGGGCGTGGGCGAGCTGGGCATCTGCGGGGTGGGCGCGGCGGTGGCCAACGCGGTGTACAACGCGACGGGGGTGCGGGTGCGGGATTATCCGGTGACGCTGGACAAGCTGCTCAAGGGGATGCCGGAGATGGTTTGAGCATATCTTATTCAGTAACGACGCCGCTTTTTTGTAATTTCACGAAGAAGTTCGTTCTAAGTATGTCTCGACGAGAAAAGCTGCAACTGCTCCGGCCGCATTGACGGCAAGGTTGGCATGACGCGGTGACGGCCTTACAGGGAGTTTTCCGCCTCTACCGTGAGAGTCAGATAAGCGGTTGCGCAATGTCCCAATGCCGTTAACCAAGTTCATTGCCCCGCCGAGGATCGCCTTGATCGGCTCTTCAGTATGTACACTAGGGGCGAGCTTCAACGATGTTGCTACTCTGGCATAGAGTTTTGGCAAGTCGTCCTTTTCAGAGTACGTCTCGCCCATTTCATCGAGGATCCGCTTTACCACGGTTTCAAGCAGTGTCCTTGCGGCCGTAATTGCGCCTTCCGGATCGGTGTTGCGTCGAGCGAGCGCTTTTGACCATATCGCGTAGACGCCATCCGCATCGAACCCCTCCAAAACACTGGATATTGCGATGTCGCCTGGTGCGCTATTGTAACCCTCAAGGTGATCTATAAGCGGCGTAAACGCTTCGCTAATGATTTGTCGCCGCTCCGCGTAAGTTCCCGCCTGATTCTTAATGTAGGGCCAGAAGGCACTGAGATTGCGATAAGTCCGGACAAAACGTGGAAGTAGGTCGCGGATTGCGGGATCAGCCATGAATTCGCGGCGCAGGTGTTCGTAGATATGGTTATCTGATGAGCCTCCTGTAGCAGCTGCGATGAGGATGCCTTCCATCATGCCTACTTGCTCAATGGTTGCGCTTGGAATGTCACTCAGATCCATCATTTAACCTATTAACAGCATCCTGTGCACCATCGTGACTGCAAGCCGGACTAAACCCCCTATATCGGCGTTAGTCAGCTCCACGACTTTCGCCATCACCGGGCCGATCTCGTCGTTGATTACCAGGGCGGCGTGATCGTCCAGGACGGTGGGGTCGAGGTTATTCATCGCTTCCAGGTGGGAGGATCGATTTGGCGCCACGTCTTAAAGGTTCCAGGAACAGGAATGCGGGCCCCCTCCTGCTTCAATTCTCCAGTCGACAGATCGTAGATATCGGCGAGCACTACCGGGTTGCCATAATACGGGGCTGGGCCCTTAAACTCGCCTACCGATGTCACTTGAGCACAGGTATTCCCCACGTGGTGCGACGGAGCCAGAACCCGGCCTTTCCGCCGTTTGCGATATACATCTGGAACACGTTGAGATCTGAGAACTCGGACAATTTGTTCACCAAAATTGCACTGGGAACCATGCGAGCTTCTGGTGGCTCGACAAGAGATTTTACTCTATTTTCCGTTCCATGAAGGGGGTCTTCGAAATTAGCGGCTCGTCACGGTACGACGACTTGATAGACGAGCGCTATCATTTCCCCAAAGTCTATCTTCGCTTGGCGCAGCAATGTGTTGGCGACTGGATTCTCTATCGCGAGACGGGATCGGCCCGGGGACGCAAGGCCTATGTTGCTGTCGCGCGTATGGTCAGGATTGACCCAGATCCAGCTGACAGCAATTTATTCTATGCGCGAGTAAGAGACTTTTTGCCCTTCGATCGGCATGTACCGTATCGAGATGCAATGGGCAGGTTCGCTGAACGCTTCCTTCGTGAATACGCTGATCCATCTACCGTTGGACGTGCGCTGAGGGGGCGTTCAGTACGGTTGCTGGATGGAGACGATTTTGCGGCCATCGTCGAAGCGGGACTCGAAGAAGTGCTCGATCCTGCCAACGCAATCCGTCTTGAACTAGATACGTATCACCTCGATACGAGCACGGCGGTATTGCTCCGCGAACCGCCGACTGAACGCGAGATTGAGCAGATACTCGTGAACCGGAAGGTTCGCGACGCAGCATTTCGTAAAGCCGTTCTGGATGCTTATGACAGTACCTGTGCGGTTACGGGACTTCGCATCATCAACGGCGGTGGAAAAGCGGAAGCGCAAGCGGCGCACATCTGGCCCGTTGCCGATGGCGGGCCTGACATCGTTCAAAACGGTATAGCACTCTCAGCCACCGCACATTGGCTTTTTGACCGTCACCTGATCAGCCTGAATGACGACTTCGAACTGCTGGTTTCACACAATAAGGTTCCAGCTGAACTGCGATCCCTGTTTCCGATAGTTGGGCAGTCGATTCGATTGCCTTCGGACCGGCGTAGCTGGCCTCGGCCAGACTACATTGCTTGGCATCGCGAACGCTTTGCGGGCGGTTGGGGATAATCGTACGGCTTGTCCTACTCGGCGGCCTCGACCGCGTGAGCCTGCATATCGACGCCCAGATACTTGCGGACCGCGCCGAAGATGGCGGCGAGATTGTCCATGCCGGGATTGCCGCTTTCGGAAAGCATGCGATGGAGGCTCTTGCTCGGCGTGCCGGTTTCGGCGGCTAGCGTCTCGAAACCGATCGAGGCGTTGACGAGGTCACGCAGGATGAGGCGCGCCATGTTGGGTTCGCCGTTGAGGAACAGGGTGGCGGCCTCGTCGAGCATCGCCCGGGCGAAGGCGGGATCGCGCAGCATGCGCTCCTTCACGGTGTCCTTGAAATCGCGTGTCAGCGCCATGCCGCTACCTCTTCTTCTTGTTCGCCGCCGCCTTGCGGGCCTTGTATTCCGCGAGCAGGGCGCCCGCTCGGTCGATATCCGACTGCTGCCGCTTCTTGGTGCCGCCCAGCAGCAGGATAATGAGGTCGTCACCGTCTGCGGCCAGGTAGAGCCGGTAGCCCGGCCCCCAGTCGATGCGGTATTCGCCCAGTCCGCCGCCAATCCATTTCAAGCTCGAAAGGTTGCCCAGTTCAAGCCGCAGGATCGCGGTCGCCACTTTTGCCGCCGCCTGGGAATCGAGATCGTCGAACCACGAGCGGAACGGGTTGGAGCCGTCTTCCCTAATATATTCCCTGACGATCATGCCACAGCCATATAAGTAACATATACGTTACCAATAGTCCAGAGATCGCGGTAACGGTCGGTTCAGTTCCCAACCATATCCGCATTCGTCAGCCCCACCACATCCGCCATCACCGGGCCGATCTCGTCGTTGATGACCAGGTCGGCGTGGTCGTCCAGGTCGGTGGGGTCGCGGTTGAGGATGACCAGGGCGGCGCCGTTGCGGCTGGCCATGATCGGGAAGCCGGCGGCCGGGTAGACCACCAGCGACGAGCCGATGGACAGGAACAGGTCGCACTCCAGGGTGGCGTCGCGGGCGCGCAGCATTTCGTGCTCGGGCATGGACTGGCCGAACGAGATGGTGGCGGTCTTCACCACGCCGCCGCAGCCGCAGCCGGGATACGCGCCGTCGTCCAGATACGCCCGGCGCAGGTCGTCGATCTCGTAGCGGGTGCGGCAGCTCAGGCACAGGGCATAGGTGGCGTTGCCGTGCAGCTCGATGATCTTCTCTGGCGGGATGCCCGAGGCCTGGTGCAGATTGTCGACGTTCTGGGTGACGACGTGGGTCACCTTGCCCTGGCGCACCAGCTTGGCGATGGCCATGTGGCCCTTGTTGGGGCGGGCGTTCTCGAAGGTGCCGTCGGTGTCGAACTTGCGCCGCCAGGCCTCGCGCCGGATCTCGGGGGAGGCGAGGTAGTCCTGGAACTGGATCGGCTTGTTCTTCGTCCAGTAGCCGCCGGGGCTGCGGAAGTCGGGGATGCCGGATTCCGTGCTGATCCCGGCGCCGGTGAAGACGACGACGCGGCGGGCCGCGTCGATCAGCTGGCGGAGGGTGGCATGGGCATCGGTCACGGGCGGCTCCCTGGGGGTTTTCCCCAAGATAGCGTTTGGTGGGTTTCGGGCAATGGTTTGGGTTGTGTGCGCTGGGCTGGTTGTCCGCTTTAGACGCTCAGTATTCATACAATCAACGGTCGTCATTCCCGCGCACGCGGGAACCCAGTCGGGCGTGGAGTGCGATCATTTCCATGCACTTGGTCAACGGACAGATGTTTGTTCGTGACCGAGTGGTTGAGGGGTTACGTGGACGCCCCATCTGGGTCCCCGCGTGCGCGGGGATGACGAGAATTTATGAGCGGGCGGTGATGTTTTACGCGCGCTTCAGCGTGATGAGGCTGCCCATTTATACGCGTCGTAGCTGAGGTCGTCGGGCGATCGCGTCCCGTTCGTGAAGCTGTCCAGGGCGAGGGCGGCATCGGCCAGGCCGCGGCGGGTTTCGACCCAGTCCATCACCACGGTGCGGTCGCGGATGCGCCATTCGTCGCCGCGGCGCTCGAGCATGTCGGCATAGCGGCCGGCGGCGACGTCGACCACGGCATCGTCGCCTTCGTGCCGGGTGTGATAGGCGACGAAATAGGTGTCGGCGGCGGCGCGGTCGCCGGTGACGGCGATGTTGGACTGGCCGATGACATGCATGGTGCAGGTGAACGCGTCGCGCAGCATGGGCACGATGAAGGCCGAGAAGTCCCGGCCGGGGCCGACATAGATGCCGTGGTTGTCGGTGGCGTCGTCCCAGTAGACGCTGTCGATCAGGCCGGCGTCGAGCCGGTCGATGCCGCGGCAATAGCGCTCGAGCACCTGGCGGATGCGGTGATGGGCGACGATCTCGTTCAACGTGTCCTGCATGCTGTTCCTCCCCGGACGGTGAATCCTGCCTAGCACGCGCCCCGGCGCGCATCTTGACCGGCGGCGACAAATCGTGGGCCGGGCGCGACACGGCGCGCGCTGCCTGGCCCCGGCAAGTTGCCGCCTGCCGCCGGGATAATTGTCGTCAAAGATAAAGACGCGCGGCGAGGCCGCCACTCATTATCCGTGGGACGCATGGGAAACCGCAAGTCGTGGGGAAACCACAGGAACCGCGTCACGGGGAGCACGGGGATGAGCATCAACGGAATTTTCGGGATCAGCGGCCGCTATCTGGCCGGGGCCGCGCTGCTGGCGGCCTGCGCCGCCGCGCCGGCATGGGCCCAGGACGCGCCGGCGCCGGCGCCGGCGGCCGGGGTGGACCAGGTCACGGTGACCGCCCAGCGCCGCGCCGAGCGGCAGGAAGAGGTGCCGATCTCGATCACCGTGCAGACCGGCGAGCAGCTGGCGACGGCGGGCGTCGACAATCTGCGCGACCTGGAACAGGTGACGCCCGGCCTGACGTTCCAGGCCCAGGGCAACTTCGTCCAGCCGGCGCTGCGCGGCATCACCACGCTGGTCACCGGCCCGGGCTCGGACAACCCGATCGCGCTCTATATCGACGGGGTCTACGAGGGCACCCAGGCGGGCGCCTCCATCGACCTGCCGGACATCGAGCGGATCGAAGTGTCGAAGGGGCCGCAGGGCACCCTGTTCGGGCGCAACGCCACCGGCGGCGCGATCCAGATCATCACCCGCTCGCCCAGCTTCGAGACCACGGGCAGCGTCAGCGCCAGCGCAGGATTCTACGGTGGCGCGGGCGCCAGCCGGTCGTCCTACGATCTGGGCATCAAGGGCTTCGTCAGCGGGCCGCTGGTGGCCGACAAGGTGGCGGCCAGCTTCTCGTTCGCCTACCGCAACGTGGACGGCTATTCGCGCAACATCGTGCCGGGCATGGTGCCGGCGGCGGCGGGCAATTACCCGTCCGACCGGATGGACTGGCTGCGCTCGTACACCTTGCGCGGCAAGCTGCTGATCACGCCCAGCGACCGGGTGACGATCCTGGCCACGGCCTATTACATGCAGCGCGCTACCGATCACGGCAGCGTGGGCCTGCCGGTCGACGGGCTGACGGCGGCTTCGCTGTATCCCGACGCGGTCTATGGCACCGCGCCGTGGCAATATGCCTATGACGCGCCGGATCCGCTGACCCGGCTGCGCAATTACGGCGGCAGCCTGAAGATCGACATCGATACCGGCGTGGGCAATTTCACCTCGACCAGCGCCTATACGCTCAGCCGCTATCTGGAGCGGGTCGACGTGGACGCGGCCTATTCTCCGCAATGCCTGGCCGCGGCGCCGTCGACATTCGCGTGCCTGGCGTTCAAGGACCAGCAGCCCAACGACAATTTCTTCCAGGATTTCCTGTTCACCTCCGAGCAGCTGGGACGGCTGACGTTCCTGGTGGGCGGCAACATCTTCATCAGCAACGGCAAGATCCCGGCCTGGATCAACGACTTCACCGACGGGGCGCTGCCCGGCGCGCCGCAGGTGGTCTATCCGCCGCTGCTGACCGCCACCACCAAGGTCAAGACCAAGGCCTATGGCATCTTCGCCCAGGCGGATTACGAGATCGTCGACCGCCTGACCCTGACCGCCGGCGTACGCTACAGCTATGAGAAGAAGACCGGGTTCGTGACGTTCTTCGGCGCGCCCTATTTCGAGTTCGCCGATCCGGACTGGGACAGCGTGACGCCGCGCGTCGGCCTGCGCTACGAGATCGACGACCGGACCAACATCTACGCCACGTTCTCGAAGGGCTTCAAGAGCGGCATCCTGCCGATCCTGACCGTGGGCCCGGCGGTGGATCCGGAAAAGGTCACCGCCTACGAGATCGGTTTCAAGACGGCGCAGGCGAACTTCACCTTTAACGCCGCGGGCTTCTACTACGATTACAAGAACCTGCAGATCCAGTCGTTCACCGGCACGGCGATCATTCCGACCAACGCGGCCTCGGCGCGCATCTACGGCCTGGAATTCGACGGCACGGCGCAGGTCACCGACGGGCTGTCGCTGCGGCTGGGCGCCACCTGGATGCCGAAGGCGGACTTCACCGACTTTCCCAACGCCGCCGGGTTCGGCCCGCCGATCACCGCGGGCGGCCTCGGCGCCATCGTCGGCGATGTCAGCGGCGACCGGCTGATGCGCGCGCCCAAGCTCAGCGCGGTGTTCAGCCTGACCTACGAAACCCGGGCCGGCGACGGCGACCTCAGCGTGTCGCCCAGCCTGCATTACACCAGCAAGTACCTGCCCTACGATCCGTTCGGCGTGCTGGTGCAAAAGGGCTATGCGCGCTTCGGCACCGAGATCAGCTATCGTCCGGACGGCAGCAACTGGCGCTTCTCGCTGTGGGGCCGCAACCTCACCAACACCAAGTCGTACAATTCCACGACCATCTCGGCCGGCGCCGCGCGCGTTTCCTATGACGAGCCGCGCGAGATCGGTGTCACGATAGACTATGATTTCTGATCGGTCCGCGCGGCGGGAAGGAACAGGCATGGCATCGACGCCCATCAGCTTCAGCGATCCGGAGGTCCAGCGCTGTCCGTTCGATGCCTATGCGCAGGTGCGCAAGGACGGGCCGGTCTATCTGGACCCGCGCAGCGGCTTCTACATCGTGACCGGCTATGACGAGATCAGGAAGGCGGCGGGCGATCCGGCGACGTTTTCCAACGTGACCGGCCAGCTGATGGTGAAGAACGCGCCCTACCAGGCGAAGATCGACGCGATCTACCGCGAGAAAGGCTATATGCCGGTGACGGCGCTGGTGGCGTCCGATCCGCCGGTCCACACCATCCACCGCGCGCTGGTCGACAAGGTGTTCACCATCACCCGCGTGCGCAAGATGGAGGAGTACCTGGAAGGCGTCGTCGACGAGATGATCGATGAGATCATCGATGACGGCGAGGTGGAGTTCTATTTCAACCTGGCGGTGAAGATCCCGAACCATGTGCTGTCGGACCAGATCGGCCTGCCGCGCGAGCGCTTCGCCGACTTCAAGCGCTGGGCCGACGCCATCGTGCAGGAGAACGACCCGGACAATGGCGAGGCGCGGCAGATCGAGCTGACCCACACGATTTGCGAGCTGCAGCACTTCATCGTCGCCCGCGCCGAGGAATATCGGCAAAAACCGCGCGAATGCATCCTGAGCGATCTGGTCCATGCCGAGGTTGACGGCCGCAGGCTGTCCACCGAGGAGATCATCCAGATCGTCGAGCAGATGCTGCCGGCCGGGAGCGACACCACGGTGGGCGCGCTGGCCAGCGCCATGTACCGCATCGTCACCACGCCGGGGCTGGAGCAGAGCCTGCGCGCCGACCCGGCGCTGATCCCCAAATTCGTCGAGGAGGTGCTGCGGCTCGACGCGCCGGTGCAGGGGCTGTGGCGCCGGGCGACCCGCGACACCGAAATCGGCGGCACGCCCATCCCCAAGGACGCGATCATCGTGCTGCGCTATGGCGCGGGGAACCGCGATCCAGAGGTGTTTCCCGATCCCGATACGCTCGACGTCAACCGCGGCAATGCCCGCAAGCATTTCGCCTTCGGCGTCGGGGCGCATTTCTGTGTCGGCAACCAGCTGGCCCGCGGCGAACTGCGCGTGGCGATCGCCGGCATCCTGCGGCGGATGGGCAATCTTCGGCTGGCGCGCGGCGAGGACGGCGTGGACTGGCAGACCCACTTCTTCGCCTATGGGCCGAGCCGCCTGGAAATTGCCTTCGACAAGCTGTAAAGCGGCTTCAGGCCGTGCCCGCGATGGCCTTGCGGTATTTGCGCGGCGAACTGCCGAACCAGCGATAGCAGCTGCGGGTCAGCACCGACGGCTCGCTGTAGCCCAGCATGGCGGCGACGCGGGTCAGCGGGATGCTCGGCTGGCCCAGATAGCGGATGGCGGCGTCGCGGCGGACCTCGTCCTTGATCTCCTCGAAGTTCACGCCCTCGTCGCGCAGCCGGCGCTGCATGGTGCGCGGATGCATGCCCAGCGCCGAGGCGACCTCCAGATGCAAGCTGCCACCATGGGGCAACAGCCGCGTTGCGATCGAGCGGACCTTGGTCGACAGCGGCTTGGCGGCGTCGGGGAACTGGGTGTCGATGAACGAGGTCGCCATTTCGAAGAGCTGCTGGCTGCGATTGGAGATCGGCACCGCCAGGTCGCTGCGGTTGAGAAAAACGGCGTTGAATGGCGCGTTCATCTGCACCCGGGCGCCGAAATAGCCGGCGTAATGCTCGGGCGCCGAAACATGGTCGTGGGCGAACCAGATCTCCTTCGCCCGGACCGCGCCGCCGGAGATGGTCAGGATGGCGTGATGCATCAGCGCGATGCCGTGCTCGATGGCCTGTTCGTGGTGCAACAGCCGGTCGAGATGAATACCCCAGCTGATCGCGACGCGGCCCATGTCGGAATCCATGTCGATGTCCAGATCGCCGACCGAGCTATAGGCGTTCAGATGCTGGGCGCAGTAACGGTAGGCGTCACCCAGTGTGGCGGCGTTGGTCATCGCCACCTCAAGCGGGCCGAGCACCGCCGCGCCGCCCTGGCGCGACGCCAGCAACAGGCCGAAATCGGGCCGCTCGAGCTCAATGGCGGTGCGGTGCAGCAGCCGGATCATCTTGCGGTAGGGAATCATGGTGCCCGGCTGATCGAGCAGGGCGATGTCGAGCGGCTCGCGCGCCAGGATCTCTTCCGGCTTGCCGCCCAGGCGGCGCACGACCTCGGGATAAAGCCTCAGCGATTCGATCCTGACCAACGCGGCCCGGGACCCGGCGCCGGCATTCGCAGTGCGGTCGTCCAGTGCGACAATAGACATTGGTTCGCTCCCCGCTGGTTCCGGGTTTCCGGTAACCGTTCAGGATCCTCGCCGTGGGCACCTGTACACCTCGCCCGAGCGCGGCCCTGCCGCTGAATATCCGGCGATTGTCGTCAAACATCAAGATATTGCCGGATCGGCTCCCTAGGATCAGGCTACCGGGATCTCATGTTTCGCGCGGGTGGGGGTGAGCGGTCGCCTGCTGCGGTCTGATTGTCGCGCGTAGCCAAGAAACGGATACCGGTCCACGATAGGTTGGGGCCGAACAGCGACGGGGAGCGAGGGCTGGTGGACGAGCAGACATCAAGGCGCGATGCGGGCGGATGGACGGTGCGGTGGAATCCGGCACGGGCCGAACAATGGGTGAATTCCGGCGACTGGCTGAACCGCACCATCGCCGACGACGCGGCGGCACTGGCGGGCGCCGCGCCCGACCGCGTCCAGATGATCGACAACGACGTGGCGCTGACCCGCGGGCAGTTATACGAGCGCGCCCGGCGCCTGGCCGGATGGTTTGTCAGCATCGGCCTCGAACCGGGCGCGGTGATCTCGTTCCAGCTGCCCAATTGGTGGGAGGCGGCGGTGATCAACCTGGCGGCGGCGATGACCGGCGTGGTGGCCAATCCCATCGTGCCGATCTATCGCGATGCAGAAGTTGGCTACATGCTCAACGAGGCGCGCACCCGCGTTGTCTTCGTGCCCCGGATGTTCCGCAACTTCGACCATGCGGCGATGATGGCGCGGCTTGCACCCTCATTCGATGCGCCGCCGCTGCTGGTGACAGTGCGTGACCGCGCCGAGGACTTTTTGTACTTCGAGGATCTGCTGGACGGCCCGCCGCTCGCCGAGGCGCGCAAGGTCGATCCCAATGCGGTGAAGCTGCTGATGTACACCTCGGGCACGACCGGCCGGCCGAAGGGAGTGCTGCATTCGCACAACACGCTGAACGCGGATTCGCTGAAGATGACGGCGGCCATGGGGCTGGGATCTGGCGACCGGACCTTCTCACCGTCGCCGCTGACCCATATCAGCGGCTATCTGTGGGCGTTGAACGTGCCGTGGACCTGCGATGTGCCGGTGGTGATGACCGACGTCTGGAACGGCGCCCAGGCGTTCGACGCGATCCGGCGCCATGGCTGCTCGTTCATGCTGGGCGCGACGCCGTTCATGCAGGACCTGGTCGCGGTGGCGCGCGAGCGCGGCGAGACGCTGGACAGCCTGCGCTATTTCCTGTGCGGTGGGGCGTCGGTGCCGCCCAGCCTGATACGGGAGGCGGCTGCGTGCTTTCCCAATTGCGTCCCGTTCCGCGTGTTCGGCGCGACGGAATCGCCGACCATGACGCGTGGCCCGTCCTCGCGCGACGATCTGGCGCCGGCCGCCGAGACCGATGGGCGGCTCTACCGCTGCGACGTGAAGATTGTTGATCCGGTAACGGGTGCACCGGCGGACGACGGTGCGGAGGGCGAAATCCTGTCGCGCGAGCCGAGCATGGCGCTGGGCTATGCCCGTCCGGAAGACAATCTGGATGCCTACGACGATGACGGCTTTTTCCGCATGGGCGACCTGGGCCGGTTGGTCGAGGGCGATCATCTGGTCTGCACCGGCCGCAAGAAGGACCTGATCATCCGGGCCGGCGAGAATATCAGCGCGCGGGAGATCGAGGATGTGCTGTTCGGCGACCCGGCGATCGACGAGGTTGCGGTGGTGTCCATGCCGAGCGCACGGACCGGCGAGGCCATCTGCGCATTTGTGGTGCCTGTGGCGGGTGCGGCCGTCGACCTGGCATCGGTGGCGGCGCTGGTCCGCGACGCGGGCCTTGCGCGGCAGAAAACACCGGAATGCGTCATCGTCGTGGACGAACTTCCCAAGACCGCTTCCGGCAAGGTGCGCAAGGACAGACTGCGCGAGATGGCGGCCGCCTACGCGCGGGAACGGGAAGCGACGGCATGAAGCTGGACTTCTCGCCCGAAGACGAGGCCTTCCGGCAGGAGGTGCGCGATTTCATCGCCGCCAACCTGCCGCCCGCGCTGGCGCGGCGCGAGGCGATGGGTTTCCACAACGACCGGGCGACGGTGGCGGCATGGCAGACGGCGTTGCACCGGCGCGGCTGGACGGCGCCGGGCTGGCCGGTTGAGTTTGGCGGCACGGGCTGGTCGCCGGTGCAGCGCTACATCTTCGAGCGGGAGTGCGGGCTGGCCAATGTGCCGGAGATCTGCCTGATCGCGTTGTCCATGGTGGGGCCGGTACTGTGCCGGTTCGGTTCGCCGGAGCTGCGCGACAGGTTTCTCGGGCCGATCCTGAGCGGTGAATACTGGTTCTGCCAGGGCTTCTCGGAGCCGGAGGCCGGGTCCGACCTGGCAAGCCTGCGGACCCGCGCGGTGCGGGACGGCGGCGACTATGTCCTCAACGGCCACAAGATCTGGACCACCGACGCCCACATGGCGGATTTCATGGTGTGCCTGGCGCGCACCGATCCGGAGGTGAAGCCGCAGGCGGGACTGTCGATGATCATCGTGCCCATGACTGCGCCGGGCGTCACCATCCGGCCGATCGAGACCCTCGACGGCGACCATCACGTCAACGAGGTGTTTCTCGATGACGTATGCGTGCCAGTGGAAAACCTGATCGGCGAACCCAACAGCGGCTGGACCCAGGCGAAATTCCTGCTGGAGCACGAGCGCACGCACAATGCCTATGCGGGCATGCTGTGCCGCTATGTGGGGCGCATCCCGGCGCTGATCGAGGCCGAGCGTGACAATGGCTTGCCACAGGCGCAGGCGATGGAATTCCGCCGCCGGCATGCGCGGCTCGCCATCGACGTGGACGCGCTGGAATGGTCGGTGCTGCGGGTGCTGGCCGGCGAGTCCAGCCCGGCGCTGGGCGCTGCGGCGTCGGCGCTGGCGGTGCGGGGCGCTCGATGCCTGCTGCGCGCCGCCGACCTGGAAATGGCGATCCTGGGACCGCAGGCGGCGCCCGCCTTCCGTCCGGAGGAGTCCGCGCCGCTGCCTGCCTTCGCGCCGCCGGCCGCCGCGGGCCGCACCACGCAATATCTGTACTGGTGGGCGGCAACCATCTTCGGCGGGTCCGACGAGGTCCAACGCACCATCATCTGGAACACGTTGTTCCGTTGAGACAACGCTGGAGGCGAGATTGGATTTCACCCTGAACAGCGAGCAGGCCATGCTGCGCGATAGCGCGCGGCGCTATCTGGCCCAGGAGGCCGGGGCGGGCTGGCACGGCTATGCCGAACTGGGCTGGCTGGCTATCGCTGCGCCCGAGGATGCGGGTGGCCTGGGCGGCTCGGTGGCCGACCTGGCTGTCCTTGCCGAGGAGATGGGACGGGCGCTGTCGCCCGATCCTTTCATCGATGGCGCGGTGCTGGCGACCCGCCTGGTCGACCGGTTGATGGCAGGCGATGCACGGACCGCGCTGCTGTGCGAGATGATTGCCGGCTCGCGGCGGCTGGCGCCCGCCCTGTACGAGCCTGGGAGCAGATATCAACTGGTGCCGCGGCTGACTGCCGAACGCGATGGAGGCACTTACCGCCTGTCGGGAACCAAGCTGCTGGTGATGGGGGGCTCGGGGGCCGACGACCTGCTGGTCACGGCGGCGCTCGGCGGCGGCGTGGGGCTGTTTCTGGTGGGCCGGGAACAGGCGGGCGTCGATTGCCGGGATTACAGGACGGTCGACGGCCGAGACTGCGCCGATTTCCGGTTCGATGTGGCTGTCGCCGCCGACAACCTGCTGTCCCCTGACGCATTCGATGTCATCGAGGACGCGCTCGACGAGGCGCGGCTGTGCCTGTGCGCCGACATGCTGGGCGGTATGGACAACGCCATCGAGATGACCGCCGAATATCTGAAAACGCGCAGCCAGTTCGGCCAGAAGCTGGCGAATTTCCAGGCGTTGCAGCACAGCGTGGCCGACCTGTTCATCGACGCGGACAGTGTCCGCTCCAGCGTGCTGCGCGCAATCTCGGCGTTCGGGCGTGGCCGTGCGGAGCGGCGGAAGGCGATCTCGGGCTGTTGGGTCAACACCTTCGAAACGGCGAAACGGGTGACCGGCATGGCCGTGCACCTGCACGGCGCCATCGGCTTCACCACCGAATATCGGGTCGGCCATTATCTGCGCCGGGCCATCGTGTCCGAGCGGCGTTTCGGCGACGTGGAAACCCATCTTGCCCGCTACATGGAGGATTAGGTCCCGGTGAACACCGGTGGACGCTTTTCCAGGAAAGCCAATACGGCCTCGCGGTGATCGTTTGACGCCATGGTCAGCGCCTCGAGGCCGATATGGGCCTCGGTGCTGGCGATGGCCTCGCGGCACAGCGCCATGTTGATGGACCGCTTGGTGGCGCGGATCGCCAGGATGGCGCCGCTCGCCAGCCGGTCCGCGTAGCTGTCGACTGCGGCATCCAGCGCCGTAGGCGGTACCGCCTTGTGGATCAGCCCGATGGCGGCAGCCTCGGTCGCGGACAGCGCCTCGCCGCTCAGCAGGTGATGACGGGCGCGGGCGTAACCGATGAGATGCGGCCAGATGAGCGCGCCGCCATCCCCGGCAGACAACCCGATGCCCACATGGGGGTCGGCGATGCGCGCGATGTCGGCCGCGATCACCACGTCACAGAGCAGGGCAAGCGTGGCGCCGAGACCCATCGCATGACCATTGAGGCGGGCGATCACCGGCTTGTCGAGCGCCAGGAGGGCGTGAACGATGTGCGGTGCGCGGGACATCAGCGTCGAACGCAGCGCCGGGTCTTCCGTGGCGCGTTTCATTTCCTCCAGGTCGGCGCCGGCCGAAAACGCCTTGCCGGCGCCGGTCAGCACGATGACATCGCTGCCGTCGTCGCGCGCTACGTCGTGGAAGATATGGGACAACTCGTCATGGAGCGCCCGATTGACCGCGTTGAGCGGCGGGTTGTCCAATGTCAGGGTGAGAATACGCCCGCGCCGGCTCGCGGCGATATGCCGGTACGCCCGGTACATGGCTCAGCGTTGCCGGGTAATCGGCGGCGTGTCGTGGGGGTCCTTGAGGAAGCGTCGCAACACCCGGTGGAAATTGGAGATGGCGCGTTCCTGCACCGGGTTGGTGCGCTCTCCCTTGAAGCCGCGCGAGTGATAGCCTTTCTGGACCTCGGGGATGTTGGCGAAATCCTGCTCGTAGATCAGGCCCCAGTCGCCGTCGCGCCAGTCGGTGAAGAACTGGCGCTCCAGCGGCGGCTCCTTGCCCGGTGCGTAACGGACCAGCGACCAGACATCGAAGATGCAGCTTTCCGGGTCGCGCCCGTTGGGCCGCATCCGGTACCACAGCACGCCATCGATCATGCCGTGCAGGAAGATCGTGTTGGGGAATACGTGCCAGTCCAGACCCGAGCTTTCGATGTATTCGGGCGTCAGCTCCGCCGGCCAGCCGGCGCCGTCCTGGATGGCGGCCTCGACCTGGAATTCCGCCCACTTGGCGAGGGTGTCGAGCGGCGGCGTCTCGGGCGGCACCTCGTCGCGCACCCGCATGGCAGCGGCATAGTTGCGCTCGGACAGCATCGCCTTCAGCGCCACATTGTAGTGCTCGGCGAAGGCGACGATGTGTTCCTTCATGGGCGGTTCGGGGCGCGCCGGCAGACGGGGTGAGCGGCTGAACGGCATGGCGCCGTCGGCCTCGAACCACATCTGCGCGTGGCGGCCGAACTCGCCGCTCTTGGAGTAGTCGTTGGTGAATTCGAGCAGCTGCGGATGCGCCTGCTGGACGTGGTAGAACTCGTTGAAGAAGCCCAGCACGGTCTTCCAGTTGGCCGGCATCACCACGGTCTTGTACCAGCGGTAACGCAGCTTCTCGAATTCGAACTTCTCACAATAGCGGGTGACCGGCGCGAGGAAATCGCTCAGCGGGTCGGCGTCCGAATCCATGTTGATGAAGATGAAACCGCCCCATGCGTCGCACCGGACTTCGGACAGGCGGATGTCGTCGGGATCGAGGCAGTTTCCCCAGTCGGCCTTGTCGATGACCTTGATATTGCGGCCGTCGAGACCGTAGCGCCAGCCATGGAACGGGCAGGCGATCTGGCGCGTATTGCCGTGGCCGGACAGCAGCCGCCGGCCGCGGTGCGGGCAGACGTTGTGATACGCCCTGATCCGGTCGTCGGCCGAGCGGATGACGATGATCGAATCGTCGACGATGTCGTAAGTGACATAGTCGCCGACCTGAGGCACTTCCTCGGCACGGCAGGCGATCTGCCAGACATGGGGCCACAGGCGGTCGGCCTCCAGCTCGGCGAAATCCCGCGCGTAATAGACCTCCTTGGGAACGAAATCGTCGCGAACTTCGTCGGCGGCATAGCGCTCGGTGCCGTCGCTCATGGGCGTTCTCCAGTCAGGCCGGTCCATCACATGACGGACAAACTAGAGACGAACAGGGGCACCGATCTTGATATGCCGCGACAAATTTGGCTTATCCAGCGACAGGCAGCCGGCCGCCAGACCGGCTCGCCGCTTTACGCCTTCGCCGGATCGAAGCGCACATGTATCTGCTTCAGGGCGCGGAGCCAGAAGCCGGGGATGTGCGTGTAATCGTCCTTGTCCGGAACCGGGCGGAGATTGTCGAGGCGGTCGAGCAGGGTGTTCCACGCCAGATTCTGCTCGAAGCGGCTGAGCGCCGCGCCGGGACAGATATGCTCGCCAATGCCGAAAGCCAGGTGGGCGGACGAAGCGCGGCGGTTCAGATCGGGCCGGTCCGGATCCGGGTAGCGTTCTGGATCGCGGTTGCCGGCGCCGTAGCGAACATGAACCACGGCGCCCTTGGGGATCTCGACGCCGCGCAGACTGGTGTCCTCGGCGGCGATCCGCATCAGGCCCTGGGTTGGTGACTCGATGCGCAGCGCCTCCTCGACGAAGATGCGCACTTTCGAGCGGTCGGCCTTGAGTTCGGCATAGATGTCCGGATAGCGGAACAGCAGCCACAGGCCGCTGGCCAGCGCGAAGGTGGTGGTCTCGTTGCCGCCGGTGAGCAGGTGATCACTGATGCCGATCACTTCGGCATCGGTCAGCTTGCGCGTCTCGCCGGTGAGCGGATCGTCATAGTCGCAGGTCGCGAGGTGGCTGATGACGTCATCGGTCGGGTTGGCGCGCTTCTCCAGCGCGGTTTCGTGGATGTAGTGCTGGAACTCGATATGGGTGCGGACGCACTCCTTCTCCTCGTCCAGGGTCAGGCCGCGCGACCAGGGTTTCACCCAGGCGGCGGACCAGCGCTTGAGGCGCGGCAGGTCGACACGCGGGAAGCCCAGCGCTTCAGCGATAATCGCCATGGGCAGCGGCTCGGCGAACTCCTTGATGAATTCGATCTCGCCCTTGTGGATCCAGTCATCGACCAGTTCGTCGATGCGAGCCTGCACCAGCGCCTCGCGCTTGCGGACGGCACTGGCGGTGAAGTAGCTGTCGATGAGGGCGCGGAACGAGCGGTGCTCGGGCAGGTTGGTCGACAGCGGCATCAGGCGCGGCCAGCCTTCGGTGTGATACAGCGCCTGCGCCTCGGGGTGCTGGATCAGCGTCTCCTGCGCCTCGGCGGAATAGTCGTTGGGAAAGCCGACGGGGTCCTTCAGCACCTTGTCGAGGTCGTCGTATTTGGTGACGATGTACATGTCCAGGTCGGCCATATGGTAGACCGGCGCATCGCGGTGCAGGACCTTGTAGGCCTCGAACCAGTTCTCCTGGACGACCGGATCCATGAAGTTGATGTCCTGGGGTTTGGAGAACGGGCATTGCGACATGTGATCTGCTCCTTGGTCGAGCGGCCAGTATAGAGCGCCAACGGACATTGACCAGAGTTGGAATGCCGCGCGCCGAACCCCATCTATCGAGAGTACATTTCCAAGCGCCGGAGGACACAATGGCGAACGGCTGGGCGCGTGACGGTGCAGTTCAGGATCAGATCGACGATACGGTGAAGGACGCCGTCCAGCATGCGCGGGCGCGGCTGCCGGCGGGCGAAAGCGAGACTCATTGCGTGATCTGCGGCGATGAAATCCCGGAGCGGCGGCGCGCCGCGGTGCCGGGGGTGAAGACCTGCGTCCACTGCCAGTCCGAGCGCGACAAGCGCCCGTCTAACCAGGGTTTCAACAGGCGCGGCAGCAAGGACAGCCAGTTGCGATAGCGACCGCCGGCAATTGCTCCGGGGGAAAATCATACCTTCTGAATTATCCGAATAAACGGTGCAGGCATGGACATCGGGCGCGGCTTGGGCCAGCGTACGCGCCTAACCATTCATGGCTGACAGGAACAGAGACATGGCGAAGATGCACGCGCTGCTGTCGCGGCTGGGCGACGACAAGCAGGTTGTGAGCGACGTGGTCGAGATGGACGATTCGGCGCTGCCCGAGGGCGATGTCACGGTCGACGTCGAATACACCACGCTCAATTACAAGGACGGCATGATCCTCACCACGGGCGCTGGACTGGTGAAGTCCTGGCCGCATGTGGGCGGCATCGATCTCGCCGGCACCGTGACGTCATCGGACGATCCGCGGTTCAAGGCCGGAGACCGGGTGACGCAGAACGGCTATCGCCTGGGCGAGCTTGTCTGGGGCGGCTATGCCAGCCGCGCCCGGGTGAAGGCAGACCATCTGGTGAAGCTTCCCGACACCATTTCCACCCGGCAGGCGGCCGCAATCGGCACGGCGGGTTATACCGCCATGCTGTGCGTGCTGGCGCTCGAGAAACACGGCGTCAAGCCGGGCATGGGCGAGGTGCTGGTGACCGGCGCCGCAGGCGGTGTGGGCAGTGTGGCCATCGCCATCCTGAAACAACTGGGCTACGAGGTGACAGCTTCGACAGGCCGTCTGTCGGAGGCGGATTACCTCAAGAGCCTGGGCGCGGACCACGTCATCGAGCGCAAGGAGATCTCGGAGGCGCCGGATCATCCGCTGTTGCCCGAACGCTTCGCCGGCGTCGTCGACACGGTGGCCGGGCCGACCATCGGGCATGCGCTGTCCATGCTGAAATATGCCGGCGCGGCGGCGGTGTGCGGCCTGGCGGGCGGCGTCACCCTGCCGGCCAGTATCCTGCCGTTCCTGCTGCGCGGCATTGCCGTCTACGGTATCGATTCCGTCATGCTGCCCATGGCGCCGCGCCAGGAAGCCTGGCGTCGGCTGGGCACGGACCTGCCGCTCGGCAAACTCGAGAGCACCACCTTCAATGCCCGGCTCGAGGATGTGCCCGAACTGGCGAAGGAGATTCTGCAGGGCAAGGTGCGGGGCCGCGCTGTCATTGCGCTCCAGCGTTAAAAGTCATGCTTGCCGGTAGATCGCCGGTGATCTAGTTTCGCGCGAGGTTTCCACAGGGTTACATTCGCCGCCCGCGGCGATGCCGCGACGGGGAAGGTTTCCGAATGAGCGACCAGGCGAAGTCACCGACGGCGGAACAGCCGTGGCCGAACCAGACCTACGCCTGGTACGTGGTCATCGTGCTGTATTTCGGGGCGGTGATCTCGTTCCTGGACCGGCAGATCATTGCGCTCGTCGTGGCCGACATCAAGGCCGACCTGGGCCTGACGGATTTCGAGATCGGACTGCTGCAAGGGCCGCCCTTCGGCATCTTCTACGCGCTGATGTCGGTGCCCATCGCGCTGATGGCGGATCAGCGCAGCCGGCGCAACATCATCATCGCCGGGGTGACCTTCTGGAGCATGGCGACAGCGGCCTGCGGCATGGCCTCGCAGTTCGTGCATCTGTTCCTCGCCCGCATCGGCGTGGGCGTCGGCGAGGCCACGCTGGGGCCGTCGGCCTATTCCATCATCAGCGACTACTTTCCCAAGCGGAAGCTGGCCATGGCGATGAGCGTATTCACCATGGGCAACCTGACGGGGGTGGGGCTTGCCATGGTGCTGGGCGGGGCGCTGATCGCGGCATTGAAGGATGCGGGAACGCTGCATCTACCGCTGCTGGGCGACCTGAAACCCTGGCAGGCGGCCTTCGTTGCCGCGGCCTTGCCGGGGCTGATACTGGCAATGCTGATGCTGACGGTCCGCGAACCGTTGCGGCGGGGCCGGACCTCGGAGGTTGTGGATAGCAAGCAGCAGATGGCCGAGTTCGTGGCCTTTGTGCGGTCTCACAAGGGAACACTGACGACCCTGTTCATCAGTTACTCGATGCTCGTGCTGGTCGCCTACGGCAACTTCTCGTGGATGGTGGTGTTCTTCTCGCGCAGCTTCGGCTGGACAGCCTCGGAAGCCGGGTACGTCTACGGCATGGTGGTGCTTGTCTTCGGCACCTCGGGGGCGTTCTTCGGCGGCTGGTACGCCAGCTGGCTGGACAGGCGCGGATATCGTGACGCACCGTTCCGGGCGACACTGATCTGCGCCATCCCGACCGCGCCGGTCGCGGCAGGCGTGTTCCTGTTCGCGCCCGATGCCTGGTGGGCGGTTGCCTGCCTGGCGCTGTGGCAGTTTCTGGCTGCCGTTCCCGCAGGACTGAGCGGCGCGGCGATGATGTCGATCACGCCGAACCAGATGCGGGCCAAAATCTCGTCATTCTACCTGTTCGTGAGCAACATCGTCGGGATCAGCCTGGGCGCGACTTCGGTGGGATTCCTGACGACTTATGTGTTCAAGGACGACCAGCTGCTGCCCTGGTCGCTGGCGGTGGTGAACTGCGGATTGCCGCCCGTGGTATGCGTATTGATGTATCTCGGCCTCAGGATGTACCGGAAGAGCCTGGCAGATACCGAGGCGGCGACGGCTGCATAAGAGACTGGAGCCGCGCGGCGCGCGCGCTATCATGCAGTCAATCTCGGGGGAGGTAGTCTCATGAACACGCAGCCGGCCATGCCGTTCAACCTGATGGACCGGGATGTGCAGCAGTGCCCCTATCAGGCCTACAACTGGTTGTTGAACAATGCGCCGGTCTACCGGGATCCGAACACCGGGATGGTGATGGTGACCGGCTACGACCTGCTGCGCGAGATCGTGCGGGATCCCGTCACCTATTCCAGCGACCTGGACTGGATCTCGCTGCGGCCGGGCGGCGTGCCGGCGCGGAGCGAGGCGCTGCTGCGCGAGCAGGGTTTCAAGCAGTATCCTTCGCTGTCGCGCATGGACGACCCGATCCACAAGTCAAAGCGGTCGCTGGTGGACGCGGTGTTCGCCGGTTCCCGGATCAAGAAGATGACTCCGGACATCGACGCCATCGCCCACGAGCTTATCGACGCATTCGTCGATCGGGGTGCGTGCGAGTTCATGCGCGAGTTCGCGTTTCCGCTACCGTGCATCGTCATCGCCGGACAGATCGGCGTGCCGCGCGAGGACATCCACCTGTTCAAGGAATGGTCGGATGCGTCCATGTCGCGCATCTCCAACATGCTGACCGACGAGCAGGACTACGAAGCCGCCAAGCTGCTGGTCAATTCCCAGCATTACATGAAGGCTATCGTCGACAAGCGCCGCGCGGCGCCCGAGGACGACATCATCTCGGGACTGATCCATACGCCGTTGCCGGAGGGCCGCTATCTGGACGATGCCGAGATTCTGTCCATGCTGGGCGAGATCCTGGTGGGCGGCAACGAGACGACCACGAGCGCGATCGGCGCCGGCATGAAGATCATGCTGGACCGGCCGGACGTGGTGGACCAGCTTCGGGCCGAACCGTCGCTGATGAAGAATTTCGTCGAAGAAGTATTGCGCCTGGAGACACCGATCCAGGGCCTTTACCGGGTCACGACCAAGGATGTGGTGCTGGGCGGCGTTTCGCTGGCGAAGGGCACGCCGATCAACATGCGCTGGGCGGCAGGCAACCGTGACGAGGCCATGTTCCCGGCCGCCGAGGACATCGACCTCAAGCGCAAGAATGCTGGCGCTCATGTGACATTCGGTTCGGGAATCCATCACTGCCTGGGCGCGACCCTGGCGCGGGTCGAGATGGCATCGTCGTTCTCGGCGATCATGGAACGGATGGAGGATTTCCGGTATCCGGCAGGTTTCGAGGGTGTCACCTACCTGCCCAGCCTGCTGCAACGAACCATCATCAAGCTGCCGATCACGTTCCGCAAACGGCATTAGCCGGCGGCTCGCGCGCAACTTTCTGCGTGTCCAAACGGAACCAGACGTCCCCGGAATCCATTCCCGTGGATGAACCTTTACGCTCTGTTCCTGGCGTTCGTCGGCATAGTGGTCCTTGCCGCGGCCTGGCTGCCCCTGCTGCTGCGGCGCCTGCCGCTGTCGCTGCCGATCATCTGCGTACTGCTGGGCTACGGCGTGTTCAGCCTGTTTTCTCCGAGCCGGCAGCTGCATCCCATTTCCTATCCGGACCTTGCCGAGCGGCTAACCGAACTGGTGGTCATCGTGTCGCTGATGGGGGCGGGGCTGAAGATAAAGCGCCGGATCGGCTGGCGCGAATGGCTGCCGACATGGCGTCTGCTGGCCGTCACTATGCCGCTCTCCATCCTGGGCATGGCGATCACCGGCTGGTGGCTGCTGGGGCTTGCGCCTGCGGCGGCGATCCTGCTCGGCGCGGTGCTGGCGCCGACCGATCCGGTGCTCGCTTCGGATGTGCAGCTTGGGCCGCCGGGGTCAGAGCAGGAAGACGAGACGCGATTTGCCCTGACATCGGAAGCTGGGCTCAATGACGGACTCGCCTTTCCGTTCACCCATCTGGCGTTGGCGGCGGCGGCCGTAGCGGCGGGCGCCGGCCTTTCCGACGAGCTCACCAACTGGGTAGCCTACGAGGTGCTCTGGAAAATCGCAGCGGGCATCGTGGCAGGCTATCTGTCCGGCCAGTTGTTCGCGCGGCTGATGTTCAGGTTGCCGATGGCTGCCCGGCTGGCTGCCGGCGGCGACGGATTCGCCGCCCTGGGTGCGACATTGGCGGCTTACGGCGTGACCGAACTGGTTCACGGTTACGGCTTTCTGGCCGTATTCATTGCCGCGATCACGCTCCGGCGCACCGATGCAGGGCACCAATATCACGCCCAGCTGCATGATTTCGCCGAACAGATCGAGCGCCTGTTGATGCTGCTGGTGCTGGTCGTGTTTGGCGGCACCATCGCCGCGGGCATGCTGGAGCCATTGACCTGGCCGGCGGCAATCGCCGGCATGGCGTTCATCTTCGTCATTCGCCCGCTTTGCGGTTGGATCGGGCTAGCCGGGCTGAAGCAGCCGAGGAAGGAGAAGATGATGATCGCGTTCTTCGGTATCCGCGGTATCGGCTCGTTCTATTATCTCGCCTATGCGCTCAATCATGGAACGTTCGATAACGCCGAACTGCTTTGGGCGCTTATCGGTTTCGTGGTGCTGATGTCGATCGTGGTGCACGGCATGACCGTCACGCCGCTGATGGACCGGCTTGACGGGCGGTCGTCCAGCGAGCGGGATCCACGGCAATAAACGTCAGGGACCGGGCATCGAAGGCCCGGTCCCTCACCTTGGAAAGATCAGTCGGCGAAACCGTGCCGACCGCCCTCAGCGTCCCGGCGGCTTGCCGTCGAGATAGTCGTGCAGCACTTCATGGAAACGCCGGACGCGGGTTTCCTGCGCCGCCAGATACGGCTCCTGATAGCCGCGCGAGCGCCAGCCGGCCTGCTGGCCTGGGCTGAGGCCCCAGTCCTGGAACACCACCCGGTCGCTCAGGTCGGCGACGGCCTCGGGGCCCGAATAGACGCGGAAGTCGTAATCGGCTTCCTTCATCGCCAGCGTGGTCTGGGTGAGGCGGCCCCGGTAGGAGTCCTTGGCCGGATAGGCGAATTCCCACAGATCGAAATAGCACTTCTCCGGGTCGTCAGGGTGCGGTTCCCAGCGGAAGAATCCCATGCCCTCGGCATTGGCGCCGAAGGCGATGTTCGGGAACACCACGCCGAACGGGCTTTCCGTCATCTCCTCGTCGGTCAGCCGGGCGAAATGGTCATAGCCGCGGTCCGGTCCCAGCTTGCGCTTGGCTTCCTTGAGATCGATCCATCCCTGGGTGACCTTTTCCTCGAAGGTCGCATAGCGGTCCGGATCGATGTCCCAGGCGCGGAGCTGGTCGTCGAACGGGTGCGGCACGCCCTCGGGCAGCCGGTCACGCAGCGACGGGCGGCCCATCTGGATGATGCGCGCGTGGCCGTTGGGAAATATCTCGTAGCGCGAGGTGAAATGGTCCTGGTCGATGATCGGCGCCACCTGCGGATGAGCGGTGCGGGTGTGATACGATTCGTTGAAATTGTCCGACGAGAACTTCCAGTTGCAGTTCAACTCGACGCGCACCCAGAGAATGCGCACCAGCTTCTCCAGGGGAAAGTTCCTGTGGATGTCCGGGATCGGCTCCAGGTACTTCAGCAGCGGCGGCGCGTCGTTGTCCATGGTGTACCAGACGAAGCCGCCCCAGGTGTCGACCCGCACCTCGATCAGGCGG
>NZ_JBBYXK010000007.1 GCF_039655875.1 Emcibacter sp. SYSU 3D8 | reverse complement strand
CCATGTACAGCGGCGTCCGTCCACGCATCGATTCGCCGGTGCTGGTCATCTTCTGGCGACCAGGCGAAAAGCTCGGGATCGAAAAGCTCAGGCTGTCCAGCAGGCTGGAACTGACCGCAAGCTGCGTGTCCAGTGTCTCTCGATCAAGAACCCTGACGGTATTGGGAATCGCGGTGATCGGCTTCGGAACCCGTAGCGCCGAAACCACGACCTCTTCGGGGTCTCGCTCACCCTTTTTGGAGACTTCCTTGTTCTCCTCGGCCATTGCCGCCGCGCTGACGATGGAAGCCACGAAAGCTCCGACGATTGCCCCCTTAACACACATGCGAATTCCTCCTTTCGTTATTGAGAGGCATTCGCATAAATGCGAGAGGCGCCAAAAGCAAGTCTCAATCGTCAATGCCCTCAGACGTGTTTGCATCCCGGTACTGCTACGCGGCGTCAACTGCCAGATCAGCCAGAAGCGGATGGAGCGCGATTGGCAACGGGAGGGACTGAAGGTGCCTCAGAAGCAACCGAAGCGGGGCCGGCTCTTCAACGACGGATCGTGCATTCGCCTGCGGCCGGAGTATCCCCACTATGTCTGATCCTACGACTTCGTCGAGGACCGCACCCACAACGGACGGAAGTTCCGCATGCTCAACATCATCGACGAGTTCACCCGGGAGTGCCTGGCGATCCGGGTAGACCGCAAGCTCAACTCGGTGGACGTTATCGACGTCCTCTCCGACCTGTTCATCCTACGCGGGATCCCTGGCCATATGCGGGCGGACAACGGCCCAGAGTTCATCGGCCAGGCGGTGCGCGGCTGGATCGCCGCGGTTGGCGCCAAGACTGCTTATATCGAGCTTGGATCACCGTGGGAGAACGGCTACTGCGAGAGCTTCAACTCGAAGTTCCGCCGGAGGAATACCGCGCTTTGTTGCCGGCTCCGCGCGCGGCTGCGAGCGAGGCAGCGCGGCGGAATCTCCCCACGCGCACCATCATGATGACGGCCGCCATCATCACGGTGAGGAACGCCGCGATCGCCACCCGAAAAGCATCACGGTAACTTGTTTCAACGGAATATTTGTTTGGGAACTTTCGGCGAAAGCAACTGTTCGTTTCTCGCGAGGAATGACCGGCAGGAAAATCCGGCCGTTCCGGCCGCTTATCAGAGGAGTTTGGAATGCTCAGGAGTTCCTTGACGGCCGCAGCCGTCATCGCGGCGACCGCGATCACATCGGCGATGCCCGCCCATGCTGTGCCCGGCCACGCCACGCCACGGCTTGAAATCAAGGCAGGCCCTGACGACGGCTATCCGACGGTCGCCACCGTCCGCTACGACACGCGGCTGGAGATCAACGGCTGTCTGCGCAACTGGAGATGGTGCGACGTAAGTACCTCACGGACGCGCGGCTGGGTGCACGGCCGAGACATCCAGGTCGACCGGGGTGGCCGCCGTCTCGACTGGGGTACGCCGTGGGGCGTCCCACAGTCCGACTTCGACTTCGATAGCTATTGGGACCGCAATTACCGCGGCCAGGAGTTCTATCGCCAGCGCAACCGGTGGGAGCGGTTCGATCCGGACGACGAGGACGTGCGTCCGATCTCCGGCGGCATGGGGCCGGGAGACCGCGACGGCCGTTGGCGGCAGCGCTACTCGCGCAGCTATAGCTACAATGACGACGTCTACTACCGCGATTGCCGCAGCAAGTCCGATCCGGCCGGCATCATCGCCGGCGGCCTGATCGGCGGCCTGATCGGCAAGGGGGCCAGTGGCCGGCGCGGCGGCACCGGTGCCACCATCGCCGGCGTCATCGTCGGCGGCACGGCTGGCGCGGCGCTGACCCGGCGCATGGAATGCGAGGATCGCAGCTACGCCTACAAGACGTATTCGCAGGCGCTGAACTCGGGCCGGGCCAATAGCAACTGGCAGTGGGAGAACCCGGAGACAGACAACTACGGCGACTTCCGCGTGAACCAGTACTACGACGATCCCGATGGCTTCCGCTGCGCCACGTTCACGCAGCAGGTCTACGTGAACGACCGCGGCGAACTGGTCAACGGTCGGGCATGCCGGCAGCCCGACGGCTCCTGGGTCATCGTCCAGTGACCGCAGTCTATTCAGCCATCAGCAAGGGGATTACATCATGCGCAACATGTTGATCATCTCGGTCGTGGCGTTTGCCGCAGGGCTCTCGCCCGTCCACGCACAATCCGCGGCGCCGGTGAAGGTCGGCGAGACCGACGCGGGGGCCGTGCTTACCGACAGCGAGGGGCGAACCCTGTACACCTACACAAGGGACATGCCCGGCCACTCCAACTGCAACGACGCCTGCGCCACTGCCTGGCCGCCGCTGCTGGCCGCCGACAAGGACAAGGCCAGCGGTGATTACAAGATCATTGCGCGCGACGACGGCAAGAAGCAGTGGGCTTACAAGGACAAGGCGCTCTACCGCTTCGCCAAGGACGCCGCGCCCGGCGACACGAGCGGCGACGGCCTGGACAAGGGCAAATGGCAGATCGCCAAGCCCTGACCGCCCCGGCGGGGGCGCCCGCCGGCTTGAGCATGGTCTCCACTCAAGGACCCGTCTGCCCCGCGCGGACGGGTCCTTTCCTTGCGCTTCGTCATTTCGGGAACCCACTCGTCGGCCGCGCCGTCCCCACGAGCCAATTCCCGTGTCGATCGTCCGCACGACCAACTGGGTGGCAACGCCTGCGTGCTAGCATGTTGCCTTTTCAATGATGCTTTCGGAACCACTGCAGTGTGGTTTTCAACGCCCAACATCCGGGAGTGCTATAAGGGGGCGCGCTGCACATGACGTATTACGACTTCGTCAAGACACACTCGAAGCTGCGCATGAGCCCAGCGACAGCCGCCGGCGTCTCTGAGCGCCTTTGGGAGATCGGCGCTACCGTTGGCGCAAAGGCCGACCATGAACTAACATTGAAACCGGACCACCCTTCAGGGGCCGGCCAGCTGACGATCTCTTCCGCAGAAATCTAAGGTATCGGTAAAAAAATACTCATTGCTTAATGAGATTGGCGGGGCCTATCCTTGCTGTAGATTGCGCGGCATGTCGGGTACGAGATTTCGACGCTGAATGCGAAATCCGGTCTCTCTCTGCCGTTTGGGGCGGTCTGACACGGGGAGGGAAACTGATGACGCAAATTTTTGCGAATGGGCAACTTTTATCTGTCGCCAGATCCGCAGTTCTAGCAATTCCATTGAGTTTACTTGCTTTCGCCGCGTCGGCCGAACCGCCGCCCGATAATGCGCCAACGGCGCCAAACCCGGTAGCCAAGTCAGGTCCGCGCGTCGACTCCGTCCTGGTGACGGCACGCAAGACGGAGGAATCCGCCCAGGACGTGCCGGTCGCGATGACGGCCGTAACGGCTGAGCTCAAGCTTGCAACGGTCCGCGACCTGAAGGATCTGAACGGCTATTCGGCCAACGTCAGGATCGACAGCAATCCGGAGCGGGCGGGAGCCGCAGCGATTACAATTCGCGGCATCAGCCCGACCCGCACCGACGACACGTCATTGGATTCACCGATCGCAGTCATGATCGACGGCATTTACCTGGGCACTTTGTCGGGGCAGGTGATTGAGAACTTCGACATCGAGCGCGTCGAAATCCTGCGCGGCCCGCAGGGAACGCTCTACGGACGCAACACCGTCGGCGGCGTGCTCAATGTCGTCAGGAGCAGGCCGACGGGCGACTACGGTGCCAAGCTGCAATACACGTTCGGTCGGTGGAACCAGCAGGAGTTCCGAACCGTACTGAATGCACCCATTGTCCAGGATAAGCTGGCGGCCAAGGCGTTCTTCACCATCCAAAAGCGCGACGGATGGTTCAAGAACACCTATCTGAACACGACCCAACCGCAGAAGGATTACAAGAACTATGGCCTGACTCTGCTGGCCACGCCGAACCACTGGTTCGAAGCCCTGCTGACGGTGGAGCGCTTCGAGGATCGCAGCCAGGGCGGCGCATACCTGACCAACTGGAACTATGCCGCAGGCGTTTTCCCGAAACCCACCGATCCGCGCGAGTATGATTTCAGCGGCGGGTTCCTGGATTGCTTCCTGCCAGGCGTGTTCGGCCTGCAGAATACGCCGTGCCGGACGGAACTCGATTTCCCGAGGAAGAACATTGCCACGGATCTTCCCAATCCCGGGAGAGTGATGACCAACGCCTATACGCTCAACATGTCGGCGCGACTGAGTGACGAACTCAAGCTGGTTTCAGTGACCGGCGTGCGCCGCCAGCATGAATACCGCAAATATGACTTCGACGGTTCGACGGCTGACTTCATCACCATCGAGCGCGACAACAGGTTCAAACAGTTCAGCGAGGAACTGCGCCTCGAAGGCAGTTGGGATACGTCGATCGGCAAGATCACGGCGGTCGCGGGTGCGTATTTCTACAGCAGCAAGTTCGACCAGAGGTGGGTGACCGGTGGCGATTTCTGGCAGTTCGTCGCCGCCCTCGGCGGCTACTCTCTCGCCACGAATTCCTGGCTCAATCCCAGCCTCGCTTCTTTTACGGGGTTCGCGACGCCGGCGGCGGCGTGCCTTGCGCCACGGGGCGCTCCGGGAACGCCCTTGTTCACCGTGTTCGGGCAGGTGCGATGCGATCCGGTCTGGGGCGACCAGCCCTATGGCCCGAAGGGTCCCAACAAGCTGTTCGAAAGCCAGAAGACAACCTCGGAAGCGGCTTTCGTGAACGCCGACTGGGAATTCCTTCCGGACTGGACGGTGACGGCGGGCGTCCGCTGGACGCAGGAGAAAAAGCATTTCATCGGCGCGCAGGCCTACATCACGCCGCTTGACCGTGCATACATCGACAATTTTCCGGAGTTCGCCGACCTCAAGAAGTCCTGGACGAACGTCTCGCCGAAATTCGGCCTGTCCTGGAAGGCGACCCCGGATATTCTTTTCTATGCGTCCTTCGCCAAGGGATGGCACTCGGGCGGCTTTTTCGGCGTGAACCAGAACGTCTCGGATTTCATCCGCGACCAGTACGATCCGGAAACATCCCGGTCAATCGAAGTAGGCGTCAAGGCGCAGTTCTTCGACAACCGCATACAAACCAACGTTGCCCTTTTCCGCAATAACTTCAAGAACAAGCAGGAATCGGTCGTTGCCTTTGACGGGACCACCAATACGGTGGTGACCGTTTTCAGCAACGTCGGCTCCGTGGTCTATCAGGGCGTCGAGGCCGAGGTCCAGGCGGTCGTTACCGAAGAGCTGAGGCTGTTTGGGACGATCGGCCTTCTCGATGCGAAGTATTCGGAATTCATGACCGACGTGAATCCCCAGGATGGCTGTTGCACCATTGTCGATGCGACCTTCCTGACGCCGCGCAACGCTCCGAAACTTACAGCCGGCCTTGGCGGCACCTATACCGTGCCGGTAGGACCTGGCGATCTGGAACTCGGCGTGAAGTGGAGCTACATCAGCAAGGTCGAAGGCAACCTGGTCAATCTTGCAGCGGGCAGGGTGGCTTCCCGGCAGGACCTGAACGCTTCTATAGGCTACTCGTGGAACAATGTGCGGGTGTCCGTGTTTGGCCGGAACCTGACGAACGAGAGGTTCGAAACTCCGGCTATTATCCAGCCCTTGTTTGCCTCCGGCACGGTGGGTCCGGGCCGAAGCTGGGGCATTGAGGTGACCGGCGAATTCTAGGCTTGCCATGAAAGGCTGTGGCCGAAGGCTTCGATCTGCTGCGCGGTCACGTCGAGGCTGATGAAGCTTACGTCGGTGGCGTTCGCCGTGGCGACAAGCCGCCGTCCGCAGCATGGAGCCGGTCAGATCATCCCATCTGAGCGTTTCATGGGGCTTAGCGAAGCGTGGCGATGACGCGGATCCCGGATGCCGCCGCTGCGGGGAACTGGAACCGGCAGGAGCACATGAGATCACGGGTTCGAGATCGTTGAAAATGCGATGAAGTGTTCAGCCATGCTTGCCTATGCACGGGGATAGGTGATGAGGATAGAGGAGGAACATGCCTATCCCCTCAGCTAGGCTGTTTGTCGTCGGTCAGAACTTGCGGAACTCGTCCAGCATGTCCGCCCATTCCTGCATCAGCGTGACCCGCTGATCCCAATACGTGGCGCGATTATATGTCCGCCGAATCGCATTTCGATCTTGGTGGGACAGGGCAGCTTCGATGGCATCCGGGTCAAATCCCCGCGCGTTAAGAATGGTGCTCGCCGTTACGCGAAAGCCATGCGCTGTTACCTCGTCCTTCGTATACCCCATCCGGCGGAGCGCCGAGTTCATGGCATTCTCCGAGAGCGGGCGCTGGGCTGAGCGTACCGAGGGAAACACCAGGTCCCCCTTGTCTGAAAATGGCCATACCTCTTCCAACACCGCGAGCGCCTGCCTGGACAAGGGCACGTCGTGCGGTTGGCGCATCTTCATGCGCCCCGCCGGAATGTGCCAAGTCTTTGCCTTGAGATCGAACTCAGACCGGACGGCGCCGCGCACCTCCCCAGGGCGCACGCATGTGAGCGCTAGGAAGCGGAGCGCCGCCGAGATAGTCGGCCAGCCGTCGTATTCGTCGATGGCACAGAGCAAAGCGCCCAAACGACGCTCGTCGACGATGGCCGCGCGTCCCGATGCCTTGGGAGGCCGCAGCGCTCCGCGCAGTGCGATCGTAGGGTCGTTCTCGGCCCGCAAGGTCACGATGGCCAGCCGAAATACACTGCCCATGACACCGCGAAGACGCCGCGCTGATTCCCGGCGACCACTACGTTCGATGCGCCGCAAAAGGTCGAGAAGCTCCGCGGAGGTCAGGTCGACGATCGGTCGGCCGCGAAGCGGTGCGGCGAGATCCTCGAGAAGCCATCGATTCTTGGTAACCGTCGTTTCTGCGGCGCCGTCCTGCTCCATTTGGGCGAGGAACTCGTCAGCGACCAGCCCGAACGTATTTCGGGCGGCCGTGGCGGCGGCGATCTTGTCGAGCTTCTTCTTGACCGAAGGATCGGCACCGTCCGCAAGCAGCTTCTTGGACGTGTCCCGCTTCGCGCGCGCCTCAGCGATCGAGATGAGCGGGTAGGAGCCGTAGGCGAGGAGCTTTTCCTTCCCCATGAACAGATACTTGTGCCGCCAGAGCTTTGAGCCGTTCGGCTGAATGAGCAGGTAGAGGCCGCCAGTATCGGCCAGCTTGTAGGGCTTTTCTCGAGGCTTGGCATTTCGGACGGCGAATTCGGTCAGAGCCATTGGGGTATCGCCTTCTGGGGTACTTGCATCGTACCCCAAAACGATACCCCGGATTTGATGCGATGCAAGGGTAATCCATGTTCACCAATGAGCAGCGTCATCCCTGATAAATGGCAGGAATCCGCTATTTTTGAGCCTCTATGTTCTGTCTTGGGAGGGGGTGATGGTGCCCAGGGGCGGAATCGAACCACCGACACCGTGATTTTCAGTCACGTGCTCTACCAACTGAGCTACCTGGGCCCACACAACGGGGCCGCTTGGTGACGGCCCGGGACGGCGGTTTATAGGGCGTCGGGTCGGGCTTGTCCAGATGCCTCGGCGGGTTTTTCCGCGGTCAATTTTCGTCGTCTTCCGCGCCCGGGCTGTCCTCGGTCTCGATGACATAGCGGCCGTCCAGCCAGCGGCCCAGATCCAGGTCGCTGCAGCGCTTGGAACAGAAGGGCATATAGCGCTCCACCGCCGGCTTGCGGCAGATGGGGCAGGGGCGGATGAACTTGTGCGGGTCGGACATTTCGTTCATGGGCGGGCTCACGATCTGGCCTGGATCTGGGGTTCATCGACCGGGAGGGACTTGTCGCCCTCGAGCACGGGCGGCTTGCCGGCGATCTCCGCCAGTGCCGCCGGCCGGCCGGCGGCGCGCAACCAGTCTATCACATCCGGATGGGCCGCGATGGCGAGCGTGGCGCCTGGGCGAGCGGCGGCCTCGGCGCGCACGCGGCGCAGCACGTCGTAACCCGCCGATTCCACCGATTTGCGGCGGCGCTTGCGGCCCACGTCCGGGCGTCCGGCGAGGAAGTCGGGCAGGGCCGCGCGGCTGCGCCGGCGGGTCAACTCGCACAGTCCCATCCGCGTCCAGCCCAGCACGGCGCAGGGCGAGCGGTCGCGGCCGAGGGCGCCGCGCAGGGCGTCCAGCACCCGGTCGCGGTGCTTGGGGCTTTCCATGTGAATGAAGTCGACCAGCACCATGCCGCCCACGTCGCGCAGCCGCAATTGCCGGGCGATGGTGTCGACCGCCCGCAGATTGGTGGTGAAGCTGGTCTGCTCGCGACTCGATTCGGCGGTGGCATCGCCGGAATTGACATCGATGGCGGTCAGCGCCTCGACCGGCTCGATGGTTACCCAGCCGCCGCCCCGCAGGTCGAGCCGCGTCTCCAGCATGGAATCGATGGCGGCTTCGGCGCCCGCCGCCTCGAACAGCGGCGTGGCCGTGGCATGGACCTCCAACTGCTCCAGCAGATCCGGATTGCTGTCGCTCAGATAGTGCCTGGCGTCGGCGAACAGGGCGTGACCGTCGACGACGATGCGCGAGATGCCCGGACGGACAAGGTCCCGCAGGGTTCGCTGCAGTGGCGGCAGGTCGCGTTGCAGGCACGCGGGCTCGCGCGCGGCGTCAACCGCCTTGCACAGCGTCTCCCAGCGAAAATGCAACTCGCGTGCCTCGCGCAGCAGGGCCGGCACGTCCGCCGACTGGGCTGCAGTCCGGACAATGAAGCCGCCTTCGCCGACACCGTCGACGGCCCGGGACGCCGCGTCTTCCAGCCGGGCACGCTGGACCTCGTCGCGGATGGCGCCGGACAGCACATTGCCGCTGCGGTACGGATGGTAGACCAGCAGGCGGCCGGGCAAGGCGACCAGGGTGGTCAGTCCCGGCCCCTTGTCGCCCACGGCGTCGCGGGTGACCTCGACCAGCACCAGCTGACCCTGATTGAGAATGCGTTCGATGCGGCGCGGGCCGCCGGCCTGGACCAGCGCGCCGGCGTGTTTGGCCGACAGGTAGCCGGGCGCGGCGACGCCGGGCAGGGCGACGAAGGCGGCCTGCAGCGACGCCTCGACGGCCTCGACACGGCCCAGATAGATGTTGCCGACCAGGCTCTCGTGGCCGTCCCGGTCGATATGGATTTCGGCGACCTCGCCATCCTCGACCAGCACGGCGCGGACCTCGCCCGGAACCGCGTCGATCAGAAGCTTCGTGTTCATGGCGTCAGCCGCCTCAGCGAAGGTTTCGGGCGGGGCCGTAGCCGGCGCCTGCGAGCAGGGAGACGATTTCGAATACCGGCAGTCCCACCACGTTCGTGTAGGAGCCGTTCACCGCCCGGATAAAGGCGGCGGCCAGTCCCTGGATGGCGTAGCCGCCGGCCTTGCCGTGCCATTCGCCCGAGGCCAGATAGGCGGCCAGCTCGGTCTCGCCCAGACGCTTGAAGATCACGGCGGTATCGACCGTGCGTCGGCGCGCCTTGCCGTCGGGAGCGATCAGGGTGACCCCGGTGAAGACGTGGTGGCGGCGGCCGGACAGCAACTCGAGGCAGCGGCGGGCGTCGGCCTCGGTCTCCGCCTTGGGCAGAATGCGGCGTCCGACGCCCACGACGGTGTCGGCGGCCAGCACGAAATCGCCCGGATAAGCGGGCGCCATGGCGGCGGCCTTGTCGTCGGCAAGGCGCTGGGCGTGAGGTCGCGGCAGCTCGCCCCTGCGGGGGGACTCGTCCACATCGGCGGGCGCGACCGCATCGGGCGGCAGCAGCACCTGCTCGAGCAGATGCCGACGCCGGGGAGACGCGCTGGCCAGGACCAGGCGGGCCTTCGGTTCGGTGCCGCCGGGCGTCGCCACGGCGTTTACTTGTAGCGGTAGGTGATCCGACCCTTGGTCAGGTCGTAGGGGGTCATTTCGACCAGCACCTTGTCTCCCTGCAGCACGCGGATGCGGTGCTTGCGCATCTTGCCCGCGGTGTGCGCCAGCAATTCGTGTTCATTATCCAGCTTCACGCGAAACATCGCGTTGGGAAGCAATTCGATCACGGTGCCGGGAAACTCGAGCAGTTCTTCTTTCGCCATGGGCGGGTGTTCTAGCCTTTTCTGGTATTAATGTGGCGTATAAATGAGCGACCCGGCGCGGATATGCAAGGGTTTTGGCGTTCGGGCAGGGCTGAAGCCGGCTTATCGCGCGCAGTGGGTATGCACCAGCGGTATTGCCTCGCTGATCGCCGTCTGGGTGGCGGCCAGTTCCTCGGGCGTGAGTTCGTGCTTGTCGATCAGCCGCAATATGTCCTCGCGTGACGCCTCGCCGGTGCCGCCCAGCAGGATGAAATCGGTGAACACGGCATAGCGGACCACGCCAAGCGCCTGTTTCATGCCATCGGCCTGGCACTCGCAATAGCGGCGGCCTTCACCGTCCTTCATGCATTCGGCGACAACGGCTTCCTCGTAATCGGGGCCGCAGGACGCCAGCAGGACCAGGGCGAGGAGCGCAGCGCGCCGGATCAGCGGCATTTTTCCTCGGCTTTCATCAGCGGCGCCATCATGGCGAACTGGAATGCCATCAGGCGGGCGGGGCCTTCTTCCTTGAACAGCTTTTCCTGGGCCTCTTCGGCGCTGATATTCTCGTCCATCTGCAGCCGCGTCATCTTGATCAGCAGCTTGCGGTCGGAGTCACTGGTGTCGGCGACCAGCGAGTCCGCGCGGCAGCTGCAATAGGCCTTGTCGCCGCCTTCCCGGACGCAGGCGTCGACCAGAACGCCATCGTCGGCGCTGCCGCAGGCCGCGAGCAGGACCGTCAGCAGGTGAAGGCCAATGCGTGTGGCGCGCGGCATGGGCGTCTCCTCCGAATAACCGTCACACCTTTTAGCCCGAAGGGGTGTATCCGGTCGAGAACCGTTCCTTGATCCGCTGCATCAGCGTATCGCGGACGTCGCGGTAGGCGTCGAGGATCTGCTCGCGGCTGCCGGACATCAGCGTCGGATCCATGGTCGGCCAGTATTCCACGTCGCAGGCCATGGTGCGGGTCAGCTCCATGGCGTTGTGCTGGGCTTCGGGCGTGAGGGTGATGACAAGGTCGAACGAGCTGTCTTCCAGGTCGTCGAAGCTCTTGGGCTTGTGCTTCTCGAGGTCGATACCGATCTCGTCCATCACGGCGATGACGAAGGGATCCATCTCGCCCGCCCTGACACCGGCCGAATCGAAGAAGATCTTCTTGCCGAACAGATAGCGCGCAAGGCCCAGCGCCATCGGCGAGCGCACTGCGTTGAGGTTACAGGCGAACAGCACGCTGTCCGGCAGGTCCTCGTCGCGCCGAGTTTCGCTCATGCGGCGTCAGCCCCGGATATGCAGGACACAGATCAGCGTGAACAGCCGGCGCGCGGTGGCCAGGTCCATGTCGACCTGCTGGGCCAGCCGTTCGCGCAGCATTTCCGAGCCCTCGTTGTGCAGCCCGCGCCGGCCCATGTCGATTGCCTCGATCTGCGACGGGCTCGAGGTCTTGATGGCGCTGAAATAGCTCTCGCAGACCATGAAGTAGTCCTTGATGATCCGGCGGAATGGCGAGACCTGCAGCCGGATTTCCTCCAGCGGGTTGGCGCCGTCGTCGCGGACTTCCACGATCAGCCGGCTTTCCTCGAGCCGCAGCACCAGGTCGTAGGGGCCCGGCACCGATTTCAGGCCGAAGCAATTGTCCTCCAGCAGATCGAAGATGGCGACCTTGCGCTCGTGCTCGATGTCCGCGTTACGGCGGACAATCGATTTCTCGTCGAGCCTGATCCTGATGATGTCGCCTGGCATGCGCGCACGCTAATGTGGAACGCCCCGCAACGGAACCGTGAATACGGCCTAACGCCGCCGGATTTCCATGGACAGCGCGTGGGCGTCGAGGCCTTCCAGGTGCGCGAGCGCCTCGGCGGCCGGCGCGATGGCGTCGAGGCTCGTCGCGTCGCACGAGATCAGCGTGGTGCGTTTCATGAAGTCCAGCACCGACAATCCCGAGGCAAAACGCGCGGTGCGCGACGTGGGCAGCACATGATTGGGACCGGCGATGTAGTCGCCGACGGCTTCGGGCGTGTGCCGGCCAAGGAAGATGGCGCCGGCATGCCGGACCATGTCGGCGAGGCGCCTGGGGTCCTCGACCGCCAGTTCGAGGTGCTCGGGCGCGATCCGGTCAACCAGCGGCGCGGCGTCGTCCAGTTTGCGCACGACGATGATGGCACCGTTGGCGTTCCACGAGGCGCGGGCGATCTCGGTCCGGCTGAGTCTCTGCAGGTGGGTTTCGACCGCGCGTTCGACGGCATCGGCGAAGGCGGCGTCGTCGGTGATCAGGATCGACTGGGCGGCGGTGTCGTGCTCGGCCTGGCTGAGCAGGTCGGCGGCGATCCAGGCAGGATCGTTCCGGTTGTCGGCCACGACCAGGATTTCCGACGGGCCGGCGATCATGTCGATGCCGACGGTGCCGAAAACCTGCCGCTTGGCGGCGGCGACGAAGGCGTTGCCGGGGCCGACGATCTTGTCGACCGGGGCGATGCTGGCGGTGCCGAAGGCGAGCGCCGCCACGGCCTGGGCGCCGCCCACCTTGTAGATTTCACCCACGCCGGCCGTGCTTGCGGCAGCGAGCACCATGGGATTGAGAATGCCGTCGGGCGCGGGGACCACCATGGCGATTCGCGGCACACCCGCCACCTTGGCCGGGATGGCATTCATCAGGACCGAGCTGGGATAGGCTGCCGTGCCGCCGGGTACATAGAGGCCGGCCGCATCGATCGGCGTCCAGCGGTAACCGAGCACGACACCCGCCTCGTCGGTGTAGCACAGGTCCTCGGGCTTCTGCTTTTCGTGGAAGGACCGGATGCGCTGGGCGGCGGTATTCAGCGCGCCGAGCGCCTCGTTGGAGACGGCCTCGCGGGCCTCGAGAATTTCCTGGGGCCGGACGCGGACGGTTTCGGGGGCCATGTCGACCCGGTCGAAACGGGATGTGTAGTCGAACAGCGCCTCGTCGCCGCGCGCGCGGACATCGGCGATGATCCCGGCGACGACCTCGGCTACATCCGGATCGGATTCGCGCTTCAGCCCGAGCAGGGCCTGGAATGCCCGCTCGAAATTGAGGTCTGCCGCATCAAGCCGCTTCGGCATTGACCACCTCGCGGAACCGTTCGATGCGGGCGGCGATCTCTCCCGGTCGCGTCTTGAACGCGGCGCGGTTGACGATCAGGCGCGAGCTGATCTCGGCGATGCGCTCGATCTCGACCAGGCCGTTGGCCTTCAGGGTGACACCCGTCGATACCAGGTCGACGATGCGGCGACACAGGCCCAGGGCCGGGGCCAGTTCCATGGCGCCATTCAGCTTGATGCATTCGGCCTGCACGCCGCGGGCGGCGAAATGGGCGCGGGTGATATTAGGATATTTGGTGGCGACGCGGACGTGGCTCCAGGTGCGCGGATCGTCGCTTTCGCTCAGTTCCACCGGTTCGGCGACGGACAGGCGGCAGTGGCCGATGCCGAGATCGAGCGGCGCGTAAATGCCGTCATAGTCGAACTCCATCAGCACGTCGTTGCCGCAGACGCCGAGCTGGGCGCCGCCGAACGCGACGAATGTGGCCACGTCGAAGCTGCGCACCCGGATGATCTCAAGCCCGGGATCGTTGGTGGCGAAACGCAGCTTGCGGGACTTCTCGTCGTCGAAATCGGGTTCGGGCACAATGCCGGCCGCCTGCAGGAGAGGCCGAACCTCTTTCAGGATGCGGCCTTTGGGCAGGGCCAGGACGATCGGGTCCGTCGCGCTCATGGTCGTTTCCATTGTTTCTCGAGTGCCATTGGGTGGCGTAATTGGGCCGTCTTCCGCGCGGGGCAAGGTTTAGTGGCGAAAGCCGCAGAAATCAACGCCGGCGGACCACGACAGTAACCAACTCCCCTTGCGGCCAGTTCTCTCGAGTCAGCCATTCGGATATGCTGGGTTCATTCTGTTGGGGGCACCGTTCATATGGTCGCAGACCAAACCCTTCCGGCTTCCCCCTCGTGATCCACATCGTCGGTCAGGTGAGCGCATGGACGGCCACACAGATCTGAACCGTGCCTACTGGGACGAGCGAGTCGCCATCCACGTCCGCTCCCGATTCTACGACGTCGACGGCTTCAGGGACGGACGACTGTCATTGGGCGCGGACGAGGTTCGCGATCTGGGAGACGTGCGCGGCCAAAGGCTGGCGCATCTGCAATGCCATTTCGGGCTGGATAGTTTATCCTGGGCCCGTCTGGGCGCCGAGGTGAGCGGGCTGGATTTCTCCGGGCCTGCCATCGACGCGGCGCGGGGGCTGGCGCGGGAGACGGGTATCGCGGCCCGCTTCGTGCAAGCCGATGTCTACGACGCGCCAGCGGTGCTGGGGCGGGACTTCGACATCGTCTATACGGGCATCGGCGCGCTGTGCTGGTTGCCGGACATAACGCGCTGGGCGCAGGCCGTCGCGGCACTCCTGCGCCCGGGCGGACAGCTCTATCTGGTGGAATTTCATCCCGCCAATTGGGGGCTGGACCTCAACCCGGCGGGCGAAACGCCGGAAATCCGCTACGACTATTTCACGCGCCACGATGGCGAGCCGGTTGATCTTGCCGGGTCGTATGCGGAATCCGGCGCACCGACCGCGCACAACGGAACCCTGCAGTGGAATCACAATATGGGCGCTGTGATCACGGCGCTGATCCGGGCGGGCCTTGCGATCCGGGAAGTGCGTGAATCCGATGCGAGTTACATGCGGACATTCCCGTTCATGGAGCAGGGTGAGGACGGGCATTGGCGCGTGCCTGCCGGTCGCCCCAACATGCCGATGATGTATACGCTGCGGGCAGTCAGAGAGGGATGCTGACGCATTTCCCGCTCGGATGAGTGATGGCTGTGGTAGAATCTCTGATAAATTCTACCATATGGTGTCCGATGGGACTGAACATTAAAAAGGAAGAGACGCACGCCCTGGCCGCCGAGGTTGCCGAGCTTGCCGGTGAAACACTGACGCAAGCCGTCACCGTGGCACTTCAAGAGCGTTTGGAAAGGCTGAGACGACGGCAGGATGCCGACGCCAAGATCCGGCATGTGAAGCGGCTGCTTGATGAATTGGGTCCGATCGGTCCGCTTCCTGATCATGGCGCGCTTCTTTATGACGAGCTGGGCATCCCGAAATGATCGTGGATACTTCTGTACTCGTGGCCCTGGTCCGCAGGGAGCCCGAAGAGGATGCCTTTCTCGGCGCGTTGGCGAATAGTCCGCGTCCGGTTATCGCCAGTGCGAACCTTTTCGAAGCGTGTATGGTCATCGACAGCGCCAAGCGTGACGACCTCAGCGAAACACTGGACAGCATCGTCGCGGCACTCGATCTGGATATAGCGCCGGTCACCCGTCTCCATGTGGCGATAGCGCGGGAAGCCTACCGGAAATTCGGCAAGGGGAACCATCCTGCCCGGCTGAATTTCGGCGACTGCATTGCCTATGCCACGGCCAAGGCGAATGACGACGTATTGCTGTTCAAGGGCGACGACTTCTCCCAGACCGACATACGGCCTGCACTGAAACTCTGAATCCGCCCATTTCCCTTTCAGAAATCTCTGATATCCTCGCTGTCGAAACGGGTGAGCTTCATGGCTTGCCGCTCCGCGCCTTCCTCTCTAGGATCGCGCGTGACTTTTATCGTGCTTCAGGGGAGAGCCATCCAATGGCCAAGCAGCAAGTTCCGGTCCAGGAAGGTCTGTTCACATGGCCGTCCGATCATCCGCAGCTCATCGCGCGGCGGGAGAAGAAGACGGGCCGCGTGTACTTTCCGGCCATTCACAACTACGTCGCCGACGAGGATTCCGAAGAAGTGCTGCTGGGCACTCGCGGCAAGCTCTACACCTGGACCATCCAGGGCTTCCTGCCGAAGAATCCGCCCTACAAGGGCCCGGAGACGCTCGAGACCTTCAAGCCCTACGGCGTCGGCTACATTGAGTTGCCGGGCGAAGTGATCGTGGAATCGCGCCTGACCACGGCCGATCCCAACGAGCTGAAGATCGGTATGGAGATGGAAATGACCATCATTCCTTTCCGTGACGACGAGAATGGTAACGAGGTAGTGACTTTCGCGTTCGCCCCGGTCAAGGGCTGAGCGGACATATAGAGGAGACGGGATATGACGGACGTCTGCATCATCGGTATCGGCATCCACAAGTTCGGCCGCACGGACGGCATGAGCGGCCGCCAGCAGGGCGCTTTCGCCGTGCGCGAGGCCCTGAAGGATTGCGGCCTGGAATGGCCGGACATTCAATTCGCCTTCGGCGGCTCGGCTGCCGGCGGCAATGCCGACTCACTGGTCAATGAGCTGGGCCTGACGGGCATCCAGTTCGTGAACGTGTCGAACGGTTGCGCCACGGGCGGCTCGGCCCTGCTGTCGGCCTATTCGGCCATCAAGGCGGGCCAGTACGACGTCGGCGTCGCGGTCGGCTTCGACAAGCATCCGCGCGGCGCATTCAACGCCGACCCCAAGTCGTCGGGCCTCGAGACCTGGTACGGCGAGACCGGCCTGATGCTGACGACCCAGTTCTTCGGCATGAAGATCCAGAAGTACCTGCATGACCACAACATGTCGCCGGAAGTGCTGGGCCTGGTGGCGCAGAAGGCTTTCCGCAACGGCAAGCTCAATCCGAATGCGTGGCGCCGTGAGGAAGTCGACCTCGGCACGATCATGAATTCGGACATGCTGTCCGATCCGCTGACCAAGTACATGTTCTGCTCGCCTGCCGAAGGCGGCGTGGCGCTGATCCTGGCCAGCGAGAAGGTGGCCCGCCGCTACACCAACCGTCCGGTGTTCCTGCGTGCAGTGTCCATGCGGACCCGTCATTACGGGTCGTTCGAGGTGTTCAGCCCGTATCTGGCGCTGCAGCGCGCGCCGGCGCCGACCGTGTTCGCGTCGAAGGCCGCCTACGAAATGGCCGGCGTCGGTCCCGAGGACATGGATGTGATCCAGATCCAGGACACCGAGTCGGGCGCCGAGATCATGCACATGGCCGAGAACGGCTTCTGCAAGGACGGCGAGCAGGAAAAGCTGCTGCGCGAGGGCGCGACCGAGATCACCGGCCGCATGCCGATGAACACGGATGGCGGCTGCCTTGCCAATGGCGAGCCGATCGGCGCCTCGGGCCTGCGTCAGGTCTACGAGGTGGTGCTCCAGCTTCGCGGCGAAGCGGGCGACCGCCAGGTGCAGAACAATCCGAAGACCGGCTACACCCACGTCTACGGTGCGCCGGGCTTGTCGGCCTGCACGGTCCTGCAGAACTAGTTCGCAGCGCCAACGGATCGAGGGGCCCGGTCGGAAACGTCCGGGCCTTTCTCGTTTATACGCCGCCCTGCTGTACCGGTGGCGAAGCCGGAGTGAAAGGACAAGCCCGTGGCCGAGATCAAGACGGCAATCTGCCGCTTCTGTCATTCCTTCTGCGGCATCAAGGTGTCGATCGAGAACGGCAAGGCCGTGAAGGTGGTGGGTGACAAGGATAACCCGATGTATTTCGGCTATACCTGCGTCAAGGGCCGCCAGCTTCCCCAGCAGCACGCCAGTCCGGAGCGCCTGCTGCATGCCCAGCGCAGGGTGGGCAATGGGCACGAGCGCATCGCGTCCGATGCGGCACTCGACGAGATCGCCGCCACTATCGGCCGGCTGATCGCCGAGTACGGCCCGCGCTCGGTGGCGCTGTATGCGGCGACCTATACGTTTCCCTATCCCGCCGGCCGTGCCATGGCGATGGCGCTGATGGACGCTATCGGGTCGCCCATGCGGTTCACTTCCGCAACGATCGACCAGCCGGGCAAGCCCATGTCGATGGCGCTGCACGGCCGCTGGCATGCGGGGCCGCAACCCTATGCGGAATCCGATGCCTGGATCCTGGTTGGCGCCAATCCCGTTATCTCCAAATGGGGCGGTATTCCCCAGTACAACCCGGCCAAGCGGCTGCATGACGCGCTGAAGAACGGCCAGAAGCTGGTGGTGATCGATCCGCGCGCTACCGAGACTGCTGCGAAGGCGCACCTGCACCTGCAGTGCAAGCCGGGTGAGGACCCGACCATCCTGGCGGGCATCGCCAACGTCATGATCCGCGAGGGCATGATCGATGACGCCTTCGTGACCGCCGAGGTCGCCGGGTTCGAGGCATTCAAGCAGGCCGTCGCGCCGTTCACGCCCGATTATGTGGCGCGGCGCGCCGGTGTGCCTGCGGCCCAGGTGATAGAGGCGGCGCGCATCTTCGGCTCGGCCCGGCGGGGCATGATCACCGCGGGCACCGGTCCCAACATGGCGCCGCACGGCACGCTCAGTGAATATCTGGTGCTCGCCATCAATACGATCGCCGGCCGCTGGCTGCGCGAGGGCGAGAAGGTGCCTAATCCCTTCGTGCTGATTCCCACGCGTCACGGCAAGGCGCAGGCCGAGGTGAAGCCGAAACCGTGGGGCTATGGCGAACAGCTCCGCGTGCGCGGCCTGGGCGAGAACGCCAGCGGCCTGACGCCGGCCGCGCTGGCCGAGGAGATCCTGCTCGACGGCGAGGGGCAGGTGCGGGCGCTGATGTGCGTCGGGGGCAACCCCATGGCGGCCTGGCCCGACCAGCTCCGCACCTACGAGGCGATGAAGAAGCTGGAGCTTCTGGCCACCATCGATATCAAGATGTCGGCGACCGCGAAGGTGGCGCATTACGTCTTGCCGGCGACGCTGGGCCTCGAGGCGCCGGCGATCACCATCGCGAACGAGAACGCCTGGTTCTACGGCTTGACCACCGGTTATCCGGATCCCTATGCCCAGTACCAGCCCAAGCTGGTCGAGCCGCCGGCCGGCTCGGATGTGCTCGAGGAATGGGAAGTTTTCTACGGCATCGGCCAGCGGCTCGGGCTGCAGCTGCGGATCAACGGCCAGGACGTCGACATGGTCAACACGCCGACCACCGACGACCTGTTCGAGATGATCTGCAAGGGCTCGCGCATCCCGCTGTCGGAGGTGAAGAAGTATCCGCACGGCCACATCTTCGACGATCCCGACATGAAGGTCCTGCCAAAGGACGAAGGTTGGGAAGAAAAACTGGATATCGGCCATCCCGAGATGATGACGGAGCTGTCCGAGGTGCTCGCCGAGCCCGAGAAGGCGGATGCGGGGCATGATCTGACGGCGGATTTCAGCCATCGGCTGGTCAGCCGCCGGCTCAACGACGTCTACAATTCGTCGGGCCGCGACCTGCCGGCGCTGACCCGCAACCACCATTATAACCCGGCCTTCATGAATCCGGGCGACCTGGCGGCGCTGGGCCTGCGCGCCGGCGACGTCATCCGCATCGCATCGGACCACGGCTCGATCCTCGGCGTCGCCGAGGAGGCGGCGGATGTGAGGCCGGGCGTGATCTCCATGGCCCATTCGTTTGGCGACGCGCCGCAGTTCGACAACCAGCTGTTCTTCATCGGCTCGAACACCGGCCGACTCACGGACGTGACGCGCGATTTCGACGCCCGCACCGGCATGCCGCGCATGAGCGCCATTCCCGTCAACATCACCCGGGCGGAGGCGTCCTGGGCGGCGGAATGACCGTCGCTGCGGCAGAGGCGTCAAGGGGCGGATAATGCCTTCTTGGCGGGGGCGGCCACTAACGGCATGATCCATGTGGCGTCCTTGCCGCCTGCCTTGCCGCCGCCAGGGGACCATGCACTGCGTCACATTGCACGTTCCGTTGGTCGCCCTTAGGCTCTCGATTGAACAGGGGAGAACGACATGAGCGAGATGAACGACATGCTGGCGCGGCTGGCGGCGGTGGAGCGGGAACTGGCGCGGCAGAAGGATCTGCGCGACATCGAGGACCTGCTGGCGCGGTATTCGCGGGCGCTGGACTGGCTCGACGACGCCATGCTCGACACGGTGTTCTACGATGACGCCGAGATCGACTACGGCTTCTTCAAGGGCAGCGGCAAGGACTTCAAGCCGCGCTTGATGGAGGTCGAGCACAGCGTCGGGCGGCGCTGGCACTTCACCAGCCAGCTGAAGATGGACCTGCACGGCGATACCGCCGACGTGGAAAGCTACAATCTCAGCCTGTCGCTGCCGAACGAGACGCCGGCGGACAAGGCGCCCTATGCCATTTTCTTCGGCTTCTACAAGGACCGGGTGCTGAAGCGGAACGGCAAGTGGGGCATCATCGCCCGCAAGCACATCCTGGTCAGCGGCTCGCCGCTGGCCGAGATCGCCATGGACGGCGACATGGGCATGCTCAACCAGATCGGCATGACCAGCCCGGCGCATCCTGACTATCGTCCGCTGACACAGGCGCAGGCGCTGGAGAGCGCATAGGCCCTACTGGGAAATCTCCTCCAGCTCCAGCTTGCGGGTGCGCGGGCCCCAGATGGCGATGGACAGAACCACCATCAGCATGGCGAAGGCGATCAGCCCGAAAACGGCTGCAGTGCCGCCCACATACAGCATGTAGCCGATCATGTAGCTGACGAAGATGGTGCTGAGCCGGCTGAGCGAATAGGTGAAGCCGACGGCCCGGGCGCGGATTCGCGTCGGGTAAAGCTCTGCCTGATAGCCGTGAAAGGCGTAGGACATGATGTTCTTCGAGAGGGTGATCAGCACCCCGCACAGGATCAGCGGCGCCATGGCGCTCTGCATGGCGAACAGCAGGCCGAACACGGCGACGCCGCCGGCCGCGCCGACGAGTTGCCATTTGCGTTCGAACCGGTCGGCGAATGCCATGGCGATCAGGGGACCGAACGGCGCGGCAAGGGCGATGATGAAGGCGTAGCGCAGGCTGTCTCCGATATTGATGCCGGTCTGCTGCGAGATCAGCGTCGGCACCCAGGACGAGAAGCCGTAGAAGCCGATGGTCTGGAAGAACTGGAACACCATCAGCATGATGGTTCGGCTGCGGTAGCGCGGCTGAAAGATCTCCATCAGGTTGCCCTTGGGCTCGACCTTCTCGACCGAGTGGGCGGCGGGCTGGGGCAGCGGCGCGCCTTTCAGGTCGGCGATGACCTTGGCCTCGATGGCTGCCGTGATGGCCTCCGCTTCATCAAGCCGGCCCTGGTTGATCAGCCATCGGGGGCTCTCGGGCACGGCGCGGCGGATGAACCAGACGACAAGGGCGCCACCCGAGCCGATGATCGCCACCCAGCGCCAGCCGTCGAGGCCCAGCGGCGACAGCGGTACCAGCAGCCAGGAGACGAAGGCCACGATGGGCACGACCGTGAACTGCACGACGTGGTTGAAGGCAAAGGCGCGGCCCCGGACCTTCTTCGGCGCCAGTTCCGAGATGTAGGTGTCGATGGTCACCAGCTCGACGCCGATGCCGATGCCGGCGATCAGCCGCCACAGGCAAATGCCCGATCCGGTGTCCTGGAAGGCCATGATCAGGGTTGCCGCGCTGTACCAGAGCATGGACCAGGTGAAGATGGCCCGGCGTCCATAGCGGTCGGCGACATAGCTGAACAGGAAGGTGCCGATGAACAGACCCGCGAAAGTCGCCGCCACGAAGGACGCAGGGCCGGTGAAGATGCCCACCTTGACGTCGGCGAACAGACCCGCCTTGACCAGGCCGGGCATGACGTAGGCGGTCATGAACAGATCGTAGAACTCGAACATGCCGCCCAGCGACAACAGGCCGATAAGCAGCCAGACATGGCGGGTGCCGGGCAGGCGGTCCAGCCGGGCCAGAATGGCCGATGAGCGCTGCCGCGCCGCCGCGTCTGATGACATGCTTTCTCCCCCGATGCTCTGGCCTTCGCGCGGCATCACTTTAGCGGCGTCTTGCCGCGTGTCGAATGGCTTTGCGCGATTGCGCCGCTGTCAGCCGCCGCCTAATGTCGGCGGCCTGAATCAGCAGGGGTGAACGCGATGTCCTACGAAACCATTCTCTATGAAACCGACGGCCCGGTCGCGGTCGTCACCCTGAACCGTCCCGAGCGGCGCAACGCCTGGACGCGGGTGATGTCGCGCGAACTGGTCGATGCCTTCGAGACGGCCAACGCCGACAAGGCGATCGGCGCCATCGTGCTGACCGGCGCGGGCAAGGGCTTTTGCGCCGGTGCGGATATCGAGCAGGCGTTCAAGGCGCGCATCGACGGCGCGGGCGACAAGCAGGAAGAGGAAACCGGGATGCCGGGCGGCACCGACTGGGCCGATCTGTGCCGCCGCTCCAAGCCGCTGATCGCGGCCGTGAACGGTGCATCGGTCGGCGTCGGCGCCACCATGATCCTGCCGTTCGACGTGATCATCGCCTCGGAGGACGCCAAATTCGGCATGTTCTTCGTCAAGATGGGACTGGTGCCGGAATTGGCCTCGTCCCACTTTCTCGAGCGCCGGGTGGGTTTCGGAACGGCCAACGAACTGTGCCTGACCGCACGGCTGATCGACGCGCGGGAAGCGGGCCGCATCCGGCTGGCGGATCATGTGGTGCCGGCGGGCGAGTTGCTCGACCGGGCCAGGACGCTGGGCCGCGAGATGTCGGCTAATCCCGACCGGCAGCTGCGGCTGATCAAGGGATTGCTCCGGGACCACGGTCCGGCGTCGGACATGAACGCCGTGCAGCGCCGCGAGGGCGCATTGCTGAAGGAATGCTACGCCTCGGCCGAGCACAAGGAAGCGGTGGACGCGTTCCTCAACAAGCGGACGCCAAAGTTCCGATAGACGGGCGTCGCCAGGGTTTACTGGCCAGGCTGCGGGAACTCGCCGCCGATGGGACGGTCGGCGTCGTCGCTGCGGCGCGGGCCGGGGCCGCGCTTGTTGCCGGCCTCGGATTCCTTCAGATCCTCGACCGCGTCGCGTTTGGCGGCGGCGGGCGGTGTCCAGGTGACGGGGACGAAGGCGGCGGCGGCGGCCTGCCCCTTGGCAAGCTGCTCGGGCGTGATCATGGCGCGGATGCGGGCCAGCTTGTCGGCCGTCATGGGGGTGAAGCCCAGGCGCTTCATCCGGGGGTTGTTCTCATAGAGCGTCAGCCAGCGCGCGGCCTCGACGCCATCGGCCATGGGGCCGGTGGCATATTCATAGGCCAGCGAACCTTGCGCTTCCGGCCAGCCCGCCTCGGCGGCGCGGCGTAGCCAGACGATGCCGTCGAGATACCGGGTCCGCTCGCCTTTCGCCAGGACGATGGTGCACTCGCCGAGCCGGCGCTGGGCGTCCTCGTAGCCGATTCCCTGCATGGCTACCCGGAACAGCAGCCGGCTTGCCTTTTCGCAGTCGCCCGCGGCCTGCAACTCGACCGCACGCACATAGGCATTGCTGATCCGGTCGACGGCGTTGCGATCCTTGGGCAGCGGGCTGCGCTGCGGCTTCGATGAACAGCCGGCGACAGCCAGGCTGAGGACAAGAGCGGCGGCAAGCAGTCTGACGGCGGGCAATGGCGTCTCCCCGGGGGTGTTGGCCTTCGGTCCTATGAACTAACACCGGAGCAAGGCCGCGCCATCAAGAATCAACTCTCAGCCCAGAAATGAGGGCGCAAAATGCTCGACGGTGGGGAAGGGGTCGTAAAAATCGTGCAGCAATGTCCGCCATTGCTCGTAGCGACCGGAGCCGCGAAATCCGGCGGTATGGTCCTCCATCGCCTCCCACCAGACCAGGAGCAGATAGCCGCTCGGGCGCTCGATGCAGCGGCGCACCTCGATGCCGCCAAAGCCGGCCGAGGCCTCGATCAATGGCCTGGCCTGCTGCATGGCGGCCTCGAACGCGGCTTCACGCCCTGGCTTGATGGTAAGGTGTGCGGCTTCGAGGATCATGATCGCGGCATCCAGTGGGCGAACAGGCCATGCGGATGGGCATGGCCCAGCAGAAGATCATGTCCGCCGGGCCAGATGGTCAAGCGAATCTCGGGCAACTGGACCGGACTGGCCTGTTCCATGCGGAGCCAGGCGACGGGCGCGGCACCGGAGGCGCGGTGACCCGCATCGCGGATGGCGGCTTCGAACGCCGCGCGGGTGCCGTCGCTGAAGTACTGGGCGGCGATGGAATGAAAGACGACGGTGGCGACGCCGGGGCGTGGCTCGGCGAGGTGTCTGGCGGTCCAGTCGGCCGCGTCGGCGGTCTCCAGCGCGACCGGATGCCGCCGGGCCAGATCCGTGGCGCGCTCGAGGATGCGGAAGCGGCCGGGATGGTCGGGCCACACATAGGATTTCAACCGTAGAACAGCCTCTGCCGACGACAGGTCGATGGGGTTGATGTCGCAGCCCGCGCGCTCGATCACCCGTGCGGACACCCCTGTTTCCGGGGCGTCGCCCGTCCAGGCGGTGCCGATCGTCACCGGGCTTGCCCGGTCGCCCCACGCCGCGCCGGCGAAGTCATAACGGAACCTGTCCCAGTGCAGGTTCAGGCCCGCGCTGGCGCCCACTTCCAGGCAGCGCAGCGGCAGACCGGTCCTGGCGGCGATGATCAGGAAGCCGCCGACCAGCGCGCCCGTGCGGCGAACCTCGTTGGTTTGCGGCGCGCGCCGGATGAAAGCCTCGATGAACCCGGCCTCGCCGCGCATTGCCCGTTCCATCTCGGCACGAAACCCGTCCTCGCGGAACGTACCGCCCGCGCTGGGGTAATAGGCGGCCAGACCCGGTGTCCGGCCGGCCAACACCAGGAAATGCAGTGCGCCGGCCAGGCGCAGGCTGGTGACGGCCTCCCATTGTTGGCGGCTTTCCAGAGGCGCCAGCAGGTCTCGGCTGGCGCCGCCGGCCTGATAATCGGCGATGACACCGCGCAGCAGAAACGCGGTCAGCGGCGAGCCGAGGGCATCGCAGGCCCGCGCCTGGACATCGAAGGCGCGGACGATGCCGACGCGATCATATGCCGGCGCCGCCTGTGTCACGGCCCCGCCCGGCGGGGCGTGTCGGGATAGGGCGTGCCGTCCCGGCGGGTGTAGGTGGCCGGCTGCTCCAGGGGCGGCGCGGCCATGTCGATGTCGCTGTACCAGGCCGCATCGTCGGGATGGTTCGAGCCGATCTCGAGCAGCACCGCGTCCCTGGCGCTGTCGTTGCGGAAGTGGTGGCCGTTCTCGGCGCCGGCGGGGAAGCCGGCGTAGTCGCCCGCCCGCAGCACCTCGCTGCCGTCGTTCGTCACCAGCGTGACCTGGCCTTCCAGCACGCAGATGAACTCGTCGTTCCTGGTATGCCAGTGGCGCTGGCTGGACCAGGCGCCGGGCGGCAGGCGGGTCAGGTTGACGCCGAACTGGGTCAGCCCGGCAGCATCTGCCAGCCGGCGGCGCAGGCGGGCGCGGCATGGTTCGTCGTAGGGCGGTGGATAGCGGGTGCCCCAGATTGGCAACAGGGCTTCAGGGTCGATCCGTCCGGACATGGCTGCCTCCTTTGAGTGTGACGGCCACTATTTCGACGCAGCTCATTGCGTACGTCAATATTGATCAATACAATCAATATATGACAGTCACGCTGATCGCAGCGGAAGAGGTTTGCCGGCGCCTGGGTATCAGGCCGCAGACGCTCTACGCCTATGTAAGCCGGGGCATGCTGGATGCCGTGGCGGACATGTCCGATTCCCGCCGTAGTCTCTACCGCGAGGCCGACGTGGAGGCGCTCGCCGCGCGCAAGAAGGCCGGCCGCAGCCGGCCTGCGGTCGCGGCGAAGGCGATCAATTGGGGCGATCCCGTGCTGGAGACCCAGATTTCAACCGTGCTGCGCGGCCGCCTGATCTATCGGGGGCAGGATGCGGTCGCCTGGTCGGAGACGGCGACGCTCGAGGAAACGGCTGCCCTGCTGTGCGGCGTGGCGGCCTGGTCCGATGCGCCGGCTCCAGCCCTTGCCGCGGGGGAAGCCGGAATCGCCGGCGCGTTCAGCTATCTGGCGCGAAGCGCGAACGAGGCGCCGCCCATGTTCGGGCGCAGCCGGCAGTCCATGGTCATCGAGGGTGCGGGCCTGTTGCGCGGGGTGGCAAGCGCGGTATTGGGACGTGCGGCAAGTGGCCCGGTCCACGAGGCGGCTGCCGCGGCCTGGAGGCTGAAGCCAAGGGGAACGGACCTGGTCCGCCGCGCCCTGGTGCTGCTGGCGGATCACGAACTCAATGCGTCCACATTCGCGGTGCGCGTGGTGGGCTCGACCGGGGCCAGCCTGCCGGCGGCGCTGATGGCGGGCCTCGCCGCGCTCACCGGTCCACGGCACGGCGGCATGACCATGCGCACCGTCGCCATGTTCGCCGAGGCGCTGGCGGCCCCCGATCCGGCCGCCTTCTTTGTCGCCCGGCTCGAGCGGGGCGAACTCATCTGGGGGCTGCACCACGAACTCTATCCCGACGGCGACATTCGCGCGCGGGCATTGCGGGCCGCGCATGAGCCCTCGGGCGCGCTGCGCCGGACGATCGACGCCGCCGAGGCGGCCGGCGGCATGGCGCTCAACGTCGATGGCGCGCTGGCGGCGCTGGCCCACACGCTTGGGCTGTCGCAGGATGCGGCGTTCGCGATCTTTGCACTGGGCCGGACCGCCGGCTGGATCGCGCATGCCATCGAACAGACCGAGACCGGTACGCTGATCCGGCCGCGGGCACGCTATGCGGGGCCCGCGCCGGTCAGCTAGAATTCCAGGCGGCCCCGTATTCATGGCAGGTGGGTACATCACGGTCAGCGGCGAGGCGGCAACTGCCGGCCTGATGCTGGGGTTGCGAGAGGATGCCGTTCGCTGCCGCCGTGCCGTTCAGTCCGAATGGACCGGACGATGCGGGGTTTCCCAGGGCTGGCCGAGATCGTCCATGCCGGCCTCGACCAGTTCGGCCTCCAGGCGGATATCGGCGCCGCCGGCGAAGGTCAGGGTAATCAGGGCGCGGCCCGGCTGTTCGACCGCGTGGACGGTCAGTAGCTCCAGCACATGGTCTTTCGATTCTTGCGGCAGGCCGCGCACCTTGGCGGCAATGACGGTCTCGAAATGAAGGCCGGCGCGGGTGCGGTAATGGGGTGGGCCGGGCCGCTCCCACATGAACCGGTTGCAGACCAGGGCGAAGCGGTTGCCCGCCGGCAGCCAGGCAATATCCGAAACCTTGAGGGCGGCGTCCTGCAGATAGCCGCCGATCACGGCGATGTCCTCGGCATTTTCGGCGCGCAGCTTCATGGCCGGTCTGTCCTCACGGTACGATGGCCCTGTCGTCCTGGGTGCGGCTGATATCGGCGCCCACGGCGCGCAGCTTTTCTTCGAGTTTTTCGTAGCCGCGATCCAGGTGATAGACGCCGTTGACCACGGTCTCGCCTTCGGCGGCCATGCCGGCCAGCACCAGGCAGACCGAGGCGCGCAGGTCGGTCGCCATCACCGGCGCGCCCCGCAGGCGTGGATTGCCGCGCACCATGGCCGAGCTGCCATGGACCGTGATGTCGGCGCCCATGCGCGCCAGTTCGGGCGCGTGCATGAATCGGTTCTCGAAGATGGTTTCGGTGATCAGCGAGGCGCCGTCGGCCACGGCCATCAGCGCCATGAACTGGGCCTGCATGTCGGTGGGAAAGCCGGGGAATGGATGGGTGATGACGTCGAAACCGCGGCAGCGCCCGGTGGGATGGGATACGCGCACCTTGCCCAGGCCGTTGGAGATGTTGACGCCGGCCTTGGCCAGGGATTCGAAGACCGAGCCGAGATGCTCGACATTGGCGCCGTCGAGCACCAGTTCACCGCCGGTGATGGCGGCGGCGACCGCATAGGTGCCGGCCTCGATCCGGTCGGGCATCACGGTGTGGTTGGCGCCGTGCAGCGCATCGACGCCCTGGATGACCAGGCACTCGGTGCCGATGCCGTGGATGCTGGCGCCCATGGCGACGAGGCACTGGGCCAGGTCGGTGACCTCGGGCTCGCGTGCCGCATTTTCCATGATGGTGGTGCCCTTCGCGAGGGTGGCGGCCATCAGGAGGTTTTCCGTGGCGCCCACGGAAACGAAGGGAAAGCGGATCGTGGCGCCCTTCAGGCCGCCCGGCGCGCTGGCGATGACGTTGCCGCCCTTGAGTTCGATCTTCGCGCCCATGGCCTCCAGCCCCTTCAGGTGCTGGTCAATGGGACGGATGCCGATGGCATCGCCGCCCGGCATGGACACGGTAGCCTGGCCGGTGCGTGCCAGCAGCGGGCCCAGCACCAGCACCGAGGCGCGGATGCGGTTGACGATCTCGTAGGGCGCGACGGTGGACAACGGCGGCCTGGCCGTCAGCTTCAGGGTGCGGCCCCGGTTGGAGCCTTCGACTTCCTCGACGGCCGCGCCCAGGCTGGTCAGCAGGTCGGACATGGTGGTCATGTCGTCGAGCGCCGGAATGTTGTCGAGGGTCAGGGTCTCCTCGGTCAGCAGGCTGGCGGCCATCAGCGGCAGCGCCGCGTTCTTGGCGCCGCTGATCGAGATCTTGCCGCGCAGCGGCCTGCCGCCCCGGATGACGAGCTGATCCATGCTAGAGCTTCGGCAGGGTCACGCCCCGCTGTCCCATATATTTACCGGCCTTGTCCTTGTACGAGGTCTCGCAGGGTTCGTTGCCCTGGAGGAACAGGAACTGGCAGGCGCCTTCATTGGCATAGATCTTGGCCGGCAGCGGCGTCGTGTTGGAGAATTCCAGGGTGACGTGACCTTCCCATTCCGGCTCGAGCGGGGTGACGTTGACGATGATGCCGCAGCGCGCATAGGTGCTCTTGCCCAGGCAGATCACCAGGACGTCGCGCGGGATGCGAAAATATTCGACCGTGGTCGCGAGGGCGAACGAATTGGGCGGGATCACGCACACCTCGCCCGGCCGGTCGACAAAGCTCTGCTTGGAGAATTGCTTGGGGTCGACGATCACCGAATCCACATTGGTGAATACCTTGAACTCATCCGATACCCGGGCGTCGTAGCCATAGGACGACAGGCCGTAGGAGATCACGCCCTGACGCTGCTGCTTCTCGACGAACGGCTCGATCATGCCGTTGGCCAAAGCCTGCTCGCGGATCCAGATGTCGGACATGATGGCCATTGGGGACCTCTTCGGGTGTGACTGCGCACACCACTTCTACTGGAGCGGATCGCGTATCTCAACAGCGGCAGGATGCCTGCGGCCGATATGACACTGCCGCTGACACAGATTGCAGACTATGTCAGTATTGCCGCGGGCTAATTTGACATGATCACGACCTCGGGAGTCGTCATGGACTACTTCGCCAAATTGTGCGTGGGCCTTATCGTCGGCTTGCTGGTCTACTTCCTGTACCCGCGCTACAACAGAGCCCGGCCCATAACCAGTGCGGCGTTCGGACTGGTCGGCGCGGCGCTTGGCGCCTTCCTGTCATATCGGATCGTGGCGCTGGGCGGGCCCTATCTGACGCCGGCGAGCCTGGCCACTGCAGCCGGCGGCGCGGCAATCTTCTCGCTGGCCTATCTCAGCCTCTCGAGCTAATTGCCGGTCTCGTCGTCGGCGGGCTGCCGGGGATCGGGACTCTGGGCCCCCGGCGTCTGTCTGCGCTGCTGGTCCTTGCGCCGGCGCAGATTTTGCCTGAGCGCCTCGGCCGCGCGGCGCTGATGCGCGGCCTTGTTGGGGGGCTGCTTTCCATCCTTATCCGGCATGGCTAGCCGGCCGCCGGCTTGCGCGCCCAGCACTGGACCACGCGGGGCAGGCTGGTAAGCCGCGACGTGTCGCGGGCCTCGTCATAGAGCGTGTCGATCAACTGGTTCACTTCGGTTTCGGGGGCGATGCCGTCGGCGATGACGGCGCCGGCGATGGCTTCCATGGTTACAGGATTAAGCAGCTTCAGCCTGTCGTCGAGGGCAGCCGGATTTGCCACGCTGACCTGGACCGCGCCGAATCCGGCCGCAGCGAGCAGGCTGGGCAGGCGCGGGCCGAGATTGGCATCGCCGCCTCGCCGCCGGACGACCCGGCAATATAAGTCCACGTACCGATCGAGCGCCGCGCTTTCCGGGTGGCTGAAGTGTCCGCGGAAATCCACGTCCTCGGCGATGATCAGGCCGCCCGGCACCAGCGCGGCGAACACGTTGGCCAGCGCCGCGGCGGGCGCCGTCAGATGCGACAGCAGGAAGCGCATATAGACCACGTCGAACGGGCCTGGGAGCGGTGCGGCGATGTCGGCGGCCCGGTACTCGATGGCGGCGCCGGCGGCCACCGCCTCGGCCCGGGCGATCTCGAGCTTGGTCTCGTCCAGATCGATACCGACGATGCGACCCGACGGGCCGGCGCGGCGCGCCAGATCCAGCGCCACGTCGCCGCCGCCGCAACCGGCATCGAGACAATGTGCGCCCCTGGGGATGTCTGCCATGTCGAGCAGCCGCGCCGTGCCGCGGGCAAAGATGCCTGCCAGCAGCGCAAGTCTTTCGCGCCCCTCGATGCCGCCGCGAATGGCGTAGTGATCAATCTGGTTCATGGCCTTTTCCGGCTGGCCGCGCAAATGGTCCGCATGGACCGGAACGCAGTACCATATTATGCATGGAACGGCGCGCATCGGAACTGCGCGGCGGACGGAGAAGCAGATGACGTCTTTACCCAGGCGGTGGGCGACGAAATGGATGGCGGCGGTGCTTGCCTCGCTGCTGCTGACAGTGCCTGCAGCAGCGGCGCCGGTCAGCACCGAAAATGCCCAGGCCGAACTGGTCGCCGAGGTGGCCGCGGCGGCGCCGGGCCAGCCCTTCCAGGTCGCGCTGAAACTGATCCCGCGTGAGCACTGGCATACCTATTGGCGCAATCCCGGGGATTCGGGGCTGGCGACGAGCCTGGAATGGACGCTGCCCGACGGGTTTGCCGTCAGCGGCATCGAATGGCCGGCACCCAAGGCGCTGCCTTTCGGCCCCCTGACCAATTATGGCTACGATGCCGAGCACTGGCTGCTGGTGACGGTGACGCCGCCCGCCGATGCAGCCATGGGCGACGTGACGCTCAGGGCGCGCGCCGACTGGCTGGTCTGCGAGGAGATCTGCATTCCGGAAGGCGCCGACCTGGAATTGACCTTGCCGGTGGCGCAGGAAGCCGTGCGCGACCCGCTGCGCACGGCCGGCTTCAGCAAGGCCCGCGGCGCGCTGCCGGTACCCTTCCCCGGCGCTGCCCAATTCAAGGTGGACGGGAAGACGCTGGTGCTGCGCCTGGTGGGCGCGGACACAGGTGCGCTGCGGTTTTTTCCGTTTTCCGACACGCTGATCGACAACAGCGCGGCGCAGCGCGAGTCCGCGAATGACGGCGCGCGCCTCCTGGCCGTTACAATGGGCAGCGGCAAACCCGAGACGATCGTCGACGGTGTGCTGCGCGCGGGCGACAAGGCCTATGCGATCAGCGCGGCGGCGGGAACGTTTTCCACGCCGGGACTGGCACGGGCCGACGCCGCCGGCGCCTCGGGCACAGGCGGCGGCGCGGGTCTGGCCGTGCAGCCACCTGTCTGGCAGGCCCTGCTGTTCGCATTTATCGGCGGCGTGCTGCTCAACCTGATGCCCTGCGTGTTTCCGGTGCTGTCGTTGAAGGCGCTGGCGGTGGTGAAGGCGTCCGGCCTGTCGCTGCGTGAGAAGCGGATCGAAGGCCTGCTCTATACGGCGGGCGTGATGGTGAGCTTCCTGGCGCTGGCCGGCGCGCTGCTGGCGTTCCGGGCCGGCGGTGCGGCGGTGGGATGGGGCTTCCAGCTCCAGTCGCCGGAAGTGGTGGCGGTCCTGGCGGTGATCCTGTTCGCGGTCGGTCTGTCCCTGTCGGGTTATTTCGAACTGGCGGGCAGCTTCACCGGTCTTGGACAGGGACTGGTCGACCGCGGCGGGGCCGTGGGTGCGTTCGCGACCGGCGTGCTGGCCACGATCGTGGCGACGCCGTGCACCGCGCCGTTCATGGCCTCGGCGCTGGGTGCCGCCTTGCTGCTGCCGCCGATGATCTCGCTGCTGATCTTTGCCGCGCTGGGCCTGGGGCTGGCGTTCCCCATGCTGCTGATCAGCGAGGTGCCGGCCATCGGCCGGCTGCTGCCGCGGCCGGGTCCGTGGATGGACCGGTTCCGCCAGTTCCTGGCGTTCCCGATCTATGCCACGGTGATCTGGCTGGTGACCGTGCTGGGCCAGCAGGCGGGAATCACCGCGGTTGCGGCTCTCCTCGGGATCCTGATGCTTGTGGTATTCGCCATCTGGCTGTGGCGGATCGCAAGCGGCGCGCACGGCCTCGGCAAGGTGATCAGCCACGGATTGGCCGCCGCTGCGCTGGCGGCCTGCGTCTGGCTGGTCTGGTATGCGGGCGAGCAGAACGCGCCTTCCGTGACCGCCGATGGCGGCGTGCTCGCCGCCGAGCCGTTCGATCAGGCCCGGCTGGATGCCTACCGGGAGGCCGGCGAGCCGGTCTTCGTCAATCTCACGGCGGCATGGTGCATTACCTGCCTTGCCAACGAACGGGTCGCACTGTCCACGGACGCGGTCGCCGCCGAATTCCACAGCCGGGGGATTCGGTACCTGAAGGGCGACTGGACGCGCCGCGACCCGAAGATTACCGAAATATTGGCAAATTATGGCCGGAACGGCGTGCCGCTCTATCTCTATTTTGCGCCTGGTCGCGCCCAGGCCGTCGTGCTGCCGCAATTGCTCACGCCGGGAATCGTACTGGACGTTATCGGTCAGGCCGAGGGGTAGGACTTTCAAATGGGGAGCGTACGATGATCGGACGGCTTTTTACGGTAATGGCGAGCGGGTTGGCGCTTTGCCTGGTATCGGCAGCGGCACAGGCGGCGGTGGAAATCGGCAAGCCGGCGCCGCCCTTCACGGGCACGAGCGCAGCGGGGCAGAGTGTCAGTCTCGGCGATCTGGCGGGCAAGACCGTGGTGCTGGAATGGACCAATCACGATTGTCCCTTCGTGAAGAAACACTATGACAGCGGCAACATGCAGTCGCTGCAGAAGGAGTTGACCGGCAAGGGCGCCGTGTGGCTCACCGTGATCTCGTCGGCCCCGGGCAAGCAGGGACATGTATCGCCCGCAAAAGCGAACGATTTGACGCAATCGCGCAACGCGGCGCCGTCGGACGTGATCCTGGACGAGGACGGCACGATCGGCATGGCCTATGGCGCGACGGCGACGCCGCAGATGGTGGTGATCACGCCGCAGCAGATCGTCGCCTATAACGGCGCCATCGACAGCATTCCGTCGGCAAAGCAGGACGACATTCCCAAGGCCCAGAACTATGTGCGCGCGGCCTATGACGCGGTAGCGGCCGGCAAGCCCGTCCAGGTTGCCCAGACCAAGGCCTATGGCTGCTCGGTAAAATACCCGTAAGCACGGGACGATGCGGGATTTTGCGGCTGGCGGGCGCTGCGAACAGTCAGCGCCCAAAAGGGCTTGCGCCTGTGTGGTTTCCTTGGCATAAGCCCTCCCGCTGCTGCTGTAGCTCAGTGGTAGAGCACTCCCTTGGTAAGGGAGAGGTCGACAGTTCAATCCTGTCCAGCAGCACCATTAAATTCAATAAGTTAGACATTTTTTGTGTTTTTCCGTTAGGCGCATTATGCGCGTTCCAGTGCGCTCGCAGCTCCCTTGAGCCAGTCCGGGTGATGGTGCCCGTAAACCTTGCGAATCATTGCCTCGCTGTCCGATATCAGGCTCGGGGAACACCCTGCCGGACCGCAAGTCAGCTCGAGAGGCCACTTTTGCTGCAATGCCATCGCGGCTCAGATGCGCGAGACCCGGGTGCAGTGATTTTTCGCGCCGGGGATAACCTATTTATCGATCAGCAATCGAACCGCGATAGCTGCCGCAGCGGTGCGGTTTTCCACGCCCAGCTTGGCATAGATCTGTTCCAAGTGCTTGTTCACCGTCCGGGGGCTGCACTGGAGGATTTCGGCGATATCGCGGTTTGACTTGCCCTGGGCGGTCCACAACAGCACTTCGGCCTCGCGGGCGGTCAGGCCCAGCTTCTGCTTCAACAGAGTTTGGTCGTTGGCGGCAGTGCCGTCGCTCAGATGCAGCAGGAACTCGCCGGGACCGGCCTCGCCCAGCAAAGCGGCGAGAACTCTGGCGTTGCCCGCCGCGACGATCGTCGGGTCACTGGCGCGCTGGGCGACCAGGTCGGCGAGGCGCGGCTTCACGGAGTTGTTCCACGCTGGCGCGTCGGTATCGAACACGCCCAGCACTCGCTTCAGCAGGCCCGCCGCCTGCGGCGTGCTCCACAATACCTCGCCCTTGCGGTTGACCGCCAATAGGGTGCGTCCGGCCACATCGAGAGCGATACGCGCGCTCTGGGCCATACGGGAATTGGCCAGGTGTACGCGGATGCGCGCCAGTATCTCGAAGGGCGGGACCGGTTTGGTCACGTAATCCACGCCGCCGGCCTCCAGCCCCATGACGACGTGCTCGGTGTCGGTCAGGCCGGTCATGAAGATAACTGGTACATGAGCAGTGTCCTTGTTCTGCCTGATCCGGCGGCAGGTCTCGAAACCGTCCATCTCGGGCATGACCGCGTCCATCAGGATCACGTCGGGCATCACCCGATCAATCAGCGACAGCGCGGCGCCGCCGCTGCGGGCGACCAGCGCGGTGATGCCTGCATCCTCCAGAGTGTCGGTCAGCAGGCTAAGGGTTTCCGGCGAGTCGTCCACCACCAGGACGATATAGGAGCCGCCATTGTCATTCATGATGCTGCAATGCCTTCAGGACGGTGTCGTACTGGACCAGTTCGAATTCGCGTACCAGGCCGCGCAGATGCGCGACCACCCGCCTGGTGTCGGGCTGAACGTCCTCGATCTCGTCGAGTTTGGACAGGATGCCGCGCACATGGCCGATGCGGCCGAGTTGGATCAGCGTGCCGATCTGCGGGCGTGGCGGGATTTCGTTCCGGCGCAGCGACTGCGGCATCCCGGCACTGGCGGGCTCGGCCGGCTGATCGTGGATCCAGCGCAGATTGAGCAGGGCCTTGACGGTATCCAGCATGGTGCCGAGTTGTATGGGTTTCATCAGATAGGCGTCGTGGAAGGCTGCCGAGACCTCTCGCTGGCGCTCCTCGCGGGCGTTAGCCGAGATCATCACGATCGGTGCGCGGCAGATGCCATCCTCGCGCAGGGTGCGCGCCACATCCCAGCCCGTCATTCCGGGCATGGAGATGTCAAGCAGCACGATGTCCGGCATTGAATGGGTGGCGGCCTCGATGCAGGACGGACCGTCAACGGCGGCGATGACGATGAAGCCTAGCGGCGACAGCAGGTCGCGCACCAGGTCCAGATGATTCTGGTCGTCGTCGGCCGCCAGCACGCTAATCCGGTCTCCCTCGTAACCGGTGATGCGCCGCGTCGGGACGACCGAGCGGGCAGGGCGCGGAACGCTACCCAGCATCAGCTTGATCCGGAACACGCTGCCACTTCCCGGCGTGCTGCGCACGGTGATTTCGCCGCCCATGGACTCGGTCAGCAGCTTGGTGATTGTCAGGCCAAGGCCGGTGCCGGGGCGCTTGACGGTGCCCGGCGTCTCGATCCGTTCGAAAGCGCGGAACACCCGTTCGAGGTTCTCCCTGGCGATGCCAATGCCGGTGTCCTCTACTTCGAAGGTGGCGATCTGGTTGCGGTATTGCACGCTCAGGGTCACGCCGCCCTGTTCGGTGCAGCGGATGGCATTCGACAACAGGTTGATCAGGATCTGCCGCAGCCGTTTCTCGTCGGTATAGACCAGGTCGGGCAGGCTTTCGGGCGGGTCGAACGAGAAGTCGAGACCCTTGGCCTTGGCTTGCATGCTGAACATGTCCACGAGCTGGCCCAGAAAATCATTGATCGGCACCTCGTCGCGGTAGAGTTGCAGGCGGCCTGCTTCGATCATGGAGATGTCGAGCAGCCCGTCGATCAGGCCGGACAGATGATCGCCGCTTCTGCGGATGACGCTCAGTGCGTGCTTCCGATGGCCGGGCATGGCCGGATCGGCCTCGAGCAGCTGGGCATACCCAAGTATGGCGTTGAGCGGCGTGCGCAGTTCGTGGCTGATGCCGACGACGTATTTGCTCTTGGCCATGCTGGCGGCCTCGGCGGCCTCCTTGGCCTTCTGCAGTGCCTTGTCAGTCTTCTGGTGGGCGTCGATCTCGCGCATCAGCATCATAGTCTGGCGCTGGGTTTCCTGCTGGGCGGCGCGGCTGGTCTCGTGGGCCAGCACGAATGGCCAGGCGACGATGCCGGCGACGATGATCAGGATGAAGAACACCTTCCACAGCGTGTCGGCGATGATCGCTGTTGGCGCGTCGGGTGTTAGGCTCATCTGCACATATCCCAGTGCCAGAATGGCCGCGATGGTCAGGGTGAACAGCAGCAGCAGTCCCAGATACTGGCCCAGCCGCGTGTTGAGGTGGACCACCAGCCGCCGGGGAAAGACCCAGGCCATGAACTGCAGCACCTGGTCGGAAAACCGCGCCGATACCTTGCAGGCGTCGCGGCAGCGGGCGTCGAGCGAACAGCACAGCGAGCAGATCGGTCCGGCATAGACCGGGCAGGTGGCCATATCCTCGGGTTCGAACGTATGTTCGCATATACAGCAGCGCTCGGGCCTGCTGTCGGCCAGCGGCGTCGTTGGCTCGCGGGCTATATAGAAGCGCCCGCCCGTGGCAAGGGCGATCAGCGGCGATACGACCAGCGCCGTGCCCAGCGCGATGAACGGGGCAAGCGCGCGGGCCGTTTCGCCCAGCACGTCCGCATAGGCGGCGATCGACAGGACCGAGGCGACCAGCATGGCGCCCACGCCTACAGGATTGATGTCGTAGAGATGGGCCCGCTTGAATTCGATATGACGCGGCGACAGCCCCAGCGGTTTGTTGATCACCAGATCGGCGACGATGCAGCCGACCCAGGCCACGGCGATATTGGCGTAGAGCCCCAGAGTGTGCTCCAGTGCCTTGTAGATTCCGAGCTCCATCAGGATGATGGCGATAGTCACGTTGAACACCAGCCAGACCACGCGTCCCGGATGACTGTGAGTGAGCCGGGAAAAGAAGTTCGACCAGGCGATCGACCCGGCATAGGCATTGGTGACGTTGATCTTGAGCTGGGAGATGACGACGAACGCACCGGTCAGCGCGATGGCGATGTCGGGCTGGGCGATCACCTGGGTGAAGGCGAGCAGGTACATCTGGGTCGGCTCGGCGGCGCTGGCGAAGGGAACCCCCGAATTCAGCGCCAGTACGGCCAGGAATGAGCCGGCCAGAAGTTTGACCATGCCCGGGATGACCCAACCCGGGCCGGCGCACACCATGGCCGCCCACCATCTCTTCCGGCTGCCCCTGCGGTCGCGCGGCAGGAATCGCAGATAGTCGACCTGCTCACCAATCTGGGCGATTAGCGAGAACACGACGGCCGAGGCCGCGCCGAAGTGCAGCAGGTCGATGGAACCGTCGGCGGCGCCGTGGGTGCCCCGATAGGCGGTCCACGTATCCAGCTCGAACATCCCCTTGGCGCCGATGAAGATGAAGGGCAGCAGCTGCAGGATGACCCAGGCCGGCTGGGTGATCATCTGGAAGCGGCTGATGGTGGTAATGCCGTGGGTGACCAGTGGAATGACGATCAGGGCGCTGATCAGATAGCCCAGCCAAAGCGGCAGGTCGAAGCACATCTGCAGGGCCAGCGCCATGATCGCCGCCTCGAGTGCGAAAAAGATGAATGTGAACGAGGCATAGATCAGCGAGGTGATCGTCGAGCCGATATAGCCGAACCCGGCGCCGCGGGTCAGCAAGTCGATGTCGACGCCGTATTTGGCGGCATAGAAGCAGATCGGTAGGCCGACCAGAAAGATAATTGTGCCCACGACCAGAATGGCGGCGGCAGCATTGGAGAACCCGTAGCTCAGGGTGATGGCGCCGCCGATAGCCTCGAGTGCGAGGAACGACACTGCGCCCAGTGCCGTGTTGGCGACGCGGAACGACGACCACTTGCGCGCATTGTTGGCGGTGAACCGTAACGCGTAGTCTTCAAGGGTCTGGTTGGCGACCCATTGATTGTACTGTCGCCGCTCGCGGATCACCTTCTGGTGCGGTGTCATGCCTTCGGTCGTGCTCCTGGTACTTATGAGTGTCGAAGGTCTTGTGCATTGCAAAATGGACCGCATTTGCAAGCGCTTTCCAAGCGGCAATAACGCATTGCGGGCCGTTGGCGAATTCGGGGCCAATTTTCCGAACTCTGCCCCCGGATACGGACTTTATTCATGCCTGCCGTGTTCTGATCCTTCTTAGCCTGCTGTGTTGCTTACGTCAGATGCCCGGACCCGAAGGAGTCCGCGGCCATGTGGCCGTGAGGGCGTGTCTTGATCCGGACGCTACCCAGCCGAACCGCGTATCGCCATACGCATATCGACGTATTGCTGCGACGCACAAAAAGTCGGGATCGTTGTGGTGTGTCCCCGGCCGAATTCCGGCTTTGCACCACCAACAACGATTCATAAAGAGAGGCATCATGACATTGGAAAGAGGAAGTCCCCGCAGCCTGGGCGCGGCGCTTCGCAGAACCGCAAAAGCGGCCATGCTGGCGGCGGTGGCGCTGGCGCCGCTAGCCGCCCATGCCGCGGACAAGGCCAATACCACCGGACTCGCGGTCACTGACACAACCGTGAAGGTCGGCATTCTTCACTCTGTGACCGGGACCATGGCAATCTCGGAAACCGGTTCGGTGCAGGCCGAAAAGTTGGCGATCAAGCAGATCAACGACATGGGCGGGGTGCTGGGCCGCAAGATCGAGTTCATCCAGGAAGACGGCGCCTCCGACTGGCCGACCTTTGCTGAAAAGGCCAAGAAACTGCTGGTCAATGACAAGGTTGCCGCTGTGTTCGGCTGCTGGACCTCGGCCTCGCGCAAGGCGGTGTTGCCGGTATTCGAGCAATACAACGGCATGCTGTACTACCCGACCTTCTATGAAGGTCTCGAGCAGTCGCCGAATGTCATTTACACCGGCCAGGAAGCTACCCAGCAGATCATCGCCGGCATCGACTGGGTCGCCAAGACCAAGGGGGCCAAGACTTTCTACCTGCTCGGCTCCGACTACATCTGGCCGCGGACTTCCAACAAGATCGCCCGCAAGCACATCGAGAAGCTGGGTTTGAAGGTGGTGGGCGAAGACTACTATCCGCTTGGCCATACCCAGTTCAACTCGGTCATCAACAAGATCAAGCTGAAAAAGCCCGACGTGATCTACGCGATCGTCGTCGGCGGCTCCAACGTTGCCTTCTACAAGCAGCTGAAGGCGGCCGGCATCGATATGACCAAAGAAAAGCCGCTGCTCCTGACCATCTCGGTCACCGAGGACGAAATCCAGGGAATCGGCGGTGAGAACATCGTCGGCGCCTATGCGGTCATGAAGTACTTCCAGAGCCTGGATAACCCCAACAACAAGGCCTTCGTGAAGGCTTTCAAGGCAATGTGGGGCAAGGACATCGTCATCGGCGACGTCACCCAGGCGGCCTATCTGGGCCCGTGGCTGTGGAAAGCCGCGGTCGAGAAGGCAGGCAGCTTCGACGTCGACGCCACCAAGAAGTCGTTGCCCGGCATCGAGCTGAAGACCGCGCCGGAAGGCTACGTGAAGGTTCACCCCAACCATCACCTCTGGTCGAAGACCCGTGTCGGTCTGGCCCAACTCGATGGCCAATACAAGCTGGTCTACGAGACCAAGGACCTGGTTGAGCCTGATCCGTTCCCCAAGGGCTACCAGTAGGCGCTGGGCTGCGCTGCCGGGGCTTCCCCCGAAGCTCCGGCAGCAGCCCTTCAGGTTTCCGAAAGATCCCGGACCATGTCCACGCCATCCCGCTTCCGCCCGGTCTTCGCCATGTTCAGCGCGACGGGTTTCCCCCTCGGAGGGTATCTCGATGTTTGACGGTTACACGGCGAGCGAACTCGGTTCGATCTTCGCCATGCAAGGCTTCGCCGGCCTGCTCCTGTTCTCGGTGTTCGTTCTGATGGCCCTCGGTCTCGCGATCATCTTCGGACAGATGGGGGTCATCAACATGGCCCATGGCGAGTTCATGATCCTGGGCGCCTACGTCACCTATCTCTGCTCGCAACTGGTCGAGAACTACGCACCCGCCCTGTTCGGGATATACTTTTTTGTGGCCATGATACTGGCATTCCTGGTGTCCGGAGGCCTAGGCATGCTGGTCGAGTGGGCGATCATCCGCCATCTCTACAAGCGACCTCTCGATACATTGCTCGCCACCTGGGGCCTCAGCCTTATCCTCCAGCAGCTTTACCGCTCCATTTTCGGCGCACGCGAGGTGGGCGTGAGCCTGCCCGATTACCTGATGGGCTCGTTTCCCATCAGCGAGACCATCGAAGTGCCGATCAACGGCGTGTTCGTGATGGTTCTGACTCTCACCATCACCTTCGTTGTCTACCTGCTGATGTACAGGTCTTCGTGGGGCAAGCAGGTGCGCGCGGTAATGCAGAACCGGGTGATGGCCGGCGCCGTCGGCATCAACACCGAGCGAACCGACCGTCTGACTTTCGGCATCGGCTGCGGCATCGCCGGCATCGCCGGCAGCGCCTTCACCATGATCGGCTCCACCGGGCCAACCGCCGGCCAGCTCTACATCGTCGACACGTTCCTCGTCGTGGTGTTCGGCGGCGCGGCTAGCCTGCTGGGCACTATCGCGTCGGCTTTCACCATCAGCCAGGCCCAGTCGACGCTGGAGTTCTTCATGTCGGGCTCCATGGCCAAGGTGTTTACCCTGTTGACCATCGTCGGCATCCTGATGCTGCGTCCCCAGGGTCTGTTCTCGCTCAAAGTGCGGAAGTAGGGGCATGCAGATGATCAAGTCACGCTTTGCCCTCTATTCCCGCAACGAGCTGTTCTCGCTCCTCATCCTGGCAGCGCTCCTGCTGGTGGTGTTTCCGCTGGCGCTCGACGTGTTTCGCCTCAACCTGGTCGGCAAATACCTGACCTACGCCTTCGTCGCCGTCGGTCTGGTTCTATGCTGGGGCTATGGCGGCATTCTCAGTCTCGGCCAGGGCGTGTTCTTCGGCCTTGGCGGCTATTGCATGGCCATGTTCCTGAAGCTTGAGGCCTCGAGCGTCGAGAACACCAAGATTCAGTCCACGCCCGGTATCCCGGACTTCATGGATTGGAACCAGATCACCGCGCTACCCAGCTTCTGGGAGCCCTTCCACTCGTTCCCGCTGACCCTGCTCCTGATCATCCTGGTACCCACCGCGTTCGCCTACATCATCGGCGTCGCCATGTTCAAGCGGCGGGTGGGCGGAGTGTACTTCGCCATCATCACGCAGGCATTTGCCGCCATCCTCACCGTGCTGATCATCGGGCAGCAGGGCTATACCGGCGGGGTCAACGGCATGACCGATTTGCGCACCCTGCTGGGCTGGGACATCCGTACCGACAGCGCCAAAGTCATTCTGTACTTCGTCAACGCGGGCCTGCTCATTGCCTGCCTGGTGGTCTCCCAGTTCGTGCTCAAATCCAAGCTCGGACGTCTGCTGGTTGCCATGCGCGACAAGGAGGACCGGGTGCGCTTCTCGGGCTATGACGTCGCCAATTTCAAGATATTCATCTTCTGCTTCGGTGCGGCCATGTGCGCCATCGGCGGCGCCATGTTCACCCTGCAGGTGGGTTTCATGTCGCCGTCATTTGTTGGCATCGTTGCGTCGATTGAAATGGTGATCTTCTGTGCCGTCGGCGGGCGGCTGTCGCTGCTGGGTGCGGTTTACGGTGCGCTGCTGGTCAACTGGGCCAAGACCACCCTGTCGGAAAGTTTTCCCGAACTCTGGCTTCTCGCCATGGGCGGTCTGTTCATTGCCGTCGTGCTGGCTTTCCCGAACGGTCTCGCCGGTATCGTTCAGAGCGTCTCGGAAAAGCTGAAGCAGCGCAGGCTCGCAGCCCGCGCCAAAGTCAATCCGCCTGACGGCGCGGTGCCGCCGGTCCTGTCCGCGCCGCCTGTCCTGTCGCCCGCCGTTCCAGCTCCAACCGAGCGGCCGGTGCGGAGCGAAGCCTTCCTGGGTCCGTCCGGGCTCAGCGAAAAGCCAGCGTCCTGAGAGGAAAACATCCATGAACGCAACCCACACGCAACAGGACTTCCTTCTCGCCGTCGAGGGCCTCACCGTTTCGTTCGACGGGTTCAAGGCAGTCGATGACCTGTCCTTCTACATCGACGAGAACGAGATCAGGGTCATCATTGGCCCCAACGGCGCTGGCAAGACCACGGTGCTCGACCTGATCTGCGGCCGCACCAAGGCCACGTCCGGATCCATCAGGTTCCGGGGCAAGGAACTGACCAGCATGCGCGAGGACCGCATCGTTCATGCGGGTGTCGGCCGGAAGTTCCAGACGCCGTCGATCTACGAGGATTTGACCGTGTTCGAAAACCTGGAAATCTCGTACCCGCGTGGTCGCTCGGTCTGGGGTGCGCTGGCGTTCAAGCGGGACCAGCAGGTGATTGAGCGGGTCGACGAGATCGCCGAGACAATCTTCCTGTCCGAGCACCTTGGCCTGAAGGCCGCCTATCTCAGCCACGGCCAGAAGCAGTGGCTTGAGATCGGCATGCTGCTGATCCAGGACCCTGATCTGCTGATGCTCGACGAGCCGGTCGCCGGCATGAGCGTCAGCGAGCGCAAGAAGACCGCGGAACTGCTCAACCGGATCATCAAGGACCGATCAGTGATCGTCATCGAGCACGACATGAAGTTCGTCGAGGACATCGCCGACAAGGTCATCGTCTTGCACCAGGGCAAGATCTTGTCCCAGGGCACCATGGAAAAGGTGCAGGCCGACCCCAAGGTCGTCGACGTCTATCTGGGCCACTAGGAGGCAATCATGCTCAACGTATCCGAACTCCACGTGGCCTATGGCGAGAGCGAGGTGCTTCACGGCCTCGACTTTGCGGTCAAGCCCAACGAGATCATCGCCATCATGGGCCGCAACGGCATGGGCAAGACCACGCTGATGAAATCCCTGATGGGAATTGTCCCGACCAAGAGCGGCATGGTCACCATCGATGACACCAATATCACCGGTATGAAGAGCCACCAGCGGGTTGCCAACGGCATCGCCTACGTGCCGCAGGGCCGGATGATTTTCTCCACGATGACAGTACAAGAGAACGTGGAGGTGGGCCTGACAGTCACCGGCGAGAGCAAGGTGCCGGGCGACATCTACGAACTGTTCCCTGTGCTGCTTGAGATGAAGAAGCGCCGCGGCGGCAATCTGTCCGGCGGCCAACAGCAGCAACTCGCCATCGCGCGGGCGCTCGCCTCCAAGCCCAAGGTGCTGCTGCTCGACGAGCCCACCGAAGGCATCCAGCCGTCGATCATCCGCGAGATGGGCCGCACCCTGAAGCGAATCCGCGATGAACGGGGGCTGTCCATCGTCGTCTCCGAACAGGTGCTCAGCTTCGCACTCGACATCGCCGACCGGGTGCTGGTGATGGAGAACGGCGAGATCGTCCACGAAAACCTGCGCAGCGAGGTCGACGAAGCCAAGGTCGCCAGCTTCCTGTCTGTCTGACGTCAAGAAACAAGCCAAGCAACGCCGAAATAACCAGTCAAGGAGTCACCGAAAATGACCGACACACTCATCAAAGTGGACCTGAGCCAGTCCGCCTACGACAACGACATGATTCACAATCGCTGGCATCCCGACATTCCCATGGTCGCGTGGGTGAGGCCTGGGGATGACTTCATCGTGGAATGCGTCGATTGGACCGGCGGACAGATCAAGAACGACGACGACGCGTCCGACGTGCGCGACGTCGACCTGTCGCAGGTGCATTTCCTGTCAGGTCCCATTGGGGTGAAGGGAGCCGAGCCGGGTGATCTGCTGGTCGTCGACTTCCTGGATATCGGCGCGTTCTCGGATAGCCTGTGGGGCTTCAACGGATTCTTCTCGAAGAAGAACGGCGGCGGGTTCCTCACCGAGCATTTCCCCGAGGCGCAGAAGTCGATCTGGGATATCAAGGGCATGTTCACCAGCTCGCGGCACATTCCGGGCGTGAACTTCGCCGGGCTGATCCATCCTGGCCTGATCGGCTGCCTGCCGTCGAAGGAAATGCTGAACACCTGGAATACGCGCGAGGCCGAACTCTACAATACCGATCCCGACCGGGTGCCGGCGCTGGCCACGCTGCCCTATGGGCCGACCGCCCATATGGGCCGCATGCAGGGTGACGCAGCCAAATCCGCCGCGGCCGAGGGCGCCCGGACTGTGCCCCCCCGCGAGCATGGCGGCAATTGCGACATCAAGGACCTGTCGCGCGGCGCGAAGGTGTTCTTTCCTGTCTATGTGGATGGTGGCGGGCTTTCCATGGGCGACCTGCACTTCAGCCAGGGTGATGGCGAGATCACCTTCTGCGGCGCCATCGAGATGGCAGGCTGGATCCATCTGAAGGTCAGCCTGATCAAGGGGGGCATGGCCAAGTACGGCGTTAAGAACCCGATCTTCAAACCCAGCCCGATTACGCCGACCTACAACGACTATCTGATCTTCGAAGGCATTTCGGTCGATGAGGGTGGCAAGCAGCACTATCTGGATGTGCACATCGCCTATCGCCAGGCATGCCTGAATGCCATCGAGTATCTGAAGAAGTTCGGCTATTCGGGCGCTCAGGCCTACGCCATTCTCGGCACGGCGCCGGTCCAGGGACACATATCGGGCGTCGTCGACATCCCGAATGCCTGTGCCACCCTTTGGCTGCCCACGGAGATATTCGAGTTCAGCATCCAGCCGGGCGCCGACGGACCGACGATCTTCGACACCAAGGGCATCGACGTGCCGCTGGCCAAGGACCTGTGAGGAGACACCGATGCCAACCTACGGCTATATCTGTCCTGACTGCGGCCCCTTCGAGCGCTTCCGGCCCATGGCCGAAAGCGCCGAGCCGTCCGATTGCCCCGGCTGTGGCACGACCGCGCCCCGTGTGATCCTGACGGCACCGCGTATGGCCATGATGGACGCGGGTGCCCGAACGGCCCACGCCACCAACGAAAAGGCCGCCCACAGCCCTGATTTCTCGACCAAGGCATCGCGAAACGCGGGCGGGCACGGACCGGGTTGTTCTTGCTGCGCCAGCAACAAGAAGCCCAGCCGCGCCGTCTATACTGCCGATGGCAGCAAGACCTTCCCTTCGGCCAGGCCCTGGATGATCTCGCACTAGCATCTCATCCGGCCTGGGCGCCGGGCTGCACGAGAAGCCAACTCCGGGCCAGACCTCCCGGTCCGGAACCGGTTGGTGGCGTCATCCGGCGCCGCTGCTCGTGACGGGAAGGCGCGGGCCGTGGCCCGCGCCTGACCCCTTCGCCTCACTTTGGACCAACCATTGCAGCCCCGCAGATGCTGGGCTGCAATGGTCGTTGTGCGATGCGGGATGCGTGCTTTCCTCAACCTTCCAGTAACGCATGGCGACTCGTCAGTAACGCGGTAACTGGCGGCAAGTTGTTTGCAGGGGCAATATCACGGCATTGGAACAAAATTGATAAAAACACCTAACCAATTGAAATATAAATATTAAAATCTGAATGCAGTCGTGGCCTTGCCGCACACAGGCCAATCGGCCCCGGCGAAAACACCGCATCTGCGATGGGTGCCTACGTCATTCTGCGTATTGGTGCGACGCACAATATGACCGGATTGTTACGGGCGCGCCGCAGCGGGTCACGCTTATCCCCAGACCACCAATCCAGCTGCGGAACCGCCAATACCAGCATGGCTCGATCATGCCTCAACGACAAAGGGAGTCCCCGGATGCAATTCACCAAGACCATGAAAACTGGTTTGCTCTCGATCGTCGGCGCCGCCGCGGTTCTGGCAAGCACGGCGCCGGCCCATGCCGGGTACAAGATGGAAATCGACGAAGACAAGTGGATCAGCGTCGGCGCCGGCGCACGCGTGTCGTACAACGCCATCGAAGACGCCGCGCCGGACGGCAGCTGGTCAAGCAAGTTCAATCTCGACAGCGCCCGCCTCTATGTGAATGGCGAGGTTACCAAGTGGGTTGGCGTCGAGTTCAACACCGAAATCGACGGCGACGACGACATCCATATCCTTGATGCCGTCGTGAAGCTGCAGTTCAGCGAATATTTCAATATTTGGATGGGGCGCTTCTTGCCGCCCTCCGACCGCGCCAACCTGTCTGGCCCTTATTACGCCAACATCTGGAACTTTCCGAACGTCCAGGGCTATCCGGCCATTTTCGCTGGCCGCGACAACGGCGTCGCCGTCTGGGGCCAGATAGGCGGCGGCAAGTTCAAGTACCAGTTCGGCGTGTTCGAGGGCTGCTCCAGTGGCAAGAATTCGTGCAGCCTCGCCGATACGCCGTTTCCGACCCGCGCCTATAACCACGATACCCCGCTGTTCGCCGGCCGCCTTGTCTACAATTTCTTCGATCCGGAGCCCGGCTATTACAACTCCAGCACCTATTACGGCACCAAGAAGATCCTCGCCGTCGGCGCGACCTTCATGCATCAGGCAAAGGCGACCGGCGATGATGTCATCTGGGGCGACTTCACCGGCTGGAGCATCGACGTGTTGTTCGAGTGGCCGGTGGCCAACGGCGGCGCGATCACTCTGGAAGGCGCCTACTACAATTACGATACCGACGGCCTCATTTCGACACTGATGGAAGGCGAAGGGTTCTACACCCAGGCCAGCTTCCTGATTCCCGGGAAGGTGGGCTTTGGCCAGTTCCAGCCAGTCATTCGGTACCAGGACATGGACCGTGACGACGGCTTCGCCAGCAGCAAGAAGTGGGATGGCGGCTTCAACTATATCATCGACGGTCACAACGCCCGGGCGTCGTTCACCTATGGCCACGAGGACTTCGATTTCGGTCCGTCCATCGACTCGTTCATCGTCGGCATTCAGGTCCAGATCTAGCAACCCAGCGGCGGGGGCCGGCGCCGCCGGGCCCCGCCATTCGAGCAACTCGCATTGGCAAGGGAGGTCTTAGCAATGCACATGAACCAGGTTTTCACGCAGGGATTGAAATCGGCCGTAAAGCCAGCCAGATCGCTGATCGCGGCGGGCGTCATAGCCGCCACGGCCTTTGGCGCGACGGCCGCCCAGGCCGCCGACACGATCAAGGTCGGTATTCTGCACTCGCTTTCGGGCACCATGGCGATCAGCGAGACAACGTTGAAGGACGTCATGCTCATGCTGATCGAAGAGCAGAACAAGAAGGGTGGCCTGCTCGGCAAGAAGCTCGAGGCTGTCGTCGTCGATCCGGCTTCCGACTGGCCGCTGTTCGCCGAGAAAGCGCGCGAGCTGCTCGCCAAGCAGAAAGTGGCGGCGGTGTTCGGCTGCTGGACGTCGGTTTCGCGCAAGTCCGTGCTGCCGGTGTTCGAGGAACTGAATGGTGTCTTGTTCTATCCGGTGCAGTACGAAGGCGAGGAATCCTCGCGTAACGTGTTCTATACCGGCGCCGCGCCGAACCAGCAGGCGATTCCCGCGGTCGACTACCTGATGAAGGAAGAAGGCGTTAAGCGCTGGGTGCTGGCAGGCACCGATTATGTCTATCCGCGCACGACCAACAAGATTCTCGAAGCCTACCTGAAGTCGAAGGGCGTCGCTGCCGCCGACATCATGATCAACTACACGCCGTTTGGACACTCCGACTGGCAGAACATCGTCGCCGACATCAAGAAATTCGGTTCGGGCGGCAAGAAGACCGCGGTGGTGTCGACCATCAACGGCGACGCCAATGTGCCCTTCTACAAGGAACTGGGCAACCAGGGTATCAAGGCCGAGGACATTCCGGTCGTCGCGTTCTCGGTCGGTGAGGAAGAGTTGGCCGGCCTCGATACCAAGCCGCTTGTCGGCCATCTGGCCGCCTGGAACTATTTCATGTCCGAAAAGAACCCGGCGAACACCGAGTTCATCAAGAAGTGGCAGGCCTTCATCAAGAATCCCAAGCGGGTGACCAACGATCCCATGGAAGCCCACTACATCGGCTTCAACATGTGGGTCCAGGCCGTGAAGAAGGCCAACAGCATTAATCCCGACAAGGTGATCGATGCGATGGTCGGTATCTCGGTGCCCAACCTGACAGGTGGGTACTCTGCCATGCTGCCGAACCACCACATCACCAAGCCCGTGCTGATCGGCGAGATCCAGGGCAACGGCCAGATCCAGACCGTGCAGAAGACGCCCGGCCTGATCGTGGGCGACGAATGGTCCGATTATCTGCCGGACTCGAAGGACCTGATCTCCGATTGGCGCGCGCCGCTGTCCTGCGGCAACTACAACGTCAAGACCGGCAAGTGCGGCGGCAAGTCCAAATAGTCTTGCTCTCCTACCCGTAAGTCCTTTGCCAGGGGGGCTGGCAGGCGGCGTGTTCGCTGGAACAGCCGCCTGCTCCTCCTCGCGTAAAATTGTGCAACGCAACAAGAATAATGCTGCAATGCGAATAACCCGCGTTACACTCGGAAGACAAGAGGGGGAGTCGTCGTCATGCGATTTCTGATGTGCCTGATCGCCGCCGCCTTACTGGCCGTTACTGCCGGGAATACCTTTTCGGCGAGTGCCCAGGAAAGCGATCTTCCCATTGCGGTCTCGGGCTTCGCCGCCGGCGGATTTGACGAGACCATCGACGCCATCAATGCTGTCTCGGCAACCCGCACCGACCGCGCCAGAATCATTCTCCGTGCCCTGGAGGCCGGCAGTCTCTACGTCGTCTCCGGGAGCGGCGCCATCGTGATTGCAACGTCCGCGACGGACGAGCAGTTCAAGGTGGAAGACGCCGCGTCCGGCGCCAATGCGGGCATGGTCGCCGCAGGCATGCTGGAGAAAGTCCGGCTGAACAACCGGGTGCGCCGCGCGTTGCGATCTGCCATCGGCACGCTGACTCTGTTCGGCAAGACCGCAACGATCCGCACCGAGGCCGCCGACACCGTTTTCAAGAGCCGCGATCCGGAGATGTCGGAGTTGCTCGCCGAAGCCATCTCCAACGAACGGGATGCCGGTGTGAAGCAGGCCATGCTCCAGGCTCAGGCCGCCATCGCCTTGGCCGGCGACGGACCGGAAGCCGAGAAAATCAAGGCTATCGAGTTGGTCAGGCAGCGGGGGAACCGCGACGCGCTCACCCTGCTTACGCAGATCGAATCCAGTTCGGAAGGTGCCCTGAAGCAGGTCGCAGCCGAGGGAGTTGCCGCGCTGGAGGGGCGGCTTGAAATTCTCGGCTGGGTGCAGAATGTCTGGTACGGCATCTCGCTCGGATCGGTCCTGCTGCTTGCCGCCATCGGCCTCGCCATCACCTTCGGTGTCATGGGGGTCATCAACATGGCCCATGGCGAACTGGTCATGCTGGGCGCCTATACCACCTTCATGGTCCAGCAGGTGTTCCGCTCCAGCTTTCCGGAGGCATTCGATTATTCACTTTTCGTGGCACTGCCTGCCGCCTTCCTGGTCGCGGGCGCCGTGGGCATCGCCATCGAACGCGGCGTAATCCGTTTTCTCTACGGGCGGCCGCTTGAAACCCTGCTCGCCACCTGGGGAATCAGCCTGATCCTCCAGCAGGCCATCCGCACCATCTTCGGACCGTCAAACGTGGAGGTGGGCGCGCCGTCCTGGATGAGTGGCACGATCGAGGTCACCGCCGGCCTGCCGTTCACCCTCAACCGTGTCTGGATCGTCGTGTTCGCCCTTGCTGTATTTGCCGTTCTGACCCTAGTGATCAAGCGCAGCACCTTTGGCCTGCAGATGCGGGCCGTCACCCAGAACCGGCGCATGGCGAACTCGGTTGGCATCCGCTCCAACTGGGTTGATGCCATGACATTCGGCCTAGGTTCGGGCGTCGCCGGAATCGCCGGCGTGGCGCTCAGCCAGATCAGCAATGTCAGCCCTAACCTGGGCCAGTCCTACATCATCGACTCGTTCCTCGTGGTGGTATTCGGTGGTGTCGGCAACCTCTGGGGCACTCTGGTCGGCGCACTGACCCTTGGCGTTGCCAACAAGTTCCTCGAGCCGCTGGCGGGCGCGGTACTTGCCAAGATCTTCATCCTGATCGCGGTGATCCTTTTCATCCAGCGCAAGCCGCGAGGGCTGTTCGCCCAACGTGGCCGAGCGGTCGAGTAGGGGGCGGAGCATGACCGGACCGATCACCTCCCGCCTGCTGCTGCTCGACAAGCCCAGCCGGATATTCCTCGTCATCGTGCTCGCCACCACTCTTGTGGTCCCGTTGCTCAACCTGCTGACGCCGCCGGACTCGTTTATGCATGTGCCGACCTATGTGGTCAGCCTGTTGGGCAAGTATCTGTCTTTCGCCATCCTGGCCCTGTCCGTCGACCTGATCTGGGGATTCTGCGGCATCCTCAGTCTTGGCCACGGGGCGTTTTTCGCGCTCGGCGGCTATGCCATGGGCATGTACCTGATGCGCCAGATCGGCGATCGCGGCGTTTATGCTAATCCTGTTCTCCCGGACTTCATGGTGTTCCTGAATTGGCAGGAATTGCCTTGGTACTGGCTTGGTTTCGACAGTTTCCCCTTCGCCCTGCTGATGGTGGTCTTGGCGCCGGGCATCCTGGGCTTCGTATTCGGCTGGCTTGCGTTCCGCTCGCGCGTCACCGGCGTCTATCTGTCGATCATCAGCCAGGCCATGACTTTCGCCCTGCTGCTTGCGTTCTTCCGCAACGATATGGGCTTTGGCGGCAACAATGGCCTCACCGACTTCAAGGACATCCTCGGGTTCAGCCTGCAGGCTGACGGCACCCGCGCGGCGTTGTTCGTTGCGACCGGCATTGCTCTGATGCTGGCGTTCCTGGCCTGCCGGTTCATTGTCATGTCGAAACTGGGACGCGTGCTGGTAGGGGTGCGTGACGCCGAGAGCCGGGTGCGATTCCTGGGCTACCGGGTGGAGCACTACAAGCTGTTCGTGTTCACGTTCTCGGCGGTGATGGCAGGTATCGCCGGTGCACTCTATGTGCCGCAGGTTGGGATCATCAATCCCAGCGAGTTCTCACCCGCCAATTCCATCGAGATCGTCATCTGGGTGGCGCTTGGCGGCCGGGGCACGCTCTATGGTGCGGCGCTGGGCGCGGTACTGGTGAATTTCGCCAAGACCTACTTCACCGGCGCTATCCCCGATGCTTGGCTCTATGCCCTTGGCGCCCTGTTCGTGCTGACCACCCTGTTCCTGCCCAAAGGCGTGGTTGGCGGCCTAAGCAAGCTGGGACTGTTGAAGAGGTCGACACCATCCCCCGAAGCGCCCGAACCGCAGTCGCTCGCCGAGCCAAAAACGGAGGCTCAGCCATGACCGAAACGGAAAGCGACGTGATTGAGGCCATCGAGGAAAGCAAGCCGGCGCTCTATCTGGATGCCGTTTCGGTCAGCTTCGACGGCTTCAAGGCGCTCAACAACCTGTCGCTGGTAATCGACCTTGGCGAGATGCGCGCCGTGATCGGCCCCAACGGCGCAGGCAAGACCACCATGATGGACGTGATCACCGGTAAAACCCGCCCGGATGCCGGACAGGTGGCATTCCACGGCGATACCGACCTGACCAGACTGGACGAAGCGCAGATCGCCAATCTTGGGATCGGCCGCAAGTTTCAGAAGCCGTCGGTCTTCGAAAGCCACACGGTCTGGAACAACCTCGAACTGGCCATGAAGGCCAGGCGCAGTCCCTTCGCCACCCTGTTAGCCAGGACTTCGGCGGAGGAGGAGGACAGGATCGACGCCATGCTCAAGCTTGTCGGGGTGTCGGACCGGCGTACCGAATTGGCGGGCGCATTATCGCACGGCCAGAAGCAATGGCTGGAAATTGGCATGTTGCTGATGCAGGAGCCGAGCCTGCTGCTGGTCGACGAACCGGTGGCTGGCATGACCGATGCCGAGACCGAGCAGACCGTGCATCTGCTGCGCGAAATCAACAAGACCAGGTCGCTGATGGTGGTCGAGCATGACATGACCTTTGTCGAGGCACTCGGCGTCAAGGTCACCGTGCTGCACGAGGGGTCGGTGCTGGCGGAGGGCTCACTCGACTTCGTCCGCAACGACCAGCAGGTCATCGACGTGTATCTGGGACGCTAGGCCATGCTCGATTGCAGGGACATCAACCTCTTTTACGGCTCCAGCCAGGCGCTGCGCGGCGTGTCGATGACTGCCGAGATCGGCAAGGTCACTTGCGTGCTGGGCCGCAATGGCGTTGGCAAGACCAGTCTGATCCGCGCCATTGCAGGGCAGGTCAACCCGCGCAGCGGCTCGATTGCCTGGGACGGCAAGGAAATCACTGGCATGGCCGCCTATGCGCGGGCGGCCTCCGGTATCGCGCTGGTGCCGCAGGGCCGCGAGATATTTCCGCTGCTTACCGTCGAGGAGAACCTGAAGTCGGGCTTCGCGGCGGTGCCGAAGACCGAGCGGACCATCCCGCCAGAAATCTACGACCTGTTTCCGGTGTTGAAGTCCATGTTGGGCCGCCGTGGCGGCGACCTATCGGGCGGGCAGCAGCAGCAACTCGCTATCGCGCGGGCGCTGGTGATGCGACCCAAGCTGCTGGTACTCGACGAACCGACCGAAGGCATCCAGCCATCGATCATCAAGGATATCGGCGGTGTCATTGCCATGCTGCGCGATACCGGCACCATGGCGATTGTGCTGGTCGAGCAATATTTCGAATTCGCCCGCGAACTCGCCGACCAGTTCGTGGTGATGGACCGGGGCGAGGTTGTGCTGGCCGGGCCACCCTCCCAATTCGCGGAAGCAGATGTTCGTCGACACCTCACCGTCTAAGCCCGCCGTCTCCAGCGACGCCGGCATGCAGCGGGCACGCGGTGCCGCGCGGGTCGCATTGTCGGGCGCGCGTGTCGCCGACCTCTACCAGAAGAGCCCGTGCAAGGTGCTGATGCCCCGGGTCGATGGCCGCGACCAGGCCGAGATCGTGTTCATCAACAGCTCGGGCGGCATCGCCGGCGGCGACGAACTGGACTATGCCGTGCGCGTCGCCGGCGCGGCGGTGACGACGGTGACCACCCAGGCGTCGGAAAAGGTCTATGGCGCCATCGACCGGGATGCGCGGCTGCACATGTCGATCGCGGTGGATGATGGCGCGACCCTGGAGTGGCTGCCGCAGCAGACCATCGCCTTCGACGGCGCCCGGCTGCGCCGCCGCACCGACATCGACGTCGAAGGCTCGGGCAGGGTGCTCGCCCTCGACTGGCTGGTGATGGGAAGGCAGGCGAGCGGCGAGACCATGATCCGCGGCGCGCTGCGCGACGAATGGCGGGTGCGCCGCGACGGACGGCTCGTCTGGGCCGACGCGCTGCGGCTGACCGGCGACCTCGGCGCGCTGGCCAGACGGCGCGCGTCGCTGGGGAGCAACCGCGCCTTCGCGACCCTGGTCTATGCGGCGCCCGATGCCACCGACCGGCTGGAACTGGCGCGCGCGCTGGTCGAGGACTGCGGCGAGTCGGGCGTGACCCTGGTCAATGGGCTGCTCGTCGGACGCTTTCTTGCTTTCGACGGCATGGCGCTCGCCGCCCATGTGGGATTTTTTCTGGAAGGATTCCGGGCGGGTCTTGGTGGCTTCGCGCCCTGGCCGCCCAGGCTGTGGACATGCTGAGAGGGAAGACGCCGTGAACCTGACGCCGCGAGAGAAGGACAAGCTGATGATCGCGCTCGCCGCCATGGTCGCCCGCGACCGGCTGGCGCGCGGCGTGAAGCTGAACTATCCGGAAAGCATCGCCATCATCACCAACGCGGTGATGGAAGGCGCCCGCGACGGCCGCAGCGTCGCCGACCTGATGGCGAGCGGCGCGCATATCCTGACCCGCGACCAGGTCATGGAGGGCATCCCCGAGATGGTCCACGACGTGCAGGTGGAAGCCACGTTCCCGGACGGCACCAAGCTGGTGACCGTCCATCATCCGATCCGCTGAGGTTGCCATGATCCCAGGTGAAGTCATCGCCGCGCCCGGTGAGATCGAACTCAACGCCGGTTTGAAGTCCGTGACCCTCGTGGTCGCCAATGGCGGAGACCGGCCTGTCCAGGTCGGCAGCCACTATCATTTCCACGAGACCAACGAGCAGCTGCAGTTTGACCGCGAGGCGGCGCGCGGCATGCGGCTCGATATCGCGGCCGGCACGGCCCTGCGTTTCGAGCCTGGCCAGAGCCGTTCGGTCAGGCTGGTCCCGTTTCAGGGAGACAGGGCTGTCTATGGTTTCAACCAGGCCGTTATGGGCAAGCTGGAGGGCTGACGAATGCCGATCAGAATCAGCCGCGCCGCCTATGCGGACATGTACGGCCCGACCACCGGCGACAAGGTGAGGCTGGCGGATACAGACCTGTTTATCGAGGTCGAGAAGGACTTTACCACCTATGGCGACGAGGTGAAGTTCGGCGGCGGCAAGGTGATCCGCGACGGCATGGGCCAGTCGCAGGTGTCTCGCGCCGGCGGTGCCGTCGACACCGTGATCACCAACGCGCTGATCCTCGACTGGTGGGGCATCGTCAAGGCCGACATCGGCCTGAAGGACGGCCGCATCCATGCCATCGGCAAGGCCGGCAATCCGGACATCCAGTCGGGCGTCGACATCGTCGTCGGTCCGGGCACCGAAGTAATTGCCGGCGAGGGCAAGATCATAACCGCCGGCGGCATCGACGTGCACATCCACTTCATCTGCCCGCAGCAGGTGGAGGAGGCGCTGTTCTCGGGCATCACCACCCATATGGGCGGCGGCACCGGCCCGGCTACCGGCACCAACGCCACCACCTGCACGCCCGGCCCCTGGCACCTGCACCGCATGCTGCAGGCGGCCGAGGGGTTGCCGATCAATCTGGGCTTCTTCGGCAAAGGCAATGCAAGCTTGCCGGGTAGCCTCGTCGAGCAGGTCAATGCCGGTGCCTGCGGCCTGAAGCTGCACGAGGACTGGGGCACCACGGCGGGGGCCATCGATTGCTGTCTGTCGGTCGCCGACGAGATGGACGTACAGGTACTGATCCACACCGACACGCTCAATGAGTCGGGCTTCGTCGAGACAACCGTGAAGGCGTTCAAGGGGCGCACCATTCATGCATTCCATACCGAGGGTGCGGGTGGCGGCCATGCGCCCGATATCATCAAGGTGTGCGGCGAGGCGAACGTCATCCCGTCATCCACCAACCCGACGCGGCCCTACACCGTGAACACGCTCGACGAGCACCTGGACATGCTGATGGTGTGCCATCACCTGGACCAGAAAATCCCCGAGGACGTCGCCTTCGCAGAAAGCCGCATCCGCAAGGAAACCATCGCCGCCGAGGATCTGCTGCACGACATGGGCGCATTCTCGATCATCTCGTCGGACAGCCAGGCCATGGGCCGGGTCGGTGAGGTGATCATCCGGACGTGGCAGACCGCCGACAAGATGAAGAAGCAGTTCGGCGCGCTGAAGGACGAAGCGGGCGACAACGACAATTTTCGCGCCAGACGATACGTGGCGAAATACACCATCAACCCGGCCATTGCGCAGGGCATCTCCGACCATGTCGGCTCGGTCGAGGTCGGCAAGCTGGCCGACCTGGTGATCTGGACGCCGGCGTTCTTCGGTGTGAAGCCCGACATGATCCTGAAGTGCGGCACCATCGCCGCTGCGATCATGGGTGACCCGAACGCCTCCATCCCGACACCCCAGCCGCAATATTACCGGCCCATGTACGGGGCTTTCGGCAAGGCGCTGACGGCCAGTTCGGTGACCTTCGTCAGCGGCGCGGCGGCGCAGAGCAACCTGGCTGCGAATCTGGGCCTCTCACGCCTGCTGCTGCCGGTCTCCAACACCCGTGGCGGCATCGGCAAGCAGTCCATGAAGCTGAACGACCTCACGCCCATGATCGAGGTGAACCCGGAGACCTACGAGGTGCGGGCCGACGGCAAGCTGCTCACCTGCGAACCGGCCGAGGTGCTCGCCTTGGCCCAGCGCTATTTCATGTATTGAGGCCCGCCATGCGCCGCGCCGTATCCCATTTTCCCGCCGGTCACTGGACGGCGCCTGCCGCCGGCACGGTCACGCTCGATTTCGACGCCCGGCACCGCCGCCGCACCCTGTTGCATACCGATGCGGGCGAAGACCTGCTGCTGGACCTGGAGAGGGCGGTTGCCATGGGCGATGGCGACGGGCTGCAGCTTGACGACGGCAGCTGGATCAGGGTGATCGCCGCGCTGGAGCGGGTGGTCGAAATCGCCTGCGCCTCGCCGGCCGAACTGGTGCGCGTCGCCTGGCATCTGGGCAACCGCCACGTCCCGACCCAGCTCTGCGATGGTGTGCTGAGCATCCGGCCCGACGCGGTGCTGGAGCGCATGGTCCGCGACCTGGGCGCCGAGACCCGCTTCGCTGACCGGCCGTTCCAGCCGGAAAGCGGCGCCTATGCGGGCCAGCGCGCCCACGCGCATCACCATGACCATGACCATGATCACGAGCACGAGCACGAGCATGGTCATGGCAACCATCACCACCACGACCGCGCGCACCATGACCACTGACAGGCTGCATCTGCTACGCCTGCAGGCCTGGCTGTCGCCGTCCTTCCCGATCGGCGGCTTCTCGTATTCCCATGGGCTGGAACAGGCGGTCCAGCGCGGCTGGGTCCATGACCGGGAATCGCTGGTGGACTGGCTCGACGCGGACCTGCGCCACGGCGCGGGGCGGTCAGATGCGATCCTGATGGCGGGGGCGTATCGGGCCGTCCTCGCCATCCCCTCAGTCGTCATCCCCGCGCACGCGGGGACCCAGGCGGGGCGAGGGCTCGCGATATCCACCGCTCCGCCACGAAAAAATTTGAGTGGTGGGGAAAGCACGGCGACTGAGCCCTACGAAGAGCTGGGTCCCCGCGTGCGCGGGGATGACGATATCTTTGAGGTGGCCGAGTTGGCATCTGCTCTGCGCGGCACCTCTGAACTCGCGCTCGAATCCACCACGCAGGGCATTTCGTTCCTGACCACGGTGCGCAAGGTGTGGCCGCACCGGACGCTCCATGACCTGCACCGACTACTGGCCGAGCACGGCATCACCCCGACATTCCCCATCGTCCTCGGCGCAACCTGCGCCGCTCACGGCATCCCGCTGCCGCTCGCCCTCCAGTTCACGCTGCACGCGATCATCGCCAACTACATCGGCGCCGCGCTGCGTCTGATGAAGCTGGGCCAGACTGACGGGCAGCACGCCATCGCGGCGCTTGAGGACGCAGTGATGGAGACCGCTGCCGAAGCGCTATCTGCAAGCCTTGACGAAATCGGCTCGGCGAGCCTGTCGGTTGATATCGCGTCCATGCGCCACGAAACCCAGTACAGCCGCATTTTCCGGTCCTAGGAGACACCCAATGGCACATTCCTATCGAGGTCCCCTGCGTGTCGGCATCGGCGGACCGGTCGGTGCCGGCAAGACGACGCTGGTCGAGAATCTGTGCAAACGCATGCGCGCTCACTGGGACCTGTTCGTCATCACCAACGACATCTACACCCGCGAGGACCAGCTGATCCTCAACCGCGCCCAGGCGTTGCCGGAGGACCGGATCATGGGCGTGGAGACCGGCGGTTGTCCACATACCGCGATCCGCGAGGACGCCTCCATCAACCTAGTGGCCATCGACCAAATGTTGGCGCGCTTTCCCCGGGCCGAGTTGTGTTTCATCGAATCCGGGGGCGACAACCTGGCCGCCACCTTCAGCCCTGAGTTGGCAGACCTGACGCTCTACGTCATCGATGTGGCTGGCGGGGAGAAGGTGCCGCGCAAGGGCGGCCCCGGCATCACCCGCTCGGACCTGCTGATCGTCAACAAAACGGATCTGGCGCCTCATGTGGGCGCTAACCTGGACATTATGGAAGCCGACACGAAGCGCATGCGCGGCGAGCGGCCCTACGTGTTCACCAATCTGCGAACCGGCCAGGGCGTGCAGGCCATCATCGACTTCATTGTCCGGATAGGCGGGCTGACGCCTGCGCCGGTCGCCATCGCCTGAAGGGGAAGCAACCATGTTTCAAGTTCGCCAAATCCTCGTGTTCTCCTGCCTCACCATACTGGCCCTGCCGGGCGTGGCCATCGCCCATGTGGCGGCCGGCGACCTGCATTATCACACGTTCGGAGACGGCTTAGTCCATGCCATAACCGGACTCGATCATGTCTTCGTCGCCGTGCTGGTGGGGCTGTGGGCCGCCTGGCGGCCGGTGAAGTCTTCAGGCCTGGCCCTGGGCCTTTACGCTGTCAGCATGGTGCTTCCCGGCCAGCTTGGGCTCGGTGGCGAGTTCACCATGCTCGACATCCTTCTGGTCTGCGCGGGCATCGCTGTCATGATTGGCTTTATGCTTAAAGGCGGAGACCGGCTGCTGATGGCGCTTGTGCTGACCGCCGCATCGCTCCAGGGTTTTATTCACGGCATGGCTGCGTCAGGGTCCGGAAATTCGCCTGCGTTCATGGCGGGTCTGACCTCCGCGACAATGGCGGTGGCGATCATCGCTACAATAGCCTCCTTGAAGTTCGAACTGAAGGCGCTGCGCTAACCTCAGCGGTTGCCAATTCGCACTCGCGGTACCCAGTTGAAAGCCAATCTGGAGGATTGTCATCCTCTTGCACGGCGAAGACGACGAGCCGGTCGTCGGGAAGCGGCAGAAGCGCAACGGCCGTTTCAGGCGCGGCGCCAAGCCGAGCATTTCTGCAATTTTTAGTTGGCGCTGCCTGATCGCTGATGCCAAACGGCGGTTATTGCGCGCACCAGCGGTTTCATGTGGAAGCTGCGGTCCGGCCGGATGTCAGCCGCGAGACCATATCGGTGGAGCGTCTCCTCGACGATCGGCCCGACAGCGGCAATCAGGGTCAGGGTGAAGCCGCGGCGCAGGGATTCTTCCATGTCAGCGGCACGCGCGACCTCGAACAGCCTGTCGATCTGAGGGGAACTGGTAAAGGCGACCATGCCGATGCTACCCGACGCCAAAGCATGAATGGCGTCCTCGACCCGGCTTCTATGCGCCTGGGACGCGTAGCGGTACGGGGTCACGCTCGAGACCAAGGCACCCCGATCCTCAAGCGCCTTTACAAGCGGAAGCCCCCCCTCGCCGGGATAGAGTTGTACGCCGATGCGCCGGTTGGATATGTCCTCGATGCGCAGCGCATCGAGGACGCCCTGTGAGGTCGGCGTGACTACATCCAGGCCGGATGACAGGCCGATCTCGCGTAGCACCCGGGCCGGTTTCGGGCCTCGTGGGATCGACCGGACCTGCCCCAGAGCGTCAATGAAAGCCTGCCGACGCCCATTGCCGTCACACACCGCAAGCAGGCGCCGCAATCCCTCGCCGGTAAGCCATATGACATCATCGAATCCACCCGACACAAGCTGTTCGATCCAGTCTTCCGCCACGCTGGTTTCATCGAGATCCAGAATCGTCACCAATGGACAGCGGCGCACGGCGGCACCGGCGGCCTCGAGCATGCCGGCGAACAGGTCAAGTTCCCGGCTTTCCGGAACAAGGATGTCGAGGCCGACGAGCGGATGTCGCATGTCAGACCGTCAAAGGGAGTGAAGCAGCGTTTGCGGCCAGCATGCTCTTCAGTTCGGGAATACATGAGCCGCAATTGCTGCCCGCGCGCAGTCGGGCGCCGATCTCCACCGTTGTTGTGAGGTTGCCGTCCAGAATTGCGTCCCGGATGGCGCGTTCTCCCACCGAGAAACAGGCGCAGACGATCTTGCCGGTTGGCGCCACGCTCTGATCGATTCCCGCGAGCAAGGCGATGCGATTCCACGATCCCACTTCGCTGCCCAGAAGCGTCGTCGCGTGTTCGGCTTCGGCAATCGATGCGCCTGGCGCGGCGAAAAAAACGCAGGCATCGAGCAAACCGCCGACGAAGGTGGCGTACCGGAACACGGATTTTTTGGGATCGGAATAGGAGACCAGTTCCGCTGCCTCGGGTGCCTCCAGCAACTGGCGGAGCGACGCTTCCGAGCCGATGAACTCGGTCAGCGGCGTGGTGCCGGAAAGCTGGTAGGCAAACCCCGCCGTAACCGGCGCCTTGGACCAATGCTCGGTAGCCCGCAATTTCGGCTTGCCGGCCGCCCGTACCAGCAGCACGCCGCGCCAGGATTCTGTAACGGCGGATACCTGCACCCTGGTGCCCTTGAGATCGGGTTGGCCCGATACCGGATCGGTGATCGCGTGAACAATCCGGTCAACGGGGCCTGATGACGCGAACTGGTCGGTCCAGTGCATCGGCGCGAATACATTGCCGGCACGCATGCCCGGATCGAAGACTACGCGCAGCACCGCGCGACCATGCGGACTTTCGATGCACGCCAAACCGCCGTCCACGATGCCCCTCAGCGCCCCGTCTCGGGGATGTAATGCCAGGTGAGGCCCGCTGCAATGAGTCATCAGGTGCGGCACGCGGCCGGTGCGGGTCATGGTGTGCCACTGGTCGCGCACCCGCCCGGTGTTCAGCGTGAGGGGATATCCGGCTATTGCGTCGTCTGCGATGGTGGCAAGCGGCAGCATGTGGGCGCGGCCGTCCCGAGTCGGGAACATGCCGCGGGCAAACAGCCGGGCGGATGAGCTGCCGCGCCCCGCTTTCGGGCAGGGCCATTGCACCGGCGCCAGAACGTCATAGCCCGCATCGTCCAGCGCGGCCAATGCGCCGATATCGAAAACCCGGTTGCCGTCGTTCTCGAACGCCGACAGGGCGGCGTGCTCGCGAAAGATGTCAGCGGGCGCGGCATAGGAGAACTCGGTCTCCCATCCCATTCGCCGGGCAACCTGGACGAACATCCACCAGTCGGCGCGAGCCTGGCCTGGAGGGCTGCGAAACGCGCGCTGGCGCGAGATGCAGCGTTCGGAATTGGTCACGGTGCCGTCCTTCTCGGCCCAGCTTGCCGCTGGCAGCACCACATTGGCCAGCGCCGTCGTGTCGGTAGGCCAGGCGTCGGAGACAATAACCAACGGACAGTGCGCCAGCGCCTCGCGTACGCGGTCGGCACGCGGCATGCTGTCGGCCGGATTGGTCGCGGCAATCCAGACCGCTTTCACCCGTCCGTCGGCGACCGCGTCGAACAGGTCGACGGCCTTGTATCCGGGCCGGGTCGCAACGCCTGGTGCGTTCCAGAACCGGCCTACCCGACCGACATCGTCCGGCTCGAATGCCATGTGGGCGGCAAGCTGGTTGGCCAGGCCGCCGACCTCGCGACCTCCCATGGCATTGGGCTGGCCGGTCAGCGAGAACGGTCCCATGCCGGCGCGGCCGATACGGCCGGTCGCGAGATGGCAGTTGAGGATGGCGTTGACCTTGTCGGCACCGGTTTTCGACTGGTTCACGCCCTGGGAATAGAGCGTCACTACCCGTTCGGTACGGGCGAAGAGGCCATAGAATTGACCGATATCCTCAGCGGACATGCCGGTGCCGGCCGCGACATGTTCGATCGTGGGTGCTGACAGACGCGCTGCCTCCAGCGCCGCGTCAAAGCCGGAGACATGGGCCGCGATCCAATGCCGGTCGATGGCGTTGGTATCGGCCAGGTGCACCAGCAAGCCATTGAACAGCAGCACATCTGCACCCGGCGCGATGGGCAGGTGCAGGTCCGCGGTCTCGGCGGTGGCGGTGCGCCTCGGGTCAATATTGACGATCCTGGTGCCGCGCTTGTCGCGCGCCGCGACCAGGCGCTGATACAGCACCGGATGGCACCAGGCCATGTTGCTGCCGACCTGGATCACCAGATCGGCTTCCTCCAGGTCGTCATAGCAGCCGGGGACCACGTCCTCACCGAAGGCGCGCACATGGCCCGCCACCGACGACGACATGCACAGCCGGGAATTGGTGTCGATGTTGCCCGAGCCGATGAAGCCTTTCATCAGCTTGTTGGCGACGTAATAATCCTCGGTCAGCAACTGGCCCGAGACGTAGAAGGCGATGGCGTCCGGTCCGTATTCGCGGCGGATGCGGGTGAACTCACCGGCGATGAAGTCCAGTGCCTCGTCCCAGCCGGTCTCGCGACCTTCTATCATCGGCGTTGTCAGCCGGTCAGGCAGTTCAAGCGTATCCTTGAGCGCTGCGCCCTTGGAACACAGCCGGCCGTAATTGGCCGGGTGGGCGCTGTCGGCGCTCGGCACGCCGTCTGCAACGGACAGGCCGCAGCCGACGCCGCAATAGGGACATGTTGTACGTAGGCCGCTCACGCAACCGTCCCGGCAACCGCAAGCGGGAGGCCAACATGCACCTGGCCGGCGACAATGCGCACGGGCAGCGACGGCGTGCGGCCCTCGTCGGGCGCCAGCGCCTCGCCGGCGGTCAGATCGATCACCCAATTGTGCAACGGGCAGGTAACCGTATTGCCGGCGATGATGCCTTCCGACAAAGGCCCATGGCGGTGCGGACATTCATCGACCACGACGAACACCGTATCCTCGCTGGTACGGAACACGGCGATGGGCCGGCCGTCATGGCCGAAGCACAGCCGCCGCGCGCCCTGGACCGGAATGTTTTCGAGCGGACCGATGTTCTTCCAATGCAGTTCCATGTCAGGCTCCCACGAGTTCGGGCAGGCGGGCGAATTCATGGGCATCCAGGCCCGCCGCCCGCTCGGCCCACGGATCGTTCTGGGCGAAGCTCTGCGAATAGAGGAACCGCTCGCAGAGCATTCGGCGGCCCACATCATCCTCGACCAGCTTCGCCTTGAGGTAGTCGACGCCGACCCGGGTTATCCAGGGTGCGGTGCGCTCCAGGTAGTGTGCTTCCTCGCGGTAGAGCTGCATGAAGGCGCCGGCATATTCCAGCACCTCGTCCTCGGTTGCGACCCGCACCAGCGGATCGGTGACCCGAACCTCGATGCCGCCATTGCCGCCGACCAGGATGTCGTAGCCCGCGTCGACGCAGACGATGCCCATGTCCTTGATGGTGGCCTCGGCGCAGTTCCGCGGGCAGCCGGAGACGGCGAACTTGACCTTGTGCGGCGTCCACGATCCCCAGCACATCTTTTCCAGCTTCACGCCCAGGCCGGTGGAATCCTGGGTGCCGAACCGGCACCATTCCGTGCCGACACAGGTCTTCACTGTGCGCAGGCCCTTGGCGTAGGCGTGGCCCGAGACGAGGCCGGCCTTGTTCAGGTCGCCCCAGACGGCGGGCAGATCGTCCTTCTTCACCCCCAGCAGGTCGATGCGCTGACCGCCGGTCACCTTCACCGTGGGAATATTGAACTTCTCGGCCACCGAGGCGATGGCGTGCAGTTCGGCCGGTGTCGTCAGGCCGCCCCACATGCGCGGCACCACCGAATAGGTGCCGTCCCTCTGGATGTTGGCGTGGACCCGTTCATTGACGAAGCGCGATCTACTGTCGTCCACATATTCGCCCGGCCAGGCGCAGAGCAGATAATAATTCAGCGCCGGCCGGCATTTGTGGCAGCCTTCGGACTTCTTCCAGCCGAATGCGGCCCGGATCGCGTCCATGGTCTTGAAGCCCTGCGCGATGATGGCCTGGCGGACCTCGTCATGGCCTGCCTCGGTGCAGTCGCAGATGGTCTTCCTGGCCGGCTTGGCATCGGCGCCGGCGGTGAACGCAAGCAGGCCTTCCACCAGCCCCGTGCATTGGCCGCAGGAAGCCGACGCCTTGGTATGGGCGCGTACCTCGGACAGCGAGGTCAGGCCCTTGTCCCGGATGGCACAGGTGATCGCGCCCTTGGCGACGCCGTTGCAACCACAGATCTGGGTATCGTCGGGCATGGCGGCGAAATCGGGGCCGGCCGTCTGGCCCGATCCGGCTTCGGCGAAGGCGCGACCAAACACCAGACGCTCACGCAGGGCGCTGACATCCTGCTGGTCGCGCATCAGTTGCAGGTACCATTGGCCGTCGGCGACCTCGCCATACAGCACCGCGCCGACCAGCTTGCCATCGCGCAGCACGATCTTCTTGTAGAGGCCCTTGGCGTCGTCGCGCAGAGTGATCTCGTCGTCGGCCTCATCCGCCGCCATCAGGGCGCCGGCCGAGAACACATCGACTCCGGTAATCTTCAGGCTGGTGGAAAGCGCCTGCGCCGCGAATTCCGGCGTTTCGTCGCCGGAAAGCCGCGCGCCGCAAACCTTGGCCTGGTCCCAGATCGGTGCGACCAGACCGAACACCTGACCGCGATGTTCGACGCACTCGCCCACGGCGAAGATGTCCGGATCGCTGGTACGCATGTCGTCGGTGACGACAATGCCCCGATTGACCTCGAGTCCGGCGGCCCTGGCCAGGTCGATATTCGGCCGGATACCGATGGCGAGCACCACAAGATCGGCCGGGATATAGCGGCCATCGGCCAGTTGCACGCCCTCGGCGCGCTCGGCGCCTGTAATCTCCTCGGTCTGGCCATCGGTGAAGAAGGCGATGCCGCGCCGGTCCAGGTCACGCTGCAGCAGCTGGCCGGCAGCTACGTCGAGCTGGCGTTCCATCAGGGTCGGCATCAGGTGCACCAGCGCCACGGACATGCCGCGCTGCTTCAGGCCCCACGCCGCTTCGAGGCCCAGCAGGCCGCCGCCGATGACCACGGCGCGCTGGTGGGTGCGGGCGGCCTCCAGCATCTTGTCCACGTCGGCGATGTCGCGGAAGGCGCAGACCCCCGGAAGGTCCAGGCCCGGGATCGGTGGGGCTAGGGGGCGCGAGCCGGTGGCGATCAGCAGCTTGTCATACGGCATGGCGCGCCCGCTGGCCGTCGTGACCATCCTGGCCTCGCGGTCGATGGCGGTGACCGCATCGCCGGTAAACAGGTTGATGCCGTTGGCGTCATACCATTCCCGGGAATTGATGACGATCTCGTCGACGGTCTTGTCTCCGGCCAGCACGCTCGAGAGCATGATGCGGTTGTAGTTCACATGCGGCTCGGCGCCGAACACCGTGATGTTGTACCGGGTGCCGGACTCGTGCTTGAGCAACTCCTCGACCGCGCGCATGCCCGCCATGCCGTTACCGATGACGACCAGGTTCTGCTTGATCATGTTCATGCGGCCTGCTCCTTGACCGGTTGTCCGTTGCCGGGGCGGGCGCCGCCTTCGTACTCCTCCAGGAAGTTCAGCAGCTCCTCGCGGTAGGTGTAGTAATCGGGATGTTGCAACAGGGCAGTGCGGGTGCGTGGACGAGGAATGTCGACCTGCATGATGTTGCCGATGCGGGCATTGGGACCGTTGGTCATCATCACCACACGGTCGGCCAGCAGGATTGCCTCGTCGACGTCATGGGTGACGCATATGGCGGTCACCTGGGTGCGCGCCCAGACCTCCATCAACACCTCCTGCAATTCCCAGCGGGTCAGCGAGTCCAGCATGCCGAAGGGTTCGTCAAGCAGCAGCAGTTTGGGGCTGAGGGCGAAGGCGCGCGCAATGCCGACCCGCTGCTTCATGCCGTTGGACAGTTCGTCGGCCCGCTTGTCCATGGCGTCGGCCAGTCCCACGCGCGCCAGGTAATAGGCGATGATGTCGCCCTTCTCGGCATAGGACGCGGTCGGATAGACCCGGTCCACGCCCAGCGCCACATTCTCGCGGGCCGTCAACCAGGGGAACAGGGACGGAGCCTGGAACACCACGGCCCGGTCGGGGCCGGCGGCAACCACTTCCTTGTCATCAAGAACGATGCCGCCCATGGAGATGTCGGTCAGCCCGGCGACCATGGACAGCACGGTCGACTTGCCGCATCCCGAATGGCCGATGAGCGAAATGAACTCGCCCTTCTTCATCTTCAGGTCGAAGCGATCGACGACAGTCAAAGGCCCCTTCGGCGTCGGATAGACTTTCGATACCGAACCGAACTCCACATAGCGGTTCTCGTGCGGGCTTGCCGCCGCCTCGCGGTAGGCCGCTGGCGGGGCCTGGGTGATGGCGGTGACGTTAGGCAGGGTGAGGGTGTCACTGCTGGGCGTGCCGCGCTCGCTCGCCACCTTCATGAGATATTCGGTGACCCCGGCGCGCAGCTTCTTGAAGCGGATATCGTCGTTCATGGCGTGACGGTCGCGCGGGCGCGGCAGGTCCACCCGGAACTCCGGCCCGAAGGTGGCGCCAGGCCCCGGGTTAAGCGGGATGATCCGGTCGGCCAGCAGGATCGCCTCGTCGACGTCGTTGGTGATCAGCACGACGGTGCGCCTGTCCTGCGCCCAGATGCACTCGATCTCGTCCTGCAGCTTGGCGCGGGTCAGCGCGTCCAGTGCCGACAGGGGCTCGTCGAGCAGCAGGATCTCCGGGCTCATGGCAAGCGCGCGGGCGACCGCTACCCGCTGGCGCATGCCGCCCGACAACTCGGCCGGGCGGCGCTCGGCGGCATGCGACAGACCGACCATGTCGATATAATGCTGGGTGCGTGCGCCGCGCTCGCTGCGGCTTTCCTTCCTGAACACGCTATCCACGGCAAGCGCGATGTTTCCGCGCACTGTCAGCCACGGCATCAGTGAATAGCTCTGGAACACCACGCCGCGGTCCGGCCCCGGCGCGGTAATCTCTTGTCCCTTCAGCAGCACCTTGCCCTTGTCCGGCTTGCTCAGTCCGGCCATGGCGGAGATCAGCGTGGTCTTGCCCGCGCCGGAGAAGCCGACGATGGCAACGAACTCGCCTTCCCCGATGTCGAGATTGATGTCCCGCAGAACTTCGGTCCGGCCATCACCCTCGCCATAGCTCTTGCAGACGCCGTCGAGTTTCAGAAACGTCATGGCGGCCTCCTAGCGGTTGGTCGAGAAGGTGACTGCCGCCTGCAGCGCCAGCATGACCCGGTCGAGCAGGAAGCCGATGATGCCGATGGTGAACACGGCGACCATGATGCGGGCCAGAGAGGCCGACGAGCCGTTCTGGAACTCGTCCCAGACGAACTTGCCCAGGCCCGGGTTCTGCGCCAGCATCTCGGCCGCGATCAGCACCATCCACCCGACGCCCAGCGACAGGCGCATGCCGGTGAAGATGAAGGGCAGGGACGACGGCAAGACCAGCTTGAACACGGTCTTCGTCCAGGAAAGCTGGAGTACCCGGCCCACATTGATCAGATCCTTGTCGATGGACGCAACGCCCACCGCCGTATTGATCAGTGTCGGCCACAGCGAGCACAGGGTGACGGTGATCGCCGAGTTGATGAACGACTTGGAGAACATCGGGCTGTCGCTCACATAGACCGCACTCACGATCATGGTGACGATCGGCAGCCAGGCCAGTGGCGACACCGGCTTGAATATCTGCACGATCGGGTTGAGCGCGGCGCTCACCGTCTTTGACAGGCCCGAGGCGATGCCCAGCGGCACGGCGATCAGTGTCGCGACCATGAACCCCATGAACACGGTCTGCAGGCTGGTCCATATCTGGTCCAGATAGGTGGGCTTGCCCGTGTAGGGCCGGAGCCTCACATCGGCGGTCGGATCGTCGGCGAGACGCGCCGCGTTACGGACCTCCTGCCGCTCGAAGAATGCCTCGGCCTTGGCGCGCTCGTCCTTGTGCGCCTGCCACAGCGTACCGACCTGATCCCAGACCTGCGCGGGGCCGGGGACGGCGCCCAGACTGGTCTGGACCTTGGGCGCCAGCGCGCCCCAGGCCGCCAGGAACAGCAGGATCGCCACCAGCGGCACACCCAGCAATTGCCATAGCGCCTTGCCCTGATGCCGGGGCGAGTCGCCCGCCGCCATCCTGAAGAGCGGCGTCAGCCAACCCAGGCCCAGCACCTGGAGATAGGCGTCGGCACGGTTGATCGCGGCGAACAGCCGCTCGCGATTTCCGGCGCCGGCGGTAGGCTCGTCGGCAGTCTGGGCAGGTGCCATCGTGGACATCACGTTCTCCGTTGCTTCGGTGGCGGTGCTCACTGGGATACGACCTTGCCGTTCACGACCTTGTCGGTCCGTTTCAGGCCGATGGCGAACTTCTCCAGATATTCATTGGGCTTGCGGCCGTCATAGACGACACCGTCGATGAATTCGGTCTGCGGCTTCTTGAAGCCGTCGGTATCCCAGGGGAAGCCCGCCCTGTCCGCCTTGCCTTCGTCGACCAGCAGTTTGGCGGCTTTCAGGTAGATATCCGGACGATAGATCTTCTTCGCCGTTTCGGCGTACCAGGCGTCGGGCCTGGCCTGGGATATCTGGCCCCAGCGGCGCATCTGGGTCAGGTACCAGATGGCATCCGAGTAGTAGGGATAGGTCGCGAAGTGCCGGAAGAAGGTGTTGAATTCCGGCATGGGCCGCTTGTCGCCCTTCTCGTATTCGAAGGTGCCGGTCATTGAATTGGCGATCACCGCGGCATCGGCGCCCACATAGCCGGAGCGAGCCAGAATTTCGACCGCCTTCCTGCGATTGGCGTTATCGTTGGCATCCAGCCAGATGGCGGCGCGGATCAGGGCCTTGACCACGGCCAGATGGGTGTTCGGGTTCGCATCGGCCCATGCCTTGGTGACTCCGAACACTTTCTCCGGGTTGTTCTTCCATATCTCGTAATCGGTCACCACCGGCACGCCGATGCCCTTGAACACTGCCTGCTGGTTCCACGGCTCGCCGACGCAATAGCCGTTGATGGTGCCGGCTTCCATGGTGGCCGGCATCTGCGGCGGCGGCGTCACAGACAGATATGCTTCGGCGCCGATCTGGCCGCTGATGTCGCCCGGGGCGTAGTAGCCGGGATTGATCCCGCCGGCCGCCAGCCAGTAGCGCAGTTCGTAATTGTGGGTCGAAACCGGGAACACCATGCCCATCTTGAACTGCTTGCCGGAGGCCTGGAATTGCTTGATCACCGGCTTCAGCGCGTCGGCCTTGATTGGGTGAACGGGCCGGCCGTCCTTGCCGATGGGCACGTTTTTCTTCATCGCCTGCCAGACATCGTTCGACACGGTGATGCCGTTGCCGTTCAGGTCCATCGAGAAGGCGGTCACCACGTCGCCCTTGGTGCCATAGCCGATCGAGGCGCCGATGGGCTGGCCGGCCAGCATGTGGGCACCGTCCAGTTCGCCGGTCAGCACCCGGTCGAGCAGCACCTTCCAGTTCGCCTGCGGCTCCAGCGTCACGTAGAGCCCTTCGTCCTCGAAATAGCCCAGCTCATAAGCAACCGCGAGAGGCGCCATGTCGGTCAACTTGATGAAGCCGATGGTCAGCTCGTCCTTTTCCAGCGGCAGCGGCTTGGCGAAAGCGGCCGGCGCGGCGACAAGCGCAAGGGCCACGACCGCGGTGCGGGCGAGCGTGGTGACCGAAGAGATTCCGTAAACGTGGATCATGTACCCTTTCACTCCTTCATTCGCTTCTCGTTGCGCCGGATCGATTCCGGGCGACCAGGACAGAAAAAAAACGCCGCAGACCACGAGTCCCCTTATCGAGAGACTGGTCAGCGACGTTGCTGTGGTGATTGCCCGCCATTGGGCGAATGGTGCGATGAACTTCAGGCGGCCGTCTTTGGCTGCCCCAGTTCTTAGTAAGCAAGCCGCGTGCCAACTGACGGGCTTACGGTTCTCCGGCTTTTCATCCGGAGCAGCAGCCCAACTAGGGGCGGCGGATGCCTACTTTTTAGACTCGTCCGAGTTCATGCCTATGGTTTAATCAAAATTCGCGTGCGGCGCAATATGCGACTTTCGACCTCGGCGCATGCAGGTCATGTCCGAATCGCAAATCGGTGCAGGTAGCCTTCGGGGTCGTCGGGATCGAACACGCCGCCGTCGAAGAAGCGGTCCGGCCCCAGCGTCAGCTTGCCGTCGACCGAACCCACGGGAATTTCACCAGCTAGCGCGCCTTCCAGCTTCGCGTTCATGCTGGGGAGCGACACCGCCAGGTCCGAATTTCGCAGCGCCGTCCGGTAGATGTCCGGCCGGAAGCAGCGGCGTGCGGCGGTCTCGGACTCGGACGACGCCTCGGCCTGTCCCCAGCGGACCATCTGGGTGTAGATCCACACGGCTTGGGAGACCCAGGGGAAGTTGGCGGCTTGCCGGTTGAACACGATGAAGTCGTCTACATGTACTGGCGGTTGGCCAGCCTGCACGAGAATATCGCCCGACAGCGAGCGCCGTATGATTTTGCTGGACACGCCCAGATAGGCTGGCTGGGCCAGCATGTCCGCCAACTCGTCGCGGTTGGCCGGGTCGTCCGCCCATTGCGCGGCGCGGTACAGCGCGCGGATCAGGGACTCCAGCACCGGCCGGTTATCGTCCGCCCAGTCGGCCCGGACGCCCAGCACCTTCTCGACACCCATGTTCCACAGCGCCGCCTTGGTCAGCAGGAGCCGGCCGATGCCCGCATCGACCGCCAGGCTGTTCCAGGGTTCTCCGACACAGAAGCCGTCGATGTGACCCGCCTCAAGGCTGTCCACCATCAGCGGCGGGGGGATCACCACCAGTCTGATGTCACGGTCCGGATCGATCCCGGCGGCGGCCATCCAGTAGCGCAGTTCGTAATTGTGGCACGAGAACGGGAATACCATGGCGAAGGTCAACGGTTCGAGACCGGCACGCCGACGTTCGTCCACCACCTGCCGCAACGCCCGGCCCAGGCTGGCCGGGTCATCGCCTTGCACGCCGGTGCCGCGAATCTGTTGGTACAGCGGCAGCGATACGGTCACCGCGTTGCCATTCAGGCCCAGCAGGAACGGCGCGATCGTCGGTACCTTGATGTGGCCGATGCCCATGCTGCTGGCGATCGGCATGCCGGCCAGCATGTGGGCGCAGTCGAAGTGGCCCAGATTCACCCGGTCGCGGATATTCGCCCAGGAGGTTTCCTTCACCAGCTGCAAGGCAAGCCCCTCGCGCCGGTCGAAGCCCTTTTCTGCTGCCACGACCAGCGTGGCGCAGTCCACCAGCGGGATGAAGCCGATCCGCACCGTGCGAAGCTGCCGCTCGGGCTCGGCCTGTTCCATCGGTGCAACCGCGTCCCAGATGCTGTTGTCGGTTTCCTTCATGTCGGCCCCTAACTGCCCAGCAGCTTGGCCGCCATCACCACGCCCTCGGCAATGTCGGACAGCTTCTTCTTTTGCGCCATGGCGGTTTCGCGCAGCAGCTTGTAGGCGTCTTCCTCGGCCATGCCGCGCTGCTTCATCAGGATGCCCTTGGCGCGCTCGATCACCTTGCGGTCGGCCAGCTTGCTGCGGGCTTCCTCCAGTTCATCCCGAAGCCGCGAAAATGCGTGGAACCGGCTGATCGTCATGTCCAGGATCGGCCTGACCCGGTCTTTCTGAAGTCCGCCGACGATGTAGGCGCTGACGCCCGCGTCGACGGCGGCCTGGATCATGGCGCTGTCCGACTGGTCGACGAACATGGCGACGGGCCGGCGTACGATCCGCGATACCTGGAACATCTGCTCCAGCACGTCGCGGCTGGGGTTCTCCAGATCAATCAGGATGACCTCCGGCTCGATCTCGGTCAGCCGGCGCAGCAGGTTTGTCATCTCGCCGATCAGCGTCACCCGGGTGTAGCCCGCATCGCGCAGGCCGTCCTCGAGGATGGCGGCGCGTACCGGGTTTTCATCGATTACGACGATGTTGAGTTTGGTATCGCTCACCGAAGCGCCATGCTGGACATTTTATGTTGCACCGCAGCAATAGTAAAGGGGGCCGGTGTATCGCGCAAGCCTTACTCCCGTGCGCCGCTACAGCTTGTAATCGATCTGGAACCAGATCTTTTGCGTGTTCACGCCGAAAGTGTCGGCGTCATAATCCGCGTACTTCACCGTAAACTCGAATTTCTCGTAGGCGGCTGTCAGCGAGATGTCGAACTCCTGGCCCAGGTCGGCGCCGCCGTTCTCGGAATCGAACCAGTGGTAGAAGCTCAGCAGGCTGATGCTGCTGAAAGGACCCACATTCTTGATGGTGTAACCGGCCTTGGCATAGGTGTCGGCGATACCGCCCGCCGGCGTGTTCAGGAACAGGTCGGCCCAGCCCTGGAACTTGTGCAGGGTGGCGAGCGGCGTCGAAAATCCCTTCGTGCCGTCGCCGCCCAGCGATTCCCAGCCGCCGCCGGCCATGACGCCCTTCCAGGTCGCGCTGCCTTCGGCGAGGTAGTACATGACGCTGTAGTCGACCGGGTTATTTTTCCAGTCGCTCTGGCTCGCGACCGAGGCCGCGTAATTGAATGTGACTCCGGAGAAAACTTTCTTTCCGGCGAACCGCGCGCCGAAAGTCTTCGACGCGTTGCCGGGCGATTCCCTGAAGTCCAGCCAGTACCCGAACACCGACAGCGTGCCGAAGCCCAGATTGTAGCCTGCATTGGCCAGGAAATTGTCGCCGTTCCACCGGCCTTGCGCCGAATCCGGGCCAAAGATCCTGTTGGCCTGAATGAAATAGGTCAGGTCGACAGTCAGTTTCGGCAGCGACTTGTTGACCACCCGCACAGCGTCGAAGGTTTGCTCATTCTGGCGCCAGCCCACATTGCCGACGAAGCGCTGGTCGTCCAGGTTGATGCGCTGGCGGCCCAGCGTGATGGTCGTCTGCGGCAGGCTGGTGTTGGTCAGTTGCAGCCGGTTCAGTTCCACGTCCTGCGGGTCGGCGACCACGGGAAAGCCGGTCTTGCCGTTGGTGGTGCTGTTGTAGTCGCCGGCGATGCTCTCGATCCAGTCGAACTCCGCCAGGAACGACGTGTTCCAGACCTTGCCAGTCTCCAGTCCGGCGCGCACCCGCAGGGACAGTGCATCGGCGTCGTTGAGGAAGTTCGCCTGATCGACGTTTTCGTAACGAACCCTGATATCCAGGATTGGCCGGGTCTGCGCGAGAGCGGTGCTGAAGTCGCCCGCGTGTGCCGAAGACATAACACCCGATGCAATGAGGGCCAGCGAGGTTGCCGCGATCTGTCGCCCATAGCCGTACTGATTGATCATGCTCCACCCTTTTGAGTTTTTGTGCGGGTGCGCCACGTCGGATTGGGCGCACGGAAATAGCCGCCTCGATCCACACACGGTGGATTTCGGCAGCGTTGCCGGGGCGCTTCATCGCGCTTGTGTCGGGATTAGCTCATCGGCGAGCCAAGTGACTGCGAGTATGGCAGAGTTTCATTGCGCCGCAATCATGAAATGGTGCGCCGCAATAATTTCGCTATGGGTCCAAGCTCGGCGTTCCTGCTCGTCATCAGCGTAACCGTTCTTCCCGACGGTCTTGGTCATACCGCCAACCGCGCCACACCTTTCGTGAGATGGATGCCGCGCGGCATCCGATCCGTGTGTGACCATGAACGCAGCGAAGCCCCGCCGGATTGCTACGGCGTGGCTGATCGAGTGATGATTCCAGGGAGAGCCGGGTGCTAGTTCAGCACCCGGGGCGTTGGCTGGGCGTCTGCCGCGGCGGGCGTTTCGCCGGCGAGGACACCCAGATCCAGATTCCAGCCTGCCTTTTTCACCGCGTTGCGGATCAGCCTCGCCATGGAGTGGAGCAGCACGTCGTCCATCGCCATGGTCACCGGCTTGCCGTCCTTGGTCATGAAGGCCACCTGGTTCGGGCCCTTGGGGTTGTCGATGCGCCTGATGCCGCCCTGGGTAATCAGCACAGGTTCCTCGCCGAAGTGCTGGCTGACCACCTTGTCCTTGTCGTAGGTCGTGGTGAACTTGCTGGCGGCGAGTGCCTTCTCGTGCTGGAAACGCACGATGCTCCTGCGCGCGGCCTCGGACGCCTGGGCGGCCGCCTCTGGCGTCGATTCGGCCAGCTTCAGCAGGTTCGGCCACAGCAGCAGGATGAAGCGGCGGGTGAACCACATGCGGAATTCCTTGCCGTCCTTCGAGATGATGGACATCAGCAACCGGTCTTCCGGGGCGTCGAATTCGATTCGCATCTGGTGGATGGTGGACATGAAGGCTTTCCGTCGTACGGTTTGAGAATGGCGGCAAATGCCGCGCTCGTAAACCGTCGGCCGAGTGGCAGGTGGACGAGATCGTCGCGGTGTCCGCTACCGCTGTCTCGGACTGAACACCAAAGACAGGTGCGTGGCGGCTAGCGCAGGCCGACGATGTCCAGCACCCGGGTCAGGTCGCGCTCATCGATACGGTATTGCGCCGCCTCGGCCACCTTGGGCTTGGCGCAAAAGCCGATGCCGTAGCCGGCGGCCTGGATCATGGGCAGGTCGTTGGCGCCGTCGCCGATGGCGATGACCTGATCGAGACCGATGCCCAGATCGGCGGCGTAGCGTTTCATGGTCGCCAGCTTGGCGTCGGCCCCCAGGATCGGCTCGGTCACGGTCCCGCTCAGCACGCCGTGCTCCACGTCGAGCGTGTTGGCGTGGTCGGCGTCGAAACCGGCGGCCATGGCGATGCGGCTGGTGAAGAAGGTAAAGCCGCCAGAGACCAGCACACAGGTCACGCCTTTGGCGTGCAATGCATCGGTCATCTCGCGGGCGCCCTTTGTCAGCCGGATGCGGCTGTCATAGACCTCCTGCAGCGCGCCTTCCGGCAACCCTTTGAGCATGCCGACGCGCTCGCGGAGCGCGGCCTCAAAATCGAGTTCGCCGCGCATCGCCCTTTCGGTGATGGCGGCGACCTGATCCTTGATGCCGACGGCGTCAGCCAGTTCGTCGATGCATTCGTTTTCGATGATCGTGGAATCCATGTCCGCGACCAGCAGGCGAACGGACACTAGGCCTCCGGCTTGTTCTCGATCACGAGGCCGGAGCCCTTGACCGCGCCGTTCGCCACTTCGATGGCCTTGTCGCCCTCGATGCCGTCATAGCGCAGCTCGGCCTGTACGTTCTTGGTGATCCAGCGGGGCTTCAGGCCTGACGCGCCGGCGCGCAGCAGGGCCGCTGAAACCAGCTCCAGGTGAACCGGGGTCAGCCGGGCGATGCCTTGAGTGGCCTGAAAAGTCATGGTCTTAGACATTGCGATGTCCTCTCCTCTTAAAGACGGCGCGCGCCACCGAGCGATTCCCTGCTCTCGTCTTCAGTGGCTTGTCCCCGTTACGAATTTACCGAAGTATGGTGTGATGACACCCGAGACGCGGCCTCAAGTTATTCTTATTGCCGGGCCCACCGCAAGTGGCAAATCGGCGGTCTCGCTGGTTCTCGCCGGGCGCGTGGGCGGCGAAATCGTCAACGCCGACAGCATGCAAATCTACCGCGAGTTGCCTGTGCTCAGCGCGGCGCCCGACGCGGCTGAGAGGGCGCGGGTACCACATCATCTGTACGGCATCGCGAGCGTGCGCGACCCGTTCTCGGTGGCGCGGTGGGCGGAACTGGCGGGGAAGGCCATCGGCGGCATCCTGGACCGGGGCGGGACTGCCATCGTTACCGGCGGCACGGGTCTCTATTTCCGGGCCCTGCTGGGCGGTCTTTCAGCGGTGCCGCCCGTCGACGGGGATGTGCGCAGGCAGGTGCGCGACCTTGTGCTTGCCTCGGGCGCCGCGGCCGGCCATGCGCTGCTGGCGGTTGAAGACCCGGTCATGGCCGAAAGACTGCAGCCCGGCGACGGTCAGCGGATTGCGCGGGCGCTCGAGGTGGTCCGGTCGACGGGGCGCTCGCTCGCGCATTGGCATGAAGCCGTCGTGGAGGGCCCGCTGGCGGCGCTGGACCGGCGGGGAAGGGTGGGCAAGTTCGCACTGCTCCCGCCGCGCGACTGGCTCTACGAGCGCTGCGACCGGCGGTTCGACCTGATGATGACGGCCGGCGTGCTGGACGAGGTGGCGGCATTGCCACCCGCTGACCCGGACCTGACCGCGCTGAAGGCGCTGGGCATTCCGCAGCTGCGCGCGGCGCTTGCCGGGGAGATGGCCATGGGCGAGGCGGTGAAGCTCGCCAAGACAGCGACGCGGCAATATGCCAAGCGGCAGATGACCTGGTTCCGCAACCAGTGCGCCGACTGGACCATTCTTGAAGAGAAACAAACGGAAAGAATTGTCGATCTGATCTTTTCAAAAATTTCACGAGATGGGTTGACGGAGAAATAAACCATCAGTAGGGTGCGCGCCTCTCGCTCCTGACCGGGGCGGGGAATGCGTTGCGCGGCCTGGCATGGGGTGCTATTGGGCCGCGGTTGTATCGCCACCCGCCAAACGGGCGGGCGCAGGAGTGAGGACAGGGTATGCCGGCGGAAGCACAGGGCAACATGATGACGGGCGCCGAGATGATCTTGCGGGCGCTGAAGGAACAGGGCGTCGATACCATCTTCGGGTATCCGGGCGGCGCGGTGCTGCCGATCTACGACGCCCTGTTCAAGCAGAATCATATCCGCCACATCCTGGTGCGCCAGGAAGGCGGCGCGGTGCACGCGGCCGAAGGCTATGCCCGTTCGACAGGCAAGCCCGGCGTGGTGCTCGTCACCTCGGGGCCGGGCGCGACCAATGCCGTTACCGGCCTGGTCGACGCGCTGATGGATTCGATCCCGATCGTCTGCATCACCGGCCAGGTGCCTACCCACCTGATCGGCTCGGACGCATTCCAGGAAGCGGACACGGTTGGCATCACCCGTCCGGCGACCAAGCACAATTATCTGGTCAAGAACGTGGCGGACGTCGGCCCGGTCATGCACGAGGCCTTTTATGTCGCGACCAATGGCCGTCCCGGCCCGGTCGTCATCGACATGCCCAAGGATATCCAGGTGGAGACCGGGCCCTATACCGGCTCGCCGAACACAAAGCACCGGACCTATCAGCCGCAGGTGAAGGGCGATCTCAATATCATCAAGGAAGCGGTCGAACTGATCGCCTCGGCAAAGCGGCCGGTGTTCTATACCGGCGGCGGCATCATCAATTCGGGGCCCGGCGCCTCGCAGCTGCTGCGCGAATTCGTGCGCATGACCGGCTTTCCAATCACCAGCACGCTGATGGGCCTGGGCTCTTACCCGGCGACCGACCGGCAGTGGCTGGGCATGCTGGGCATGCACGGCACCTACGAAGCCAATCTGGCAATGCATGATTGCGACGTCATGATCAACATCGGCGCCCGCTTCGACGACCGGATTACCGGCCGGCTCAATGCGTTCTCGCCGGATTCGAAGAAAATCCACGTCGACATCGACCGGTCGAGCATCAACAAGAACGTCCATGTGGATGTCGCCATCGTCGGCGACGCGGGCCACGTCCTCGAGGACATGATCAAGGTCTGGAAGGCCGGCGTGCATCGTCCGGACAAGGGCGCGCTGGCCGACTGGTGGGCGCAGATCGACACGTGGCGCGCCAAGGATTGCCTGAAATACGAGCCGAACAAGGACGTGATCATGCCGCAATATGCGTTGCAGCGGCTGCACGCCTTGACCAAGGACAAGAAGCCCTACATCACGACCGAGGTGGGCCAGCACCAGATGTGGGCGGCCCAGTTCCTCGGATTCGACGAGCCGAATCACTGGATGACGTCCGGCGGCCTGGGCACGATGGGCTATGGCCTGCCGGCAGCCGTGGGCGTGCAGATCGCCCATCCGGACGCGCTGGTCATCGATGTGGCGGGCGAGGCTTCGACCATGATGAACATCCAGGAGTTCAGCACGGCCGTGCAGCACGACGCCCCGATCAAGGTGTTCATCCTGAACAACGAATATATGGGCATGGTGCGCCAGTGGCAGCAGATCAGTTTTGAGGGCCGCTATTCCCACTCCTATTCGGATTCGCTACCCGACTTCGTGAAGCTGGCCGAGGCCATGCACGGGGTCGGTCTGCGCGCCACCAAGCCGGAAGACGTGGACGGCGTCATCGAGGAGATGATGTCGATCCGCAAGCCGGTCATCGTCGATTGCCAGGTGGCGAAGCTGGAGAATTGCTTCCCCATGGTGCCGTCGGGCGCCGCGCATAACGAGATCCTGCTCAACTCCAGGGATGCGGGTATCGAGCGCGCCGACGACCTGGCGCTCGTCTAGTTTCAAGCCTCCATCGAGAAGAGGGCATCATGCGTCCCCAGCAACCAATAGAGCGGCACACCATGGCCGTGCTCGTCGACAACGAAGCCGGTGTTCTCGCCAGGGTCATCGGCCTGTTCTCGGGCCGTGGCTACAACATCGAGAGCCTGACCGTGGCCGAGGTGAACCACAGCGAGGGCCTGTCGCGCATCACCGTGGTCACGCGGGGCACGCCTGCCGTGATCGAGCAGATCAAGGCCCTGCTCGAGCGGCTGGTGCCGGTGCACAAGGTGTCGGACCTGACGGTGGAAGGCCCGGCGGTCGAGCGCGAGATGGCGCTGGTCAAGGTTGCCGCCACCGGCGATCCGCGTGTCGAGAGCCTGCGCCTGGCCGATGCATTCCGGGCGCGCGTGCTCGATACCACGACGGATTCCTTTACCTTCGAAATCACCGGCAGTTCCGAGAAGATCGACGCGTTCGTCGACCTGATGAAGCCGCTTGGCCTGGTGGACGTGTCGCGCACCGGCGTGGTCGCCATCAAGCGCGGCGCCGGCGGCATGTAACGCACTAAAACTTGCGCAAGCGCCGCGACGTCGTTAAGGCAGTGCGCACCTGATCAATTCAACGTACCAGTCCACAGGGGAAGCCACCATGCGGGTGTATTACGACCGCGACGCGGATGTAAATCTCATCAAGACCAAGAAGGTCGTCATTGTCGGTTATGGCAGCCAGGGTCATGCCCACGCGCTCAACCTGCGCGACAGCGGCGTGAAGGACGTTGCCGTGGCGCTGCGTCCCGGCTCGGCGACCGCCAAGAAGGCCGAGAACGAAAACCTGAAAGTCATGAGCCCGTCGGACGCCGCCAAATGGGCCGACGTCATCATGGTGCTGACGCCTGACGAGAACCAGGCCGCGCTCTATGCCGACGACCTGGCCGCCAACATGAAGCCGGGCGCCGCGCTGATGTTCGCGCACGGCCTCAACATCCATTTCCGGCTGATCGAGCCGCGCGAAGACATCGACGTGATGATGGTCGCGCCGAAGGGCCCGGGCCACACGGTGCGCTCCGAATATCTGCGCGGCGGCGGCGTGCCCTGCCTCGTGGCTGTCCACCAGAACCCGTCGGGCAACGCGCTCGACATCGCGCTGTCCTATGCCAGCGCCATCGGCGGCGGCCGCGCCGGCGTGATCGAGACCAATTTCCGCGAGGAATGCGAAACCGACCTGTTCGGCGAGCAGGCCGTGCTGTGCGGCGGCCTGTCGCAGCTGATCATGGCCGGCTTCGAGACGCTGACCGAGGCGGGCTATGCGCCGGAGATGGCCTATTTCGAGTGCCTGCACGAAGTGAAGCTGATCGTCGACCTGATGTATGAGGGCGGCATCGCCAACATGCGCTACTCGATCTCGAACACGGCCGAATATGGCGATTACGTCTCGGGTCCGCGGGTCATCAACGAAGACACCAAGGCCGAGATGAAGCGCATCCTGAAGGACATCCAGGACGGCAGGTTCGTGCGCGATTTCGTGCTCGAGAACAAGGCCGGCTATCCCATGTTCAAGGCCATGCGTGGCAACCAGGCCAAGCACCAGATCGAGGAAGTCGGCGAGAAGCTGCGCGGCATGATGCCCTGGATCGCCAAGAACAAGCTGGTCGACAAGGCCCGCAACTAGGGTCAGGCCTCAGCCGCTGAACACCAACCCCCGCTTGAAAAAGCGGGGGTTTTTGTTTTGATGTTTCGTAACGTGCCAAGCTATTTGCCGGGCGTCGGCCATGAAACAGCAAAAACTCGAAACTGACCGGCTCATTCTTCGCCGCTGGCGGCGCGAAGACCATGCGCCGTTCGCCGCCTTCTGTGCCGACCCCGACGTCATGGAATTTATCGGCAGCGGGGCAACGCTGACTCCTGAACAGGCGTCCGGCCTGATCACTTGTTTCGAGAAGGCATGGGACGAAAATGGCTATGGGCTCTTTGCCGCTGAACGCCGTGAGACAAACGAGTTCATCGGTTTTGCGGGCCTTGCTCGTCCAGGCTTCATGCCAGAGTTGCTTCCGTCCGTTGAAATCGGCTGGCGCCTGGGGAAGGCGCATTGGGGCAAGGGATACGCAACCGAGGCCGCGGCCGAAGCTCTCGCGTTCGGCATTCGCTGTGCTGCTGTTGAAGACATTGTCAGCATTTGTCAGGTCGGCAACGTTGCATCCACGCGGATCATGCAAAAGATTGGTCTCGAGTTCGATCAACGCAGCATTGATCCGACCTGCAACAGGGACGTCGTCGTCTATCGGCTGCCGAGATAGCCAGCGCTGACTGCAATTTGCGCATCGCGATGTATGCAACAGGTTGCAAGCTGTCTGACAGGTCAGGGCGGAAAGAGGAACGACTGGTCAGTATGTTAGCAGGTCAGAACCCAGTGATGTCGGTACTCGCTGTAAACGGATTGATCGGGCTCTGGGAATGTTGGGTCGGCGAACGCGCCAACTGCTACAGCAACTAGAGCAGGCATTCGGCTGGGCTTCCAGTAGACTGTCGAGCCGCAAGCAGGGCAGAAATAGAAGGAAACGTCGAAGCCAGTGTCGGATGAGCGTGTGTAGCACTGTGCCTTGCCCACTAAGTCTACATTCTCGACCGAGAAGAATGCAGCGATCCCATAGGTACTGCCTGTCCGCTTCTGACACTCCACGCAATGACACAAAGAAATCTTGATCGGCTCTCCTTCGCAGTGCGCATGGAGCTGTCCGCAGGCGCATGTTCCTATTCGACCCGAAGTGCTCAATGAACCTCCCCTGCCTTTGGTGGATGATGCGCAATTCTGTAAAGGACCGCAATGGACCCAGGCTGTGTGAAAACGCGTTCTCACACAGCCTGGGTCGGATGCAGTCTGACCGTTCGGGGTGAATAAAAGACATCTAATCGGCGTGCTGGACCGATTCCCTGTAGACCTCGAAACTGACGGTGGCGAGGTCTATGGAGCCAGTGGTTTCGAACGCGAAGCCTTCGAGCATGTGCAGCCTTCCGTCTTCCAGGAAGAGCACACAGCCTAGGCCATGTTCCAGACCGATAACGCGGGCGTGTGTCTCATTTCCCAGCACCCTCGGGCCGCTTACTGGGCGAGCATCTGGCGAAACGACCATAGTAGTGAAAAAGCCGCAACCGCTGTTCTCGCGTTCGATGACGGAGGCGACAGCCAGTTGCTGTTTAAGCGGCAACATGAGTTCCGGCGTCTCCGAGAAAATGGAGGCCAATGCCGCGAATTAGAGTTCCGTGAACGCCGTCATTCTTGCCTTTTACCACAATCAGGGCCGTTGGCGGACTCTAGGTGCGCCCTTCCCGAGACGTTGGTAGGCTTGAGCCAACGAAACGGGGTGCGGCGGAATGGAGCCACAGGCTTCGGCGAGGCAGCTTCGCACGCGGGCGCGGATCGCGGCGCATGCGCTGTGGGATCTGATGGTGCGGCCCGAGGCGGCGCCGGGCTCGGTGCCGTTTCATGCCGAGGCGATCACCGCGCCCTGGGTGACCGCGATGTTCGCGGACGCGGCGCCCGGCGCCCGGGCCGAGCAGGTACGGATCGTCGGCGGCGACGACGGCTCCAGCGTCCGGCGCGGCATCCGGGTGGACTGGAACGAAGCGGGCATCGCGGCATTGCTGCCGACGCGGCTGTTCGCCAAGTCGACGCCGACCCTGGCGACACGGCTTTCGGCGGGCATGGCCGCGCCGTCGGAAGGGCGGTTTCTCATGGAGGTCCGGCCGGCGCTCGACATCGAGGCGCCGGTCTGCCGCTATTCCGGGCGCGATGCGGATTCAGGCCGGTCGCTGCATCTGTTCGACGATCTCACGGTCACGCGGGACGCCAGCTTCTGCCAGGCCGATACAGTCATCGGCCGGGCGCAGGCCGAGGGCATGATCGACAGCCTTGCCGCGCTGCACGGGTCGCTGCGGCAGGCGGCGGCGACGGATGCGCTGGCGTGGCTCAACACCTATGAGGCATTTTTCGAGGCAGGGCGGCGCAGCGGCATCCAGGATGGGCATGAGCAGGCGCTGACCAAGGCCGCGCCGGTCATCCCGGCGCGGCTGATGGCGCGGCGCGGCGAGATCTGGCCCGCGGCGATGCGGGCGGCGGCCGCCCATGCGGATCAGCCGCGCACCGTGATCCATTCGGACGTGCATTTGGGCAACTGGTACGTGACCGGCGATGGCCGCATGGGGCTGAGCGACTGGGCGCGGGTGTGCCGGGGCCTGTGGGCGCGGGACGTGGCCTATATGCTGACGGCGGCGCTGTCGGTCGAGAACCGGCGGGCCTGGGAGCATGAGCTGCTCGGCCGCTATCTGCGGCGGGTGCTCGAGGGCTTCGGCATCGACATCGGCCGCGAGGATGCGATGCGCGCCTACCGCCAGCAGACCTTCACGGCGCTATTGATGTGGACTCCCACCCTGTGTCCGCCGCCCATGCTGCCCGACATGCAGCCCGAGCACATGTCGCTCGCCATGATTGAGCGCATCTGCGCGGCGATCGACGACCATCAGGCACTGGACAGTTTCGGAGGATGACGATGACGGACGTTGGCGGTATTGCCGATCTGGAGGCCTGGGGCCGCTCGGTTCTCGAGGAAGTGCTGTTCCGCGCCGGTCTTGCCCTGTCCAGCGCGGGCGGCGCCGCCCGCGCGGAAACGCATCTTGATTTCAGGGTGACAGCGACCGGGGCCGACCGTTCCCTGATCCTGGAGTTCGAGCGGGTTGGCGGCGCGCCGGAGCGGCTGCGCATCACCCTGGACACTTAATCAGATGCGCGGTTGCCGCACGCCTAACGCCGCCTGGCCAGCCACTCGTCGCGGGTGATCTCCCACAGTTCGGTGCGAAGCCGGCCCGAGACGTAATCGCGCTCGTCGACGGCGATGACCCGCATGCCGCCGCGCGCCGAGATGCGCCGTGACGGCGTGTTGGCTGCGGCCTTGGGAGCGCGCAGTACCGTATAGCCCAGGACATCGAACCAGAACTCGGTGACGGCCTCGCAGGCCTCGGTCATCAGGCCCCGGCCTTGCCATGCCGGATCCAGCCAGAAGCCTCGGTTTTCATCCGGCCTGGACATCAGGCTGATCATGCCGATCAGCCGGTCAGGCGCCGATTTGGGGCGGATGCTCCAGTGCCATTCGATCCCGCGCTCTATGGCCGGCAGCGCGCGGTCGCGGAAATAGGTCAGGGCCGCATCGGCAGGGTAGGGCCAAGGAATGTGGCTGGCCAGGTAGCGGACGATTTCCCATTGTGGGAAGACACGCTGGACCGCTGCTGCGTCCGCCATCTCGAGCGGGCGCAGGAAAAGTCTGGCGGTATCCAGTTGTGGTGTCGCAATAGACAGGCGGTGCACCTCCCGGCAGCCGCAGTCTAGCATGGCGCGCCACGCGGAGAAGCGTGCGGCAGCGCGGCTTTCCCTCTTGCTCCGGTCCCCTGAATTCGGTAAACCCCCGGCTGCGCTGGAAACGGACCCGTGGAGGGGTGGGTCCGTTTCACCTGACGGGGTGAGCATCCATACCTCTCCAGAGGCCGGATTTATCAAATCCCCTCTGAGGAAAATGGTGTAAAGTCTCGCAATCGAAGGCTGATTCGCCTGATGGCGACCCTCAAGGGCAAAACATCAACCCGCGAGTGATGGGGCAACTCCCGCAAAAGAACAAGGCATAGGTCTTAATGTTCTCACGTCTGCTTGGCCTGTTTTCAAACGACATGGCCATCGATCTCGGCACTGCAAACACCCTCGTCTATGTGAAGGGACGCGGCATCGTGCTCAATGAGCCGTCGGTGGTCGCCATCCTGGACCCCCACGGCCGCAAGCAGGTGCTGGCCGTCGGCAACGAGGCCAAGGCCATGCTGGGCCGGACGCCCGGCAACATTGCCGCCATCCGGCCGCTCCGCGACGGCGTCATCGCCGACTTCGAGGTCGCCGAGGAAATGATCAAGCATTTCATCCGCAAGGTGCATAACCACCGTTCCTTCGCCAGCCCGCAGGTGGTGATCTGCGTGCCGTCGGGTTCGACGCCGGTTGAGCGCCGCGCCATTCAGGAATCCGCCGAGGCCGCGGGCGCGCGCCGGGTTTTCCTGATCGAGGAACCCATGGCCGCCGCCATCGGCGCCGGGCTTCCGGTGACCGAGCCGACCGGGTCCATGGTCGTCGACATCGGTGGCGGCACCACCGAGGTGGCGGTGATCTCGCTGGGCGGCATCGTCTATGCGCGGTCGGTGCGCGTCGGCGGCGACAAGATGGACGAGGCGATCATCGCCTATATCCGCCGCAACCATAATCTGCTGATCGGCGAGGCCAGCGCCGAGCGGATCAAGAAGGAGATCGGCACAGCGCAGTCGCCGACCAATGGCATCGGCGCCGAGATCCAGCTCAAGGGCCGCGATCTCATGCACGGCGTGCCCAAGGAAATCATCATCAACCAGGTGCAGATCGCCGAAGCGCTGGCCGAGCCGGTGGCCGCCATCGTCGACGCGGTGAAGGTGGCGCTGGAGCACACGGCGCCGGAGCTTGCCGCCGACATCGTCGACCGGGGCATCGTGCTGACCGGCGGCGGCAGCCTGCTGGGCGAGATCGACCAGGTGATCCGTGATGCGACCGGCCTGCCGGTGACGCGCGCCGAGGACCCGCTGTCCTGCGTCGCGCTCGGCACGGGCAAGTCGCTCGAGGACAACCTGTTGCAAGCCGTCCTGCTCCGGGGTTATTAGGGAATCTAGCGGACGGCCACGGCGGCGCCAGGCGCCGCCTTCCGCGCGTTCAACTGGGAGATGCAGCCCGTGAGACGGTCAGGCGGCCGTACGGCGCGCACGACGAATCCGGAGCGCGGTTTGGCGCCGCGGCTTCCGTTTGCCATCTTCGTGGCGGTGTCGTTCGGGTTGCTGATCGTTTCCAAGGTTTATCCCACGCTCAATGAGCGGGTGCAGGGCGTGCTGATCGACGTCGCCGCGCCGGTGGTCGACGTGCTGGGCGAGCCGGTCACCGCCGTGCGCGGGCTTGGGGTGGCGCTCACGGACACGCTGAACGGCGCGGCCAAGGTCGAGGCGCTTCGAGAGGAGAACGAGCGCCTGAGGCGCTGGCGTAACGTCGCCATGCGGCTCGACGACGAGAACGCGCAGCTTCGCGCGCTGATGCGGGTGAGCGAGGATATCGACATCCCGGCCATTTCCGCCCGCGTTGTCAGTGACCCCGGCGGCCCGTTCGTGCGCGCCATCCTGCTCGATGCAGGCGTGGGCAAGGGCATCAGCAAGTTTCAGCCGGTGATGGACCAGTCGGGCGTGGTCGGCCGCATTGTCACCGTGGGGCGCCAATCGTCGCGGGCGCTGCTGCTGACCGACCTGAACAGCCGTATCCCTGTGTTCATCCGCCGCACCGGCGACCGGGCGATCCTGGTGGGCGACAACAGCGACAGGCCCAAGCTGGCCTATCTGCCGATGCAGTCGTCGGCCCGGGTCGGTGACGAGGTGTTCACCTCGGGTGACGGCGGTATCTTTCCGCCAAAGCTTGCCGTCGGCGTGGTCGATTTCGTCGAGGGGTCGACCGTCCGGGTGAATCTGACCGCCGATCTGTCGCGCCTTGATTACGTCAACGTCATGGCCTACGAACCGCTCGAGAAGCCAGAGCAGAGCCCGGTCGCGCAGCCGCTCGACGGCCTCCTGCCGGGGCCGGCGCTCGCGGCGGAGACCGGCGGCATCGAGCCACCGATGGGTATCGCGACAATGCCGGAGCCCGTGCTGCCCAGCCCGCCGCTGACCACGATACGGCGGGCGCCGGCGCCCTCCGGGGCGCCGCCGCCCGATGAAGGTGGCCCGGAACCGGCACTGGAGCCCGCCGATCCCGCGCCGGAAGAACCGCCTGGCGAGACGCCGCCACCAGCGGCAGGAGGCAATCGATGACCGCGACCCTGCAACGGGCAATCGTCGCCATCCGCACCGGCGTTCCCTTTGTTCTGGGGATGTTGCTGGCCGTGCTGTCCTTCGTGCCATATGGCTCGCCCGAGTTCAGTGTCATCATGCCGTCGCTGACCCTGCCGCTGGTCTATTACTGGACGCTGTACCGGCCGGAAGCCATGCCGCTGGCCGCCGCCTTCGCCATCGGCCTGTGGCAGGACATCCTGGTGGGCGGGCCGCTCGGTCTGATGGCGCTTCTGCTGGTGGTGACGCGGGGTGTGATCGAGAACCAGCGGCAGGTGTTGCTGACCCAGCCTTTCGCGGTTGGCTGGCTGGGCTTCGCGCTTATTTCGGCCGCGCTGACCATGCTCGCCTGGATGCTCGCCGGCCTGTGGTGGAACCATTGGTTCTCGGTATGGCCGTTCATCGCCCATTGGGGCCTGGGCACCGCTGCCTATGTGCCGCTGGCGATCGGTTTCCGTCAGGTCGACAAGCTGATGTACGAGCACGCCTGAGATGGACATCAAGGGCGAGCGCTACCGCAAACTCAGCCGCCGGGCCATGATCCTGGGCGGCGCGCAGGCGCTGGGCCTGCTGACCCTGGTCGGGCGGATGGTGCACCTGCAGATCGTCAACGCCGACCAGTACAAGCTGCTGGCCGAGGAAAACCGCGTCGACCTGCGGCTGATCAGTCCGCTGCGCGGCCGCATCCTGGACCGGCACGGCATGGAGATCGCCAACAACCAGCTCAACTACCGGGTCTCGGTCATTCCGGAACAGGCCGGCGACTTCGAGGCCACGCTGAGACAGCTTGCCGGCATCATTCCGCTGCCGCCGCAGAAGATCGAGGCGGTGATGCGCCTGGCGGCGCGGTCGCGCCGGTTTCTGCCGGTGACGGTGTCGGATAACCTGACCTGGGAGGAATTCGCCCTGGTGAACGGCATTGCCCCGGAACTGCCCGGCGTGCAGCCGGACGCGGGCCGCAGCCGGTTCTATCCCTATCCCGCCGAGTTCGCGCATCTGTCCGGCTATGTGGGGCAGATCACCGACAAGGAACTGGCGCGGTTGCCCGACGATCCGCTCTACATGCTGCCGGAGTTCCGCATCGGCAAGCGCGGGCTCGAGCGCCATCACGACAAGGTTCTTCGTGGCGTACCTGGCCTGCGGCGGGTCGAGGTGAATGCGCTGGGCCGGGAGGTCCGCGAATTGACCCGTGACGACGGCAAGGCCGGCCAGGATCTCGTCACCACGATCGACGCCGACCTGCAACGCTTTGCCATGCAGCGTCTGGCGGACCAGAGCGCCGCCGTCGTGGTGATGAACGTCCATTCCGGCGAAGTGGTGACCCTGGCGTCGGCGCCGGCCTTCGATCCCAACGACTTCAACTTCGGGATCAGGACCGATGTCTGGAAGGCGCTGCTGGCCGACGAGCGCAAGCCGCTGATGAACAAGACCGTGCAGGGACAATACCCGCCGGGGTCCACGTTCAAGCCCGTTGTCGCCATGGCGGCGCTGGAAGCGGGGCTGATCAATCCGCAGGATACCGTGTTCTGCCCGGGCTCCATGCGCTTCGGCGGACGCACGTTCCATTGCTGGAAGCGCGGCGGCCACGGTTCGGTGAACATGGTGAGCGCGCAGGAGCAGTCCTGCGATGTCTATTTCTACGAGTTGGCCCGGCGCATGGACGTGGACACCATCGCGCGCATGGCGCGGAGCTTCGGCCTCGGCGAAAGACTCGGCATCGAGATCGATGACGAGCAGGAAGGCCTCGTGCCGACCCGGGCCTGGAAGAGAACCCGCAAGCGCGACCGCAAGTGGCATGACGGCGAGACGCTGAGCGTGTCGATCGGTCAGGGCTATATGCTGGCCACGCCGCTGCAGCTTGCGGTGATGACGGCGCGGATCGCCAATGGCGGCTACGCGGTGACGCCGACCTTGCTCAGAAGCAACGCCAGGCCGGGGCGCGCGGCCGACAATTTCCCGCCCGTGGGCGTCACGCCGGAGGTGCTGAAGGTTGCCCAGGACGGCATGATCGCGGTGACCGAAGGCGGGCGCGGTACCGCCGGGCGATCGCGCATCCGCGACTGGCCCAGGGGACTCGCCGGCAAGACCGGTACATCGCAGGTTCGGGCGATCAGCGCCGCCATGCGTGCGGGCGGCGTGCCCAAGAACGAAAGCCGTCCGTGGGAGGAACGCGACCACGCGCTGTTCGTCGCCTGGGGGCCCATCGATGACCCGGCCTATGCGATCTCCATCATCGTCGAGCATGGCGGCGGCGGGTCCGCGGTGGCGGCGCCCATCGCCCGCGACATCATGCGCGAGGCATTCATTCGCGACCCCTGCGGCCTGACCGGCGGCCGGCCAATGCTGGCCGAGGCGGCATTGCACGAGCTGCGCACGGACGGCCACGGCCAACACGGTCACGGCGATCACGGCCATGGCGAGGATGACCATGGCTGACGCGCGCGCCGCCCGCGATCGCTACCGGTTGCTGGTGTCCAAGCTGATGGACCTGCACGGCAGCATGCTGATCGTCTTGCTGTGCATCGCCGGCATCGGCTTCGCCATGCTCTATTCGGTGTCCTCGGGCGATTTCGGCAAGCTGGCGGGACGCCAGATGGTGGTGTTCGCCGCAGGTTTTGCCTGCATGGTCGCGATCGCGCTGGTGCACATCAAATGGTGGTGGAAGTTGTCCTACGCAGTCTATGGCGTCGGTCTCCTCATGCTGATCGCGGTGGAGATCATCGGCGATATCGGCGGCGGGGCGCAGCGGTGGCTGGATCTTGGTTTCGTGCGCTTGCAGCCATCGGAGATCATGAAGATCGGCCTGGTGATGGCGTTGGCCCGCTACTATCACGGCCTGACCCTCGAGGAGGTCAGGAAGATGAAGTCGCTGATCACGCCGGCGCTGTTGATCGGCATGCCCTCGGTGCTCGTGGTGCTGCAGCCGGACCTGGGCACGATGATCCTGATCGCCGCCGCCGGCGCGACGCTGCTGTTCGTGGCGGGGGTGCCGCGAAAGGTCTTCTTCGTGGGCGCCGTCCTTGCGGTGGCGGCCGCCGTGGGCGGCTTCTATCAGCTTCACGATTACCAGCGAGACCGGGTGTTCACGTTCCTCGATCCGGACAGCGACCCGCTGGGCACCGGGTATCACATCCAGCAGTCGAAGATCGCGCTGGGGTCGGGCGGCGTGAGCGGCAAGGGGTTCATGCAGGGCACCCAGTCGCACCTGGATTTCCTGCCCGAAAAGCAGACCGATTTCATCTTCACCGCCCTTGCCGAGGAATTCGGCTTCGTTGGCGGCGTGACGCTGGTGACCCTCTATGCAGTCCTGATCGGCTACGGCTTCCTGATCGCCCTGTCGGCACGCAATCATTTCGCGCGGCTGATGGCGGTGGGCGTCACCACCACGTTTTTCCTCTATGCCTTCATCAACATCGCCATGGTCATGGGGCTTATTCCCGTGGTGGGCGTGCCGCTGCCGCTGGTGTCCTATGGCGGCTCGGCCATGATGACCCTGCTGATCGGCATGGGCCTGCTGATGAACGTCTATGTGCATCGGAACGTGGTTCTGTCGCGCCAGGGAACCACGCCGCTGGCACGGCAGGGAACGGTGCTGTGATCGTGCCGTCTTTTCTGCGTTTTCCTAGTCGACACGGCACAGTCATTTTTGTATAAGCCGCCTCCTTGGTGAGGGCATGTAGCTCAGGTGGTAGAGCAGCTGACTCTTAATCAGCGGGTCCAAGGTTCGAGTCCTTGCATGCCCACCAAGATTTCAGTCAGTCAGGCGCCGTGCCTTCTGATGCGGTTTTGTCTCGGTACCCACGAGATACCCACGCCGCAAACAATCCCCTCTCCATTCGCCTCCAGAAGGCAGGTTCCCAGCGTCTTCACGTCCCCACATCCGTGTGGAGGTATCGCGGGTGGGGCTTCAGCAAACCCAGGTCGATCCCCGCGAGCCGCGCCGCCGCCTGGTTGCGCCCGGTTGCCCGACCTTGACCGCCACGGCAATCCGGAACATGCCAACCCGATGTAGGTACGTCCGCCGTGGACGTTGGCCGCGGCACAAGGTCACCTGTCAGGCGTTACCCCACTTCAAATCACAGAGCAGACCGGAATGATGCGCAAGACGCCCATATCCAAGGATCGTGACCCCTACCACCGCCGGATGGCTCGCCTACAGGGCACGGAGGTTCAGCCGACCCTGGAGGAAGTCATCGACCGAGCCAAGGGATATGTCAGGGATGAGGTGTGGCTGCCCCCGGTGGCTCTCAAGGGCACCATCATGCGGCTGGTGGAGGCGCTGGAGGCGCGCCACGTTGCGCCGCCCGTTGCAGAGCGCACACCCGCACCCAAGCCTGCGAAGGCCTCCGATGCCCCCAAGGCGCCGAAGGTTGCCAGGGTCGCCAAGGTCGCAAAGGCGAACGACGCCACGGCCGCGCCGACGCCAACCCATCGTGGAACCGTGCATGGACTGAAGGGCCGCGAGGATTACGAGGCCACGATGACGCTATGCGAAGGGACCCACTGGCTCGACCAGCACGGCCGGCGGTTCAGCGCCAGTGATTACGGTTACGACGCCGACGAGACCTACCGGCTGGACCTGGACAGTCTGAAGGCGTTGTAGATGCTCCGGAGGCCTTGATCTGGGGCGCTCCGGTAACAGGTGTGTGTCTTCACACCTGTCTTGCGGGCGTCTTGGCTTGAGGTTTAGGTCTCATTTTCGTTCCTTCGTCACGGCGACGGGACCTAAATCCTCCTTGAATCGCACCCTCAAATCCGGGCCATAGCGCTGACGGGGAACACCGGCGGCGCTTTCCGGGAATTGCCGTTCGTACTATCGGCACGAACGGCAATTCCCAAATCGGATCAGCCAAATGTCCCCTAAACGCGAGTCCTGTTGGGAATATCGTAGAACTTTTGGAAATCAGCGGGATCGTGGTTGCGCAGTTCCATTTTCGCGATACCCGGCAAATGCACTTCACTGGGACCATCGGCAATGCTCAAGTGCATGCCCAGCCCAAGCAGGGAAGCCAGTGGAGTCTGGTTGGATACGCCCATGGCACCGTGCACGCGCAGGGCGCGCTCGGAAACATTCTGCAGCAGTTCGGTGCCGACGATCTTGAGCATGGCGATTTCCTTGCGGGCGCCTTTGACACCCTTTTCATCCAGCGCCTTGGCCGTGTGCATGCACAGGAGCCTGGCCTGGTCGATCTCGATCCTGGAGCGGCCGATATCGTTGGCCACACTGCCGTGTTCATGCAGGTGTTTGCCGAAGGCAACGCGTTCCTTGGCCCGGGACATCAGCAGGCCGAGGGCCACCTCGGCCATACCCACGCAACGCATGCCGTAGTGGATGCGGCCAGGCCCCATGCGCTTCTGCATGATTGCGAAGCCTTCGCCCGGTTCGCCCAGCAGGTTTTCAGCAGGCACGCGCACGTTTTCCAGAAGAATCTCGGGATGCCCGCCAATGTGATAGGCGTTCATCACTGTTGTATCCTGCAGGATCTGAACGCCGGGGGTATCCAGCGGAATAATGATGACGCCGTGCTGCTTGTGGCGGTTGGGATTTTCCGGGTTGGTCTTGCCCATCAGGATCATGAAGCGGCACTTCGGATGCATGGACAGGGAAATGAACCACTTGCGGCCATTCACCACGTACTCATCGCCATCGCGCACGATAGTGGTCTGGTAATTGGTGGCGTCGGACGAGGCTACCTCCGGTTCCGTGGCAGCGAAACAGGAATAGCAATCCCCTTCCAGCAGGGGCCGCAGCCACTTTTTCCGTTGCGCCTCGTTGGCCGCCGCGCCGAGCAACTCCATGTTGCCCGTGACGGGAGCATTACAGTTGAACACCTGAGAGGCCCAGGGAAGCTTGGCCATCTCTTCGGCAATGGGTGCGAACTCGAAATTAGTCAGCCCGGTGCCAGGTTCATCGTCCCGCAGGTGGGGAAAGAACAGGTTCCATAAACCCAGTTCCTTGGCCTGAGCGCGCAGGTCGTCGATAAAGGCCAACGCTTCAGGATCGTTGCGGCGATCGCTGTGGGCGATTTCCAGATAGCGCTTGTTCACCGGGTAGATATGGGTATCCATGAAATCTACCACTCTGGCTTTGAATTCCAAGCTTCTTGCACTCTGCGTAAATTCCATGGCGTGTCACTTCCTCGTTGGTATTGGCGCGGCAGGCGATCTTAGGGGCAAGGTGTCGACATATCTAGGGGCCGAGCCATCCACCCATGGCCGACATTGACCGTGTGGCCTTTATTGCCGGTGACGGGCGCGCGCCGTCCTATGCGACATATCGCATTGGCCGGGAATATGTCCGGCCAATGGCGGCGGCGGCGCATGTCATCGCCTGAGTGACATTACCTAGGGGGATGGGACATTCGGCCGGCCTCCAACAAGCGCGGCGCCGCGGTTGCGGACCGCTGGCGGCCGGGCCGTGAATAGCCTGGGGCTAAGGGCGCGTCCTGCGGCGCCAGCGTGCGCCGGCGATGCCCGCCACGCCAAGGCCAAGCAGGACGATGACGCCGGGTTCCGGCACGCTGCCTGCGGTTTCGGCGAGCACGGCATAGAAGTCCATGTGCGACACGCGGTGGATAGGCTCGGGCTCGATCGACAGCGCGTTGGTGTTCCAGCTTCCCAGCAGGGCGTAATCGACCACCTCATACAGACGGCTTATACCGGCGGTGGAAATCTCGACGAATGCGATCAGGAAATTGCTCGGACCGGGATCGAACGACCAGGTGCCACTGGTGCAACCGGTATCGATACACAGTCCGTCCAGACTATTCGCGAAATATGGACTGCCGCTGCCGGCCACTTCCTGAACCATATTATTGTTAACTCGTCCGACGAAATAGGCGTCGCCGGAGATCAGCGATTCGATATCGCTTTCGACCGTGGCCCGGTGCGGGCCGCCGTAAGGCGCCGAATAGGTCAGCCCGGTAAACTGGAGGCCGGGAATGGTCGGATCATAGAGCGCGCTGGCCGGCGCGGCGGCGGCAAGGAGCGCACCGATCCCGATGATCGCTGCCAGCAGATTGGCTTTGATGGTCATAGAAACATGCCCGCAATAATTACAGCCTGTAACCCCATGGCAATGATTAGCGCAATTTCCATAAAAATGAAAATATAATTGGCGCACGACTTCGTGAGCATGCGCCCGTGGTCAACGGGTTAACGCTTCCCGGTCTCCGAGACGCAGCCGATGCACAGGGCGGCGGCCAGGTCGGCGGCAAGCCGTTCCGCGGCGATTTCGTCGCCGCAACGAAGACAGTAGCCATATTCATCGGTATCGATCCGTGACAGCGCTGCCTCGATCCGGCGGATTTCATCGTCTCGCCGGCGTGCTGACGCCATGGCCATGGCCTGGCCCTGGAGCGCATCCATCCGCGAAAGCCGGCCTACCGACGCCTGGTCGAGTTCGACCGGCGCGCGGCTGTCGGCGGTGGCGCTGATGGAGTCGCGCAACTCGGCCAGTCGCTGGGCCAGCGTGTCGCGTGTTTCCTCGAGGCTGCGGTGTTCCATTTCACCTGTCCATGTCAGGCCTGGGCGAAAGTGGCGAACGCCGTCAGCTGTTTGGCGATGAAGTCGCGCGTGCCCTGGTCGATCAATTCGCCCGCCGGTTCATTGACCTTGTTGTGGACGGCGCCAACCATGACCTCCGGCACGTTGAATACCCGGGCGTCGAGGAACACCAGACTCTGGCGCAGATGATACTGCATCCGGGCGCCGCCCATGGCGCCGGGCGAGGCGCTCTGGATCAGCACCGGCTTGTGTTTGAACGGCTGCTCCGGCAGGCGCGACAACCAGTCGATCGCGTTCTTGAGCACGCCTGGGACCGAATAATTGTATTCGGGCGAGACGATGATGATCCCGTCGGCGGCGCGAATGGCGCCGGCCATGGCGGTTACGGCCTGGGGCCAGCCTTGCGCCTGCACATCGGCGTCATAGTGCGGCACCGCGCCGACGGATCCCAGCGCGGTGATGGTAACCCCCTCGGGCGCCAGTGCCGGCAGGGCGCCGGCGATGATGTTGTTGTAGGAGCCCTTGCGCAGGCTGCCCAGCAGGGTGACGAAATGTGGCATGAATCTTCCACCGGCCAGTCGTTGATGAGGGCTCCATCATCGGAGAGCGAGGCGGCAAGTTCCAAGAACTTTCGGGACGGCGGGGACAGCCTCTCGACGACCACCGGGACCACCATGGCCGAATTTGCCGGCCCTCGCGGCATCGGCGATACCGGCGGATCGCTGGTTCCGGCGGAGCAAAAGCGTTGGGCGCGCGGGCCGCGTGTCAGGGATAGCAGGCGGTTGCCGTCAACGGCACGCTGACCGTCTTGACAAAAAAGTTCATGGAGAACGTCGCCGATCCGCTCACCTGCTGGCCGCAGGTTGTGGACACCGCCGTGAAGGTGGGCGTCACGCCGTAGCCGGCGAACTGCGTCTGGGCATAGGCTTCGGTGGCGCCGGCGGAACTGCACACGGATGTCTGCACCTTGGCGCACCGCGCCGCCCGCTCCACGGCGAAATGCAGGCCGCCGGCGGTGAACAGAAGGAAGGCGGCGAAAAAGCCACCGATCAGCAGGGTCAGGAACATGGGCAGAACGAGCGCAAACTCGACGGCGGCCGCGCCGCTGCTGTCGGCAATGTCGGTATTTCGTCTGGTGGTTTTCATGGCTTACTGAAGGCGAACCAGCGCGGTCGCCGTGATGGGCGTCGTCATCAGGCTGCCGACTGTCGTGTTGCCGGGAAACAAGGGAGAGTAGGTGTAGGTCGTTTCGACCTTGATGTAGTCGCCGGGCTTCAGGCCGGGCATACCCGCACCGGAACAATCGGCGGGCTTGTTGGAATAGGAACTCATATATTGCAGGTTGTTCGACGAATTGATGCAGTAATACCCTTCCGCAGGCGAGCCGCTTTTCAGGGTGACGCTGGTTCCCAGCGCCGTGCTCTGGATGCCGCGCGTCACCGCCGCGTTCATGCCGGCGCACTTGCTTGTCGCGGGCAGCTTTTTGCTGTCGCAGGCCTCGTAGACGGCCTGGGCGCCCATCTGGGCGGCATTCTGGACCTGCATGCGCGTATAGGCGTAGATCGAGATGTCGGCAACGTTCATGACCGAATAGGCCATGAACAGGGTCGTCAATGCGACCTCGATGGTTGCGGCGCCGCGCCGATCGCGGCCAAACCGAAGCATCTGCCCGGCCCATGCCGTCATGCGGGTGTTCAAACGCAGGTCAACAAGCATCAAGCGCCATTCCTTCAGTTTACCAGTGCGGCGCGAGACAGGACTGTGTTGTAGGGCAGGTCGAGCCCTGCCAGGGAGCATTCGCCGTGTGCCAGGATCGCGCTGGTGCCGGCGAACAGCAGCGAGTCAACCACGAGGCCGAAGCAGGATGCACCATAACTGGCCTTGTTGACGATGCCCTTCAGCGTAACAGCGGCGTTTGGCAGGTAGGCCATGCCGGTGATCTTCCATGCGGGTGTGTTGCCGGCCTCGGAAATGTCCACCCCGCTGGTCAGATTGGGCGCCTGGTAGATGGCCATTCCCTTCCAGGCGCCGGTCGTCGGCGCCGCGAAGTCCAGCATGCCGTTGCCGATCGGGGCATGGGTATAGCTGCCGTTGTCGCCCGCGAACACAAGCGTCATTCCGGATCCGCTCGTCGCCTGCAGCGTGAATCCGTTGAGGTTCAGAGCGCCGTTGTAAATGATCAGCACGGCATTGGTGGGGGCGCTGACGGTCACATTGGCGAGCAGTTTCAGGTCGCCGCAAATGGCGACATTGCCGCTCAAGGTCTGGTTCGATGACCAGGTGACGCCAGCGGTCACTTGCGCGGCCGTGCAGGTGTTCGCGGGAATGTTGGCCGCGAGGCCCGAATAGGGGTCGGCGACGACCGGCATGTTCGAGTTCTGCTCGGCCCCGCACCCGCTGTTCGTCCCCGCCGCGTCGCCGATATCCACGTTCAGGTTATGGCCGTTACAGGTCGCATTGGTATTGGACATGATGTCGCAGCCCGGCATCGTGGCCTGCGGCGCGCCGTTGGTGCGGATGCCATTGGAGACCCCGCTTCCCGCCAGCGCCAGAATGCAATATTCCCGCGGCGTGGCGGCCTGCCTCGCCATGGCGGCCGAACTCAGGTTCTGCATCTTCTTGCCGTTGACCACCGTGCTGCCCTGAAAACCCACCATGGGGCTCAGGTAAAGGTCCGTGGGCTTGTCGATCGTCACCTGGTAGCAGTCGTTGCTGCCGGTGGGGCAGGTGGCGGTATTGGTGACGGCCACGGTCACGTTGTCGGCGCCGTGGATGTAGCCATACTGGGCGGTGACAGCCCGCGCTTCCGTCACATAATTGCTGCTGTTGTTGACGGCAGCGATCACCGCGGAATCCGCAGCATTCTGCATGCGCCACTTGTTCATGTACCACTGGCCGATTTCGAATGCGAGACCGAACGTGGCCAGCAGCACGGGCAGGGACAGGCCTACGATGATCGCGATATTGGCCCGGCGATCGCGCAAGAACGCGAGCCCGCCGCGGCGCCCGGAGGCGCCTTCGGCGTTTTGAATGTGAACCTTACTTGGGCGGACCATTTCCTGAACCTTTATCGCCAAGGCAGCGCTCTGGCATGATGACGGGTACATTAATACCTTGAATTCGAAGCAGTTGCATATTCATATTCCTGTGATGCCTAGAATGACATGATTTCGGGCAGTGCGAGGCGCGAAGATTGCATTGCTCCTAAGGCCTTATTAATAATCAATATTAATTTTGCCGCATTTTTTGGCTAATGGACCAATTTCCCTCTTCCAGGCACATGCCTGAATGGCAACTCGAGACCCGCGGCATCGCATGAGTTCAGGCTGAGGCCAGTGCCATTAACCCGGATGTTGTCGACAACCATGCCGAAACAGGAGGCTCCATTAGTGGCCGACTTGTTCACCGCCCCACTCAGCGTGACGCTGGCATGGGGCACATAGACCATGCCCGTCAGGTTCCATGTTGGCCGGTTGCCGGCTTCGGTGATGTCCACGCCGGAGGTCAGGTTGGGCGCCTGGTAGATGGCCATGCCCGACCAGTTGCCGCTGATTGGCGCGCTGAAATCCAACGTGCCGTCACCTGCCGGCGCATGGGCGTAGACACCATTGACGCCGGCGAAGACGATTGTCAGATAGCCGCTGACGGTTCGCAGCCGGAAGTTGCCGATGTCCAGCTTGCCGTTCCAGATGATCAACACACCGCCGTCGCCCGACGAGTTGGTGACATCGACATCGCCGGTCAGTTCGAGGTCGCCGCAGATGGATACGTTGCCGTTGACCACTTTCGCGCCCGACCATTGATTTGAAGGGGGAAGGTCCGGATCGCTCCTTCTGGCGGGGCTTTGCGGATAGATGCTGCCGCATGGGTCAGCCGGAATATGTGCCGCCAGCTGGTCGTAGGGGTCAATCACTTGCGTCTGGTTCGAGTTCTGTTCGATTCCGCAGCCATTGTTGTTGCCATGCGCGTCTCCCACGTCGGCCAGCGTGGTATGGCCGTTACAGGTAGCCGTGTTGTTCGACATGATGTTGCAGCCGGTCAGGTCGGCCTTGGGACAGCCGTTGCAGCGGAAGCCTTCGGTATTGCTGTGGCCCGGCAGTCCCGCCAGCGTAAGAATGCAATATTCCCGTTTTTCCAGGCTTTGTTCGGCAGTCGCGCCGCTGGACAGGGCAACCATATGGGTGCCGTTGATGGTGACGTTGCCCTGGTACCCGATCAGCTGCATGAGGTAGAGCGGCACCGGCTTGGTGATGGTGACCTGATAGCAGGTTCCGGCGCCGGAGGGGCAGGGCGTGCCGTCGGTGACGTCCACACTGACATGATCGATTCCATGGATGTAGCCGTACTGCGCCGCGACAGCCCTGGCTTCGATGTCGAAATTGGCGCCGCCGCTCATGGCGGCGGATACGGAAGCGGAATCGGCAGCGTTCTGCATGGCGCGCTGTGTCATGTACCACTGAGCGACCTCGAAGCTCAGTCCAAGGACAGACAGGAAAACGGGCAGGCACACGGCTGCGACAAGGGAAATATTACCGGAGCGGTCGCCAACAGCCGCATGCGACCGGCGTACGGCGCGGCGCAATGCCCGCAGCATCCAGCCCTTCATTCCGCCCAGCCCTGTTGTGGACACTCGATGAACAAAGTTTACTGGAATAAAGGCCAATTGTCACAGGCGGTCATTATGGCGCGAGTACGTGCACCTGCCATGGTGGGAGAGGCCGGTCAATGCACCAATTGGGCTCGGCCCGGCACTGTACTTGAGGGCAAGACCACGCCGGCCTGATCGCAGGCAGTGAGAATGAGGCCGGTGCCATTGATCCTGATATTGTCCACCACCATGCCGAAACAGGAGAGGCCGTTGGTGGCGGCCTTGTTGATCGCGCCACTGAAGGTGACGCTGGCGTTCGGCAGATAGACGATGCCGGTAATGTTCCAGGTCGGCGAATTGCCGGCATCGGAGATGTCCACGCCTGATGTCAGGTTTGGCGCCTGATAAATCGCCATCCCCTTCCAGACCCCGGTCCGCGGGGCGCTGAAATTCAATTCGCCGCCGCCGGTCGGCGCGTGGGTGGACGCGCCGTTGGTGCCGGCGAAGATGATCGTCAGGTAGCCCGCAGTGGTCTGCAGGGTATTGCCGTCGGTATCGAGCTGGCCATTCCAGATGATGAGGATGCCGCCGTCACCGGTTGTATTGCTGATGTTCACATTGCCTGAAAGCTGCAGGTCGCCGCAGATCGAGACGGTGCCGTTTACGGTCTTGTTGCCGCTCCAGACGTTGGAAGCGGGCAGCGGCACTTCAGGATCGCGTCCATGACGCGGGACGTAATAGTGATAGGTGCCGCCGCACGGATCGGCCGGAATATTGGAGGCCAGCACGGCATAGGGATCGGCGACCTGGGGCATGTTCGAATTGGGCTGGACGCCGCAATTGTTGTTGTTGCTGTGGGCGTCGCCGATATCGGCCAGGGTCGTGTGGCCGTTACAGGTGGCCGTATTGTTCGACATGATGTTGCAGCCGGTATAGTCAGCCATCGGGCAACCGTTGCAGCGAATGCCCTCGGTGCTGCTGTGCCCGGAGAGTCCCGCGAGCGTGAGCAGGCAATAAGGCCGCTCGACGGTGGCCTGGGTGGCGGTCGCGGCGCTGCCCACATTCTGCATGCGCGTGCCGTTGATGACCGATGTTCCCTGGAAGCCGACCATCTGGCTGAGATAGAGGGGAACGGGCTTGGAGATGGAGACCCGGTAGCAATTGTTGCCGCCGGCCGGACAGGGCGCTGTGTTGGTTACCGCGACGGTCACGTTGTCCACGCCGTTCACGTAGCCGTACTGAGCGGCAACCGCCCTCGCCTCGACATCGTAGTTTGCACCGCCATTCGTGGCCGCGGCGGTCACGGCGGAGTCGGCGGCATTCTGCATGCTGCGCTCGCCCATGTACCACTGAGTGATCTCGAAACCGAGCGCCATCGAGGCCAGGAGAACGGGAATGCATAGCGCGACGATGATCGCGATGTTTCCACTGCGGTCGCGAATTGCGGCGACAATATGTCTGCCGAGAGACAGGGATGTGTCATGCATAGTAGAGGCGACCCAATTGCCAGGCGATCGATGCATTTTTTCGCAATCTATCAGGCAGGCCCCGAAATGAAAATCTTATTCGATCAGCTAGGAATTGCTCAAAATGAGTAATCTATCCCATTCCGAGAGAGTGCCGGCAGCATGCGAGCCGGATGGCTGGAGGTCGCTGGAGTCGCCCGGGACCGGCTGCACATGAATTCTTGCCGCAGCGGGGCGCTGCGGATGCCGACATAGCGAGACCCGGTGTTGAATGGTCCGGGCGGGATTATGTCCGGGTTATGCCGCCTTGCGCCAGCCCTGTACTTCGGGCAGCACCTTCTCGGCGAACAGGCGCATGCTGCTTTCGGCGTTCTCGAGGCTCATGCCGCCATAGCTGACCTGCACGGTAAGGTCGAAATCGCCCAGCGACTTCTGGCGCTTCTCGAGCTTGTCGAGGATCTGCTGGGGGGTTCCCCAGGTATTGATGTCGACGAAGCCGTTGGCCGCGTCCTTCATGCCGGTGTCGCGCAGGATCTCGGCATTGGTGGCATAGTCGCCATAGCCCTTCATGTTCTTGAAGTGCTCGCCGGCCATATCGTAGTGCTCCATGACCGTGAGGTAATAATTGGCCATGTGTTCGCGGGCGAGTTCCTCGGCCCGGTCGCCGCTTTCGTCGCAGCACATGAAGTCGACGCATACCGGCGACGGCGCCGGGCGGCCGTGGAAGTCCTTGAACATGGTGCGGTAGGTGTCGAAATGCCCGGCCATCTCTTCCCACGGCTTCTGGGCAAAGCTCATCATCTTGCCGCCGAGGCGCGCGCAGACCGGCACCGAGTCCGACGACATGGCGACGCAGTAGAAGCGGTCGTTGAAGGTGGCGTAGGGGCGGGGGCGCACTTCGGTGGCCATGTGCTTGTAATAGGGGCCATTGCCCTCGACGATGCCGCTCTCCAGGCCGCGCAGGATCAATTCGGCGGCTTCGTCGAAGCGGTCGCGCGCCTCGTTCATGGAAACGCCGAAACGGTCGTATTCGCGCTTGGCGAGGCCGCGGCCGATACCGAACAGCGCACGGCCGTTGCTGAGGTGATCGAGCATGATCATCTTCTCGACGACCCGCAGCGGATTGTTCCAGGGCAGGATTACCGCGCCGGTCAGCAGCCCGATGCGGCTGGTTTTCGCCGCCATGTAGCTGAGAAACTGCATGTTGTCGGGCGACATGGCGTAGTTGAAGAAGTGATGCTCGACCGCGCCCAGCGTGTCGAAACCGAGCGGCTCGGCCAGCTCGGCCAGATGGACATCGCGTTGATAGACCTCATGGTCCGTCGTCCGGTCCATGAAGTTCTGGAAGACCATCAGCAGGCCAACTTCCATCTTCCGCTCCTGATTCCCGTTTCAATCGCCCTTCCCCAAGGGCGTTTCAGCCGATAACGCTAAAACACTTGTTCCGAACTAGCAAGTGAACAAATGCGGCGTTCCGGCCTAGCGCGGCGCGCGGCGCCGTTCGGTGATCAGTGCCAGCACGCCATGTTTATATTCGCTGAAGGCCACGGGAATGTCGATGGCTTCGGGCTTCACCAGCCACTGGTAAATGGTGCCGAAGATGAACGAGCAGAACTGTATGGAGAGCCTCTCGGCGTCGATATAGGGACGGATGAAGCCTTCGGCGATGCCTTCGCGGACCCAGCGGACGATGTCGGCCCGGTAGGCTTCGTGCTGCTCGGCAAGCCGTTCGCGCACCTCGCTGTGACTGGTGATCGATTCGTACCAGAGGATGTACATGGCTTTCATGTAGTCGGGCTGCTCGAGCAGGAAGTCCTCGACCGCGTCGAGCGCGGCGATGAACGCCGCCAGACCGGTGCGGCCGCCGACGAAGCGGTCCAGTTCCTCGACCCATTTGTGGTTGAAGAACGTTACCAGGTTACCGAACAGCGCTTCCTTGGAGCCGAACCGGTAGCTGGCCAGTCCGCGGCTGTAGCCCGCCAGTTCGCCGACGTCCTTCAGGGTGGTGTTGTGGGTGCCGTGATGGCCGATCAGCTTCATGGCGGCGTCATACATGCGCTGGTCCGACAGCGCGGTGCGTTCGGCCTGGGTCATGCGCTTGCGCGGCGCGAGGCTGCCTTGCCCGCCATCGGGCTTTTCAGGTTTGGTCATCCGGTGGAGTGCCTAATGGAACGGGCGGTTTGGCCGCGGATCATGGCGACCGTTATACGTGACGTCGCGTGGGTGGGCCAGCCTGCGGCGAAAAATACACCCGCCGACTGGCCCAGGCGCCCACGCAGCGCCTTCAGAAGTCCTGCACGATGCGGATGCCATAGGTTCGCGGCGGCCGAGGTGCGCAATAGGTCCACAGGCCGCCCGCCGGCACGCCGGCCCGTGTGTAGCCGACACCGACGTCGTAACATTGGGACCATTCGTCTTCCTTGGTCAGATTGCGGCCCCACAGGCTGAAGGTGGTGTTGTGCCACTGCCAGTTGATCGATGCGTCGACCACGTTCTGCGCCCGGACATGAGACTGAGGCGAATTGTCGAAGGTCAGCTCGTAGGGTGCGACGAGGTGCCAATCGGCGGTGACCCATGCGGTGCCGTTGAACAGCGGCCATTCATAGGTAAAGCCCAGCGTGGCGGTATAGTCGGGCGCCCGGCGCAGCTTGCGGTTGGAAAAGTCGGCATTGTCGAACTCGGGCGTGTTCAGAATGAAGTTCTTGTACTTGGCGTCCAGCAGGCCAAGGGACGCCCGGAGCGTCAGTCCGTCGACGGGGATCGCCATCGCATCGATCTCGAAGCCCTTGATCACGGCGCTGGCGGTGTTCAGCACCAGCGATTGCTGGCCGGTACCGCCAGGCACCGAGACGCTGAATTCCTCCTGCTTGTCCTTGTACTTCATGTAGTAGGCCGCGCCATTGATGCGCAGCCGGTTTTCGAACCACTCGGTCTTCCAGCCCAGTTCGAAATTGTTCACCTTCTCGGGATCGTAGGGGGTGACCGCCGCCACCACCGTCGACGGCCGGCCGATGAAACCGCCGGCCCTGAAGCCCGCCGAATAGAGGGCGTAGACCATGGCGTCCTCGCTGAAGCTCCAGGACAGGCTGGCCTTGGGGGTGAAGCGCTTCCAGCTGTCGCGGACCGGATCGTCCAGGTTGTCGAAGGTCGCGTCGTCGGCGAGACCGCCGGTGACGCCTTGGGACTTCTTGTCCCGCGTATAGCGGCCGCCGACGGTGAGCTTCAGGGCGTCGGTGATGGCGTAATCGGCCTCGAAGAAGATCGCCGCAGATTTGGTGGTCTGCCCGACGGTCTGGAATATGTCGAGCGTGGTGCCGAGCGGAATGCCGATGGCGGTGAGGTCGACGAAGCTGACCAGGCTTTCCAGGTCGATCCGGTATCTGGAATCCCACAAATAGCCGCCGACGACGACGTTGAAGGGGCCGTCGAAGGAACTCGTCAGCCGCAACTCGTGACTGGACTGACTGTACCGGGCGGGACGGTTGGTGTGATAGAGCGTGTCGCTGGTGCCGTCCCAGTCCTGGTAGACCTCCTCATTGGTCCGGAAGTTGCCGAAGACATAATCGAGTCTCAGGCTTTCGGTGATATCCCAGCCGGCATTGACGGTGTGGGTGTCGCTGTTGAAAAAGCCCTTGGCCGGCGCGCCGTCGTTCTGGACCAGGTAGCGGCCGCCGGATTCCGGTACGCGTTCGCTGACGGCGCAGTGGTTGTCGAATGGAAAGCCCGCATCGTTGAGGCTGCACCACAGCTGGCCGGGCTGTGCCATGTTCAGAACGGTGTTCGCATCCTCGTCCTGCCACTGCTTGTCGAAACGGTAGTAAATCTCCAGCCCTTCGACCGGCACGAGCAGGGCGCTGAGGTTGATGGCCCGGTAGTCCTGCTTGCCGACGTTCACGTCCTTGTCGATGTGGTGGAAGTAGCCGTCGCGCTCGCGCTTGGCCCCGCCGATCTTGATCGCCAGCTTGTCCTGGATGATCGGGACGTTGACGTAACCGTCGAGCTGGATGTCGTCGTAATTACCGTAGCCGGCGCGAATCCGGCCGCCGAACTCGAAGGCCGGTTTTGTTCGCGTGACATTGATGACGCCGGCGATGGAATTGCGGCCGAACAGCGTGCCCTGCGGGCCGCGCAGAATTTCCACCGTTTCGAGGTCGAGCGCCTTGAGCATGGCGCCCGAATTGGCGCCGATGAACACGCCGTCGAGCACGACGCCCACTGTGGGATCGAAACTCTTCTCGACATCGCTGGTGCCGATGCCGCGGATCGAGATGGCGGCCGGGCTGCCGGGACCCTGCTGCAGGTCGTCGATAATGACGTTTGGCGCCGCATTGGCGAAGTCGCGCAGGTCGACATCGAACCGGCGGTCCAGTTCGGTGGGGCTGAGCGCGCTGACCGAGGTGCTGACGTCCTGCAGATCCTCGGTGCGCTTGCGGGCCGACACGGTGACCTGTTCTAGGCTCGCGCTATGTACCGCGGCCGGAGGCGGCGTGGGCACGGCGTCCGGTTGCGCGTGGGCCGGCAGGGCAACGGAAGCCGCCAGCACAACCGCCCACAAGGCGGGCCTGAACGTGAGATAGACGGAAAAAGGGTGGGCGCGGTTCATGGCGGATCTCCCCAAGACATGAGCTTCCCGTCATCGGCAAAGCAGCTTTGCCGATGGGTCCTTGTTCGTTGGCGGCGACTTGCGATGGGCCTTCGGGTCAACGCGACCAGAAAATTGAGCCGCCGTTCGCTTCAGACTTGTCCCGTTTCGCGCGGCTCGTTGTGGCTTACAGCGCCTTTACCGGCCTTGCGTGCGGAAATGGTAATATCCTTGTTGTCGACTAGCAAGTATGATTTCATTCGCTGGAGCCGGGGAATTCCGCCGTTTCGCCTTGCTTGCAGGCGGGTGGCGTGGCCTCCTTGGCGCGGGGAGGAACCACGATATGGCACGATTACAGGGGAAGGTGGCGTTGATCTCGGGCGGCGCCAGCGGCATCGGCGCGGCGCATGTCAGGCTGTTCGCCCGGGAAGGGGCGAAAGTCGTCTCGGGCGACATCAACGACGACGCGGGCGGGCAGATCGTCGCCGACGCGAACAAGGCCGGCGGCGAGGCCATGTTCGTTCACCTCGACGTCACCAGCGCGGACAGCTGGAGTGCCGCCGTGGCGGCCGCGACAGCGCGTTTCGGCGGCCTGACCACGCTGGTCAACAATGCCGGCATTTATCATCCCGGCGGCGTGAGCGAGGAAACGGACGCCGGTTGGCAGCGGATGATCGCCATCAACCAGACCGGCGTATGGTACGGCATGCGGGCCGCGCTTCCCGACCTGGTGAAGGCGGGCAACGGGGCGGTGGTGAACATATCGTCGCTGTACGGCATGGTCGGCAGTCCGGGCTCGTTATCCTATCACGCCACCAAGGCCGCGGTTCGGCTGATGTCCAAGTCGGCGGCGCTGGAATATGTCAAGCAGGGGGTGAGGGTGAACACCATCCTGCCGGGTCAGATCCGCACGCCGATCCTGGGCGATCTGACACCGGAGATGGACGCGGCGATCAAGGCGTCGATCCCTATGGGCCGCATGGGCGACCCGGAAGATATCGCCTGGGGCTCGGTCTATCTGTGTTCCGACGAGGCCAAGTACATCACCGGCGCCGAGCTGGTCATCGACGCGGGATGGAGCATTCCCTGACATTCACCCATCAGGAGACGGCCATGGCCTATCTGGAGACCGAGCCGGGACGGCGCATCTACTACGAATATTATCCGGGCGAGGCGCTGCCGGTGGTGCTGATCCACGGCTGGGGCATGAATTGCCGGCTGTGGGACACCGTGCTGCCGCTGCTGACCGGCGCCGGCCACGGGGTGCTGAGCTTCGACCAGCGCGGTTGCGGCAGATCGGACAAGGATTATGCCGATGTCTCGATCAGCAGTGCGGCCTCGGATGTGGTCTCGCTTGCCAATCATTTGCGGCTCGAGCGGCTGGCGGTGAACGGGTGGTCGCTGGGTGGCCCGGTCGCGGTGGCCGCGGCGGTCAGGCTGGGCGCACGCTGCGCCGGAGTGATCTCGACCGCGGGCGCCACGCCGCGCTATGTGCAGGCACCGGACTTTCCCCATGGCGGTGCGCCCGGATCGGTCGCCGAAACCGTCGCCCTGCTGCGGCAGGATCGGGCGAGCTTCCTGCACGGCCTGGCGCATGCCATCTGTGCGCGGCCGGTGAGCGACGCGGTGAAGACCTGGATGTGGTCGGCCTTCATGGAGAACGCGCCGTCGGCGGATACGGCGCTGCTCGATCTTGACACGCTGGACCAGCGCGACCTGCTGCGCGGCCTTGCCGTGCCGCTGCTTTCGGTAGTGGGCGGGCAGGACGTGATCGCGCCGCCCGGCATCGGGCGCGCGGCGGCCGAACTGGCGCCGCTGGGAAGACTGGCGGAATTCCCCGAATGCGGTCACGCGCCCTTCATCGAGGAGACCGCGCGCTATGGCGAGGTGTTGCTCGAATTTCTCGCGGAACTGGGCTGAATGGGGAGGCGGACATGGTGAATTTCGGCCTGTGGTACGACTTCCGCAACCCGGACCCCTGGGCCATGCCATCCGAGCGGTTCCACGCCCAGGCGCTGGAGCAGATCGCGGCAGCCGAGGCGGCCGGCTGGGATTCGGTGTGGCTGACCGAGCATCATTTCATCGATGACGGCTATACGCCGTCGCCGCTGGTGATCGCCGCCGCCATCGGCGCGCGCACCACGCGGATGCGGATCGGCACCAATCTGATGGTGCTGCCGCTGCATGATCCGATACGGATCGCCGAGGACGCGGCGACTTTGTCGCTGCTGACCGGCGGCCGGTTCGACCTGGGTGTGGGCGGCGGCTACCGGCAGGTCGAGTTCAACCAGTTCGGCCGCGACCTGCGGCATCGCCCCAGCCTGATGGAAGAGGCGGTGTCGGTGATCCGCCAGGCATGGTCGGGCGAGACCTTCGAATTCCATGGCAAGCGGTTCGACGTGAACAATCTGCGGGTGACACCCGCGCCCGAGCATGTGCCGAACCTGCTGATGGGGGGCCTGAGCCCACCGGCCATGGCGCGGGCCGCGGCCATCGGCGACGGCTTCCTGTCGACGGGCGGCATCGGCCACGACGTGTATACCGAGGCGCTGAAGACGCAGGGACGGCAGGACGGCGCCATCTATGCAGGCAATTGGGCGATCGTCGCCGACGACCCGGAGCGCGAAGCCGCCAAGGTGGCGCCGCATGTGCTTTACCAGACCAACGCCTATATCGGCTGGGGCGCGTTCGGGCCGCCCGAGACCACGCCGCTGTTTTCCGATGGACGCGCCGCCATCGAGGGCGGGCTGTATGAATTGTGGGATCCGGATACGGCGGTGCGCGAGCTGACCGCCATGCTCAAGGCCTGGCCGCAGATCAGGGACGTGCACTTCTGGGCCAAATTCCCGGGCGAGAGCTTCGAGAGCGGCTGGGCGCGGGTGGAGTTGCTGATGAACCGGGTGTTGCCAAAGGTCAAGGCCGCGCTGGCCTAGTGCCGGCGTTCCTCGACAGCCGCCGCTTCATTCACGGCGACGATGGCCTGCTCGTCATCGGTGAGACGGACGTAGCGCCAGTCGCCTTTCCAGTACCAGATCAGTGTGATGGTGGTGATCGCCACGTTGGCGATGGGAAAGGCCCACCAGATGCCTTCGGCGCCCAGCGAGGTGTGCTTGGACAGCATGTAGGCGACCGGGAACATCAGCACCCATTGCGAGACCAGGCCGATGATCATGGTCGCCATCATGTTGCCGGCGGCGCGCAGCACACCCACCAGGCAGAACTGCAGGCCGACGAAGCCCCAGATCAGGCATTGGATACGCACGAACCTCGAGCCGTCCTGGATGACGCCGGGATCGCCGGGAATGAACACGCGGATGATGTCGGGCGCGAATATGAAGGCGACGATTCCAAGGAGGGTGAGCGCGCCGAAGCCCAGTGTGGCGCCGGTACGGGCGATTTGGGCGGCCCGCTGCGGATTGTGGGCGCCGATGTTCTGGCCCACCAGCACCGAGATAGCCATTGCAAGACCCATGGCCGGAATGATCACCACCTGGAAGATGGTGGTGCCGACGCCGTAGGCGGCGATGGTGCGGGTGCCGAAACTGGCGACCAGAAACGACAACATGATCACACCCGCGGCCCGGGTCGACATTTCGATCGATGAGGGGAAACCAAGCAGGAAGGCCCGCTTCATGTAGGTCATGTCGGGCTTGAAGTCGGACCACGACACATGAATGCCGTAGCGTCCACCGAACAGCACCAGCAGGGCGATGGTGGCGGCGACACCCTGGGTGAACAGGCCCGACATGGCCGCGCCCGTCACGCCGTGTCCGGGAATGGGACCCCATCCGAATATCAGCAGCGGGCTGAGGAAGCCGTTGAGCACGACGGTGCCGAGGATCACATACATGGGCAGCTTGGCTTCGCCGACGCCGCGCATCACCGCCTGGAACACGGCAAAGCTGAAGCCGAAGATCAGGCTGATGAAGGCGAAACGCATATAGCTGAGCGCGCCGGGAAAGACGTCGTCGGCGATGCCCATGGCCCGCAGGTAGATCGGCGCCACCGAATAGCCGATCATGCCCAGCATCAGCGAGATGCACGCCACCAGCAGCATGGTCTGCGCCGCGACCCGGTTGACCATGGCCTGGTTTCGGGCGCCGACATACTGGGCGATAAACGTCGAACCGGCGATCGAGAAGCCGGCGCCCAGCGCAAACATCAGGAACGTCATCGGGAAGGTGATGTTGACGGCGGCCACTGCGGCGGCGCCGAGCCGGCCCACCCAGAACGCGTCGAGCAGCTGATAGGCAGACTGCAGCATGTTGCCCGCGACGATCGGCACGGCGAGGGTCAGCAACGCCTTGAGAATAGGGCCCTCATAGGCTGAGTCCGTGCGCTGGCTGAGCAGCCGCGTATCGGGCGCATTCATGCGACGATCGCCTGACCGCGGCCTGCCGCCTTGGCGGCATAGAGCGCCTCGTCGGCGCTGTGGAGCATGGCATCCCAATTGGTGTCGGCTCCGCCGGCGGCGATGCCGATACTGATGCTCAGCGGCCGGCCGGCGCCGCCGGGCCACGCAATGCCTGTAACGGCCTGGAGCATTTGTTCGCCAAGACGCCGTGCCTCTTCAATGTCGGTGCCGGGGCAGATGATGCAGAATTCTTCGCCGCCCTGGCGACCGATGACGTCGGTCCGCCTGCAATTGGCCGCCAGCGTTCCGGCCACCAGCCGCAGCACGTCATCGCCAGCCTCGTGCCCCAGCGTGTCGTTGACGGATTTGAAGTGATCGACGTCGATCAACAGCAGCGAGACGCCGTGGTCGCGGTCGCTTGCCGAGAGCGCGGCGCGGCCGGCGTTACCCAGGGCGCGGCGGTTGAACAATTGAGTCAGGTCATCATGGGTCGCCAGATAATCTTTCTCGGCAACCGTGCGCTGGAGGTAGATCAGCAGCGTTCCGACGGACGCCAGGATGCTGCAGGTCAACGGCACCAGATAGAGCAGCGTGACGCTGACTGGGTGATTGCTGAGCGGCGACACCGGGATATCCGCGATCAGAAAGTAGACTGCCCGCGCGATGATGGCGATGGGGCTGACGGTATAGGAAATCGCGACCATGGCCCGCCCGACCGTCAAAGGCGTGCCGTCGCCGCGCCAGGCTTCGCGGGCAACCAGCACAAGGCCCAGCAGCACCGAGAACGCGAATGCCAGCAGCCGGGGCGGCTGGGCGCTGGTCGTCAGGAAAAGCACGCCGATGATCAGCGCATTGGCGCCAATGATCCACCAGCCGGCGACGGACGCCGTACGTCCGAAGAACAGCCTGAGGCCCCACCACCAGCAGACGCCGCTCGCTATGACCAGGCAACTCGCGAACCACATGCCCAGCGGGTCGGACGCGGCGCCATAAAGCGGCGTGGTCGAGCCGATACCCATCAGAATCGAGGAAACCGCCCAATAGGCCGTGCATTTGTCGCGCCGCGCCGTCATGTACATGCCGAGCATGAACAGCGCGATCGTAACCCTGGTGATGCCTATAGCCGCGCTTGCGGTAACGGCCTGAAGTTCCATACATGCTCCCACGCGCGCCGGAACTCTAGCCGTATGCCTGAGGCTTGGAAAGCGCGGCGGCGACAGCGACCCGGTCGCGGCCAGCATCCTTTGCTGCGTAGAGGGCCTGGTCGGCGAGGCGCAACAGCGTCTCCCACCGGTCATGATTCACCGCGGTTGCGACGCCGACGCTGATGCTGATGCCCGCGCCATGGCCCGGGTGAGGAATGATGGCGCGGACGTTGCCCAGCAGGCGTTCGCCCAGGCGCGTTGCATCTTCCTCATCGGTGTCGGGGCAGACGATGCAGAATTCCTCGCCGCCCTGGCGTCCAATCAGGTCGGTGCGGCGGCAGCCTGCGGTCAGCGCCTCGGCGACGGCGCAAAGCGTCCGGTCGCCAACCGCGTGACCCAGCGTGTCGTTCACGTCCTTGAAGTGGTCGATGTCGATCAGCAGCAGGGACAGCGGGTGGCCTGTGTCACGAGCCGTTTCCAGCGCACGCCGTCCCTGGTTGGCGAGGGCGCGGCGATTGCGCAGCCGCGTCAGATCGTCGTGGGTCGCCAGATATTCCTTCTGCTCGATGGTGCGTTCGAAATACATCAGCAGCACCCCCACCGCGCCCAGCAGCACGCACACCATGGGCGCGAAGTAGAGCAGAGCCACATTGACCGAATTGTCGGTCATCGGCCGCACCGGCATGTCGAGCACAAGGAAGTATGCCGCCCGGGCAAGCAGCGCCGCCATGGCCGTCAGGTATGACAGAACCACGATCTTCCGACCGATATTGAGCGGCGTGCCGTCGCCGCGCAGGGTCTCGCGCACCACCAGCACGACGACGACGAGGGCACCCAGAACAAAGTTGTAGATTCGCGGACCGGCTGCGTCGGTCACGGCAAAGATCAGGGCGCACGCGACCGAGTTGGCCGTGATGATCCACCACCCCAGCGCAGGCACAGATCTGCCGAAGAACACTCGTAGCCCCCACCACCAGCAGATGCCGCCGGCGATGACCAGGGTAACGGCGAGCCAGATGCCGACGGAGGCGAGCACGGTTCCCGCGAGCGGAAAGGACGACATGGCGCCCACGGCCAGGAGCACGGCGGCGATCGCCCAGTAGCGCGTGCTGGTTTCGCGGCGGGCGGTCAGATACATGCCGCTCATGAACAGGGCGATGGTAAACATCGTCAATCCTGTCGCCGCGCTCGCAGTCACGGCCTGAAGCGGCATCCGTATTTCTCCCCGGCTAGGCGGCGACCGCCCGGTTGCGGCCGGTGTCCTTGGCGATGTAGAGCGCACGGTCGGCTTCCAGCAAAAGTGCGTCCCAGGCCTGTTCGCCGGACGCTGTCGCGATGCCGATGCTGATGCTGAAGCCACGTGGGAAGCCGGCCGGCGGCGTCAGTGCCTCTACGGCGAGCAGCAGACGCTCGCCGAGCCGCATGGCTTCTTCGGCCGACGTATCGGGGCAGATGACGCAGAATTCCTCGCCACCATGCCGGCCGACGATATCCGAGCGACGGCAGGTTTCGGACAGGGCGGCCGCGATGGCGAACAGCGCGCGATCGCCGGCTTCGTGACCCAGCGTGTCGTTGACGGCCTTGAAGTGGTCGATATCGATCAGCAGCATGGAAATCGGCTTGTCCTGCCGGATGGCGGCGGCAAGCGCCTGTTCGCCCAGCACGGTGAAGGCGCGGCGGTTGTAGAGCCGGGTCAGTTCGTCGTGGTTTGCCAGATGGTCCTTCTCGTCGATGGTGCGCTCGAAATACATCAGCAGCGTACCTACCGAACTGAGCAGGCCGCCAGCCATGGGCAACAGGTAGAGCATCAGGACATTGAAGGTGGTGTCGGTCAGCGGCGTCATGCGAACGCCGGTGCCCAGCAGGATCGCGGCCCGGGCGACGATCGGCGCCAGGGTGATGATGAACGCGAACACCACCAGACGGCGAGCGACCGTCAGCGGCTCACCGCTACCCCGCCAGACTTCGATGACGATCAACGTGACGGCAACGGCGACCCCGACCGCAAATGTGATTACACGCAGCTGGGTTTCAGAGGTGAGGGCGAATACGGCGGAGAAAATCACGGCATGTCCGGCGATGAGCCACCAGCCGATGCGCTTTGGCGCGCGGCCGAAAAACACCCGCATCCCCCACCACATCCAGACCAGGCCCGCGACGATCGCGGTCGTCCCGACGGCCATGGAAGTCAGGCGGAAGCTTGTCCCGATGAACGGAAAGGGAGCGATGACACCGATGGCAATGAGCGCGCTGGCGATCGCCCAGTATCGGGTGCACGCATCGCGACGGGCCGCCACATAAAGGCCGGCCATGAACAGCGCCACCGCGGTCTGCGTGACGGCGAATGCCACGCTACCGGTGAGGGCCTGAAATTCCAACTGGCCTCCCCCCAATTAATTCAGCCTAGAATAACTTGTACCGTGGACCACGTCACGTAACCAGCGACGTGACGCCCATCGCGTGCCCGGTGTCATGGCGTTATGGTCGGATCTGGCGCCGCCACAGTCACCGGAGGGTCTCTCGCCAATACATATTTCCAACCTCGCGCGCAGGCTGCTGCCAGGCGATCGCGCTGAACTGGCCGTGTTGGCGGCGATCTTCCTCGCTGCCGCGTCGGCCCTGTCCTTCGGGTTGCTGGTCTCCGAGATGGTCGAGGGTGAAACGCGGGCGTTCGACAAGACGGTGCTGCTGGCATTCCGCGATCCGGCAAATCTTGCCGAACCCATCGGGCCGGACTGGCTTGCCAGCGCGGTTCGCGACGTGACCAGCCTGGGCAGCACCACCATGCTGACGCTGATCGTAATGGCCTCGGCGGGATACCTGCTGCTTGACGGCAAGCGGGCCTCGACAGTGCTTTTGCTGATCTCGGTGATCGGTGGGTCGGTGCTGAGCAAGGTGATGAAGATCGCGTTCGGACGCGAGCGGCCGGATATCGTGCCGCACCTGATGACCGAAACGTCGCTGAGTTTTCCCAGCGGTCATGCCATGAACTCGGCGATCTTGTACCTGACCCTTGGCGCGTTGCTGGCGCGGGCGCAGAACGGTCGCAGGCAACAGGCCTACATGTTCGGCGTGGCGGCGCTTGTCGCAGTCGTCGTGGGCCTGAGCCGGGTCTATCTGGGCGTACACTGGCCCACCGATGTGCTGGCAGGATGGAGCGTGGGGGCGGCCTGGGCCATGGGCTGCATGGCGGCGGCGATCTGGTTCGAGCGCCGGAACGGCTGAGCGCCTGCCGGAACCTTGCACCTCCTCACGGGTTGACCTGGGATCACCGGCTTGGGGTCTTCAGTGCAACGGAAAGGAATGATCATGGGTGGTAATCGTGAGCAGGACCGGCCGACATCGAGCCGTGACACCCATCCGGGCGGCGAGCGCCGTCCCTGGGAAGGATATTCGCGGCAAAACCGCCAGTCGCCGGATTATGGCAGTGCCGGCGGGCAATACACCAGCAGGGTCGGACCCGATCAGGACCCCTATACGGAGGATGAGGGCGCCTATGCGGGCGCCCGGAGCCGGTCGTTCGGCGGCCAGGGCAATTACAATCAGGGCGTTCAGCGCGACTGGGAACGTGACGGGCGCGGCTCGGGCGGCGGCTATGGACAGGTTGGCGGGCGACGGGAACGGGCCGCGGACGAAGGCGGCTACAGCCGCGCCAGCCGACACGGCGACCAACCAGCCTACGGTCAGGGCGGCTTCGGCGAGGAACACGATTGGGGCCGCGAGCAGGGCGATCACGGTCAGTATGGCGAAAGCCGGCGCGGCCGTGAAAGCGCTGCGTCGGACATGAGCCAGTACGCCTACGGCGCCGGTAGCCAGAATTATGGCCAGACAGTCTCGGGAGACGAAGGGCGGCGCGGGCAGGATCACTCGCACCGCTTTGACCCGGATTACCAGGAGTGGCGTCAGGCCCAGGCCAGCAAATACGACGCGGACTACAGGCTCTGGCGCGAAAATCAGCTGAGGCAGTACGACGAGGACTATTCCAAGTGGCGCAAGGAGCGCCATGACAAATTCAGCGCCGATTTCACCGATTGGCGGACGAAGCGGCAATCGTCGCCCGGCGGCGCCGGCCAGACCGGGCAGAAATCGTCGGAGGACGCAGCGGGCGCCGCCTCACCAGATCGCGGCAAAGACCCCACGACTTAGCCGGCACTGCCGGCCGGCCCCAGCCTCGATCCAAACTGGCGTAGCGGGGCCGACCGGCGGTATACAGGCGATATGACGGAACCCGGCGGTCAGACCAGGAGCAGAACCGGCCTGTTGCTGGCTGGCGGCGGGGCACGCGGCGCCTATCAGGTCGGTGTGCTGAAAGCCATCGCGGAACTGTGGGGCAACGAAACAAACCCGTTTCCGGTCATTTGCGGCGTATCGGTGGGTTCGATCAATGCGGTCTATATCGCCAGCATGGCCGAGCGATTTGGCGTCGGCGTTGCTGAGCTGGAGCGCATGTGGCGGGATCTGCGCACCGAACAGGTTTACCGGACGGATGTGGCGACAGTGACGACCACGGCGTTGCACTGGCTGTCAACGCTGACCGTCGGCGGCTTCGGCAAGGGCAACCCGCTCTCCTTGCTCCGTAACGGGCCGCTTGGCGACCTGATCCGGCGGAATATCGATTTTGAGAGTGTCAATCGCTGCCTGACGACGGGGGTGCTCGATGCCCTGGCGATTACCGCCTCGAGCTATGCCAGCGGACGGGCCATGACCTTTTTCCAGGCGCCGGCCGGATTGCCCGACTGGCAGCGGGCGCGGCGCGACGGCGTGCACTGCGAAATCACCGCCGAGCATATCCTCGCCTCGGCGGCATTGCCGGTGATCTTTCCCCCGCAGAAGGTGGATGGAGAATATTTCGGCGACGGATCGTTGCGGCTGACCGCGCCGCTCAGCCCGGCGATCCATTTGGGCGCCGAACGCATATTGGTGGTCGGTACGCGGGACCGGCGGGTCGAGCAGGAACAGGTGCAAGCGCGGCGCCAACGGCTGCCGACGCTGGGCGACATCGCCGGCCATATGATGGACCTGCTGTTCAACGACAACCTGAACGAGGATGTGGAGCGGCTGCGGCGGATCAATCACACCTTGTCGCTGCTGGCGCCAGGCAAGGCGTCGGAAAGCCCGCTGCGACCCGTCGAAGTGCTGATCGTTCAGCCGTCGCAGGACATCGGCGACATCGCGCGTCGTCACGCCATGGAAATCCCCTGGACCATTCGCGGGCTGCTGCGCGGTGCCGGTGCCTGGGGCGCCGGCTGGCGGGTGCCCAGCTACCTGCTGTTCGAGCCGGGCTTTTGCGGCGAATTGATCGATCTGGGATATCAGGATGCAATGATGCGCAAGGGGGAGATCGCCAATTTTCTCGGCGTCCCCTAGCGATCAGTATTGTGGGATGAAACCTTGGCCTCCTGGCTCGAAAAGCGGCGCAAGGGCGGCACCCTGATCCCGTATATCAGCGATCTTGCGGTGGAGCATGAACCAGTCATCGTTTTCTGCGATGGGCGCCCAGGTGGCTTCCATCTCATCGATCAGGATGGTGCAGGGAGCAGATCCGCCAAAATAGGGATGCGCCAGGGCGGCGGCAGCGGAAGATGAAGGCTGGCCGGCGCGCAGCCTGGGCATGATGCCGGACCAGTGCTCGCCCGCATAGGCGTCGCGGTGCGGACTGGCGGCGATGCGTTCCGGCATCGCGCCACCGACCAGGTCGAAGAAGGCGCGCTCGTAGGGCAGCTGGCTCTTGCTCAGCGCCTCGTAGAAGTCTTGCACCAGTTCACGTGCGCCGGCGCCGGGCACGAGGCCCAGCTTGGCGTGGGTGCGGGCCTCGAGCCGGCTCCAGAACGCCGGCTGGAAGGCTTCCAGTCCCTTGACCAGTTCGGCCTGGGTCGAGAGATCAAGCAGGCAGCCGGCGAGGCGTTCGCAATTCCAGAACAGCGCCGGCGCCTGCCGTCCGAAGGCATAGAGACCGGAATGGTCGAAATAGGCGGCAGTGAAGGCCGGATCCAGCGTGGGCAGGAAGCGCCACGGGCCGTAATCGAAGCTCTCGCCGGTGATGGTGGTGTTGTCGGTGTTGAGCACGCCATGGACGAAGCCGGCGACCCACCAATCGGCCCCCATGCGGGCGATGGCCTCGACGGCCAGCGTGAAGAACGCGGCGACGGGATCGGGCGCGTCGGCAGCCTGGGACCAGTAGTGCTCGATGCAGTAATCGACGAGCCGCTTGATGTCGGCCTGCTGCTCCAGCGCCGCGAGACGCTGGAAGGTGCCGATGCGGACATGGCTATGGCTGAGGCGCACCATCACCGCCGAGCGCGTCGGCGACGGCTCGTCATGGCGGACCAGGTCCTCGCCGGTCTCGATCAGGCTGAAGGTCTTCGAGGTGTAGACACCCTGCGCCTCGAGCATCTCGGTGGCGAGAATCTCGCGCACGCCGCCCTTCAGGGTGAGGCGGCCGTCGGCGGTGCGCGACCAGGGCGTCCTGCCCGAACCCTTGGTGCCGAGGTCCAGCAGGCGGCCATCGGCCGCGTCACGCATCTGGGCGAAGAGGAAGCCGCGGCCGTCGCCCAGGTCGGGGTTGTAGCTGCGGAACTGGTGGCCGTGATAGCGCAGGGCCAGGGGTTGGGCGATGTTGCCGGGCAGCGGCTCGAACCGGGCGAAGTGACGGACCCATTCCTCGTCGGTCAGGGTATCCAGCCCTACCCTTGCGGCCCAGCGGTCGTTCCGGAACCGGAGGGTCGCCTCGGGGAAATCGGCGGGGGCGACCACGTCGTAGAATTCGCCGCCCAGGGACGGATGGCGCGGGTCGGGTCGGTAGGCTTTCGAGACCGGCACGGCGGCTCCTTCAGTTGGCAGCCCTGTGTGGCGGACGAACAGCCATGATGTCAACGGCATGTCTTGTCTGCGACCGGAGGAAATTCTAGGCTCGCCACCGGGGCTGGGGGTGAGTCATGGGCAGATATTCGGGCATAAAGGGCAAGCTGCGCTGGGCGCGGGATCTGGCGGTCATGGACCGGGTCGAGATCACCCTGTACGGCGATGCGGCCGCGTGGGCCATGTATGAGGATGTCACGGCGCGGCACCCGAAGCTGAAGCTTGTCTCGATCGGATCTTTTGGTCCCTCGCTGGTGCGGCTGACCGGATGGAACGGCTCTTACCTGCAGGGCGGCGCCTTTGCCGATGCCCGGCGCAAGGCGCGGCGGGCCGAGAACGGTGGATACGTCGTGCGGCCGATCCGCGCCAATGCGTACCGCGAGGAAATCCTGGCGATCAATCGCTCGACCCCCAGGCGGCAGGGCCAGGCGATGAAGCCCGAATCCCAGACACACGAGGGCATCGCCGAGTCCCTGGGCGACCGGCAGGGCAACGGCGTGTTCGATCGGGAAGGCCGGCTTCGCGGCTATATCCTCTGGATCGACGCGGGCGAGCTGATCATGCTGCGCGGCCTGATGGGCCACGCGGACTCGCTGCGAGACGGCATCATGTACCTGCTGTTCGCCGAGACCATCCGGCAGGCCATCGAGGCTGCCGAGCAGGGGAGCGATGCAAGATTCATGCAATATACGCTGCATCACAGGCAGGGAGACGGGATGCGGCGGTTCAAGCACGAACTCGGGTTCCAGCCCTATCTGGTGGCATGGCGCTGGCGCGGCGAACGGCGCTCCAGGATGACGGGATCCATGCCGTCTGCAGCGTGACGCTGTGCCGCCGGAAGGCGGCGGCGAAACGAAAAGTTCACGCAAACGTCCCTCGTAGGCAGCCCAGCGAGGCCTATATCCCTTAAGCGAGGCACCGATCAGTCCAACCGGCAGAGGGAGCCGTGGATATGGCGACGCTCTATCATCTCACGGCGCGCAAGAATCTGCGCCGCATTCTCAGTGAAGGCTTCCGTAACAGCGCGACGGGTCACCGCTCACGGTCCGGCAATCCTGGCGTGCGGTTTTCGACCTGGCCATTGATCACCCAGCTCGACCACTCGGTTGCCGCGGTCGAAATCGAGGTGATGTTGAGCGAGCAAGAGCTGCGCGACTTCGAGTGGACCGGGCGCGGCGACGGCCGGCGCGAATTCCTGATCCCGGCCGACCGCGTCAACGATCACTGCCTGCTTCACGTGATCAGCGAGGGCGAGGCCCGCACACTCGCGGACCGCGCCTCGTTCTGACCCATCAGGGCGCCGCGACCCGGGCGTCGTCAGCCTTGCCCGGCGATGGCGGTGCAGCCGTGGCGTTGGTACCTTCCTGCGGCGCGGTGCCCGTGATGGGGGCATGTTTCGGCGGGGCGGGTGTGCCGGTGCGGCGCGTGGCGGGACCGGCATCGGACCGTTTCTTCGACGACAAGCCAATGGCGACGGCAATACCGGTGAGCGCAGCGATCAGTCCCAGCTTCATGTGACTTCCCCATGGTTGATAAAGGTATGGGGAGTGAACCGTTGCAGCCGCCCAATAGTTCCCTATTCAGCGGCGGCGATCGCCACGTGATGATCGGCCTGCAGCTTGAGCACGATGGGGTGATGATCCGACGAGCCCCGTTCGAGGATGGAACCTTGCAAGCAGCGAACGCCGCGCGCCAGGCATCGGTCGAGGCGCAGCGGTATCATGGTGCCGCACATATGCGTCCGCCCACGCGGTCCGATATCGCGAAATCCGGGAAGCATGGTCGGCCCGACGGCGTTGTAATCGCCAATCACCGCGGCAGGACCATGGAGCGCGCTGGCAAGTCGCTTGAGCTGCCAGCGGTTGAGCCACTGACCGTGCGACAGGTGGACGTTGGCAAAGGTAATCTCGCCGACGTGAAGCAATTGGGCGACGCGCGGCGGCAGCCGGCCCGGCATGCGCGACACGGGTAACGTCAGCGCCTCGCGCGGTGTCACGTCGTGGGGGCTCCAGGCGGCCAGCCCGTAGAGACGTGATGGCATGGGCTCGTGAAACAGGGTGCCGCCAATCATGCCGGGCAGATTTTCCACATCCTGAAAAGCTTCCTGCAGCAGCACCAAATCGGGCTTCTGCTCCTCGATCAGCTCGGCGATGTGCTTCACTGTCGCGCCTCCCTCGTCGAGGCGGAGCAGATTCCAGCTGATAACCTTCACGTCGGATTCCTTAAGGCGGGGTCTTTCATCATGTTAATGGCAAATGGGGGGCGAAGTTCCCGCCCGCAAGTCAATCCTCGCCGGCTCGCTCACAGATAGGGCAGCATAAGCCGTGTGGCGGCGTCGCGTAACCGGACCGGCAGACTGCGTCCGGCCAGTTCCCCGGCTGTGAGCGTCCTGGCCCTGGCGATCTTGCCGTCGATCAGCCGGTCGATGGCCGCCGCCGTCTCCTCGCCATAGCATTCCACGTTGAATTCGAAGTTGAGGCGAAGGCTGCGCACGTCCCAGTTGGCGCTGCCCAGCAGGCTCCACGCGCCATCGACGGTGCTCAGTTTGGAATGGTCGAAGGGCAGCGGCGTCATGTGGCAGACGATGCCGACCTGCAGGAATTCCTCCAGATGCGACCGCATGGCCCAGTCGACCACAGGATGGTCGGACTGGTCCGGTATGATCAGTTCCACACGGACGCCGCGGAGCGCGGCCAGCAGAAGCGCCGACGCAAGCCGCTGGTCGGGCAGGAAATAGGGCGAGACGATGCGGATGCGGTGCTTGGCCTCGCACACCGCCACGGCCATGACCGATTCCAGTTCGCCCAGGCGGTCGTCGGGACCGGAGCTGACCCCGCGCGCCATGACGGTACCGGCGGACGGCACATCCGGCCACCACATGGGATCGTCGAGCACCTCCTTGCGGGTAAAAAACCAGTCCTCGGCGAAGGTCAGCATGAGTTGCCCGACCACCGGACCGGCAATGCGGAAGTGTACGTCCCTGACCTGCCGCCGTCGGTGCAGGATGCGGGTGTTCTCGGTGGCGAGGTTGAGGCCGCCGGTGAACCCCAGCACGCCGTCGATCACCAGGACTTTCTTGTGCGAGCGCATGTTGAGGAACGGCATGCGCCAGGGCAGTACGTAGTGCATGAACCGGGCGACGGGGATGCCCGCAGCCCGCAGCCGTCTGCGGGCCGGCGACAAGAGATATCCGCCGCCGATCCCGTCGACAATCGCACGGATCTCGACGCCGCGCGCCTTGGCCCGGGCGAGCGCGTCGATGAATGCCGTGCCCACCTCGTCGGCGCGAAAGATGTACGACATCACGGCAATGCATGTCCGGGCATTGTCGATGGCGTGCAGCATTTCCGGATAGGCCTGGTCGCCGTTCTCGAGAAGATCGACGCGGTTTCCGGGGAGCAGGGGCAGCTCGGTTACCCGGGCGGCGACCGCCGCGATGGTGGCGATCTGCTCGGGCAGTTGCTCGCCGACCATGTCCCGCTCGGCCGAGCCCGGATCCGGCCTGCCCCCCCGGCCGTGCGGCGAGTGCCGGGGCGTGGGCATGGGAAGCCGCAGGGCGCGGCGGGTGACCCGGTTGATGCCGAAGGCGAAGTACAGGAACGGGCCTATCACGGGCGACAGCCAGGCAATGCCGATCCAGCCGATCGCGGCGCGTACGTCCCGATTGTGCAGCAGCACATGCGCGGTGACGAACAGCGACGCAATGACATGGGCCGTCAGCAGATAGGCGTTCAAGGATATCACGGCAGTCCTCTACCGGGGCCGACCAGCGGCGAACGTGACTCTACGGTATAGATTCCGTTGCATAGCGTCGATCCGGCCGCGACCGCGTTCAGGCTTTCATGCTCTTGCCTGGCGAGGCCAGGGAGTCGGCTGTGTCGCAGGTGTGCGCCGTTCGCCGCGCACCGACATTGTGGGTATAGAATTCAACCCGGTTGCGGCCATTCTGCTTGGCCAGGTAGACCGCGGCGTCGGCGTGGTTCAGCAGATCGGAAATCGTATCGGTTGCGCCGGCGAGCACCACGCCGATGCTGGCGGTGAACGGCGGCGAATCCTTGGCCTTGTCTTCCTCGAATGCCCGGCGCAGCTTCTCGGCGACAATCCGCGCGGCATGGCGGTCGACGCCCGGGAGCACGATGGCAAACTCCTCGCCCCCCATGCGTCCGATCAGGTCGCTGCGCCGCACGGTGTGGCGGACGATCTCGGCAAATCGGCGAAGCGCGGCGTCTCCGGCCCGATGCCCCAACGTGTCGTTGATGCGCTTGAAATTGTCGAGGTCGAGGGCCAGCACGGCCGTGGGAGACGTGCCCCGGCGCGCCATCAGGAGCATCTGCTGCGCGATCTCGAGAAAGTAGCGGCGATTGTGCAGGCCGGTCAGGCCGTCCCTGGTGGCGAGTTCGGTGAGGCTCGAAATGTAGCCGCCCAGGCGCAGGACCAGGGGCCGGAAAATCAGGATCGCTTCGGCCGCCAGTATCGCGAACAGAACCGCCAGGATGATACGCTGGCTCCATTGCAGCCAGGTGATCCGGCTGTTGGCATGGGACTCGAACAGCGACACAGCCATATCGAGCCGGGGCAGCAGGGTTTCCCGGGCCGAACGTTGTACAGAACGAAGCGCCGCAGACCGGTCGTGGTCGCCGTCCGAACTGGCGATGATCCGCGCCTGGGCGAGGAAATGGCGCACCGCCGGATCGAGGGGCCGGTCACCCTGGAAATAGAAGGCGTAAGCCTCCGGCGACAGCGGATCGACGATGCGCAGGTCGCCGCCGTGGATCAGGGCGTTCTGGGACCGTTCCATGAGATTGATCGCCCGGGTCAGCGGCGCCCGGGCCGAGCTGTCGCCCGCGGCGAGATTGTCGGCCAGCAGCGCGACGCGCTGGGACAGCATGCGCTGGCGCCCGGCGATGTTGATGACCGTGGCCGAATCCCGCTGATCGGAAATGACATTGTCGAGCATGGCATGGGAAATGGCGAACAGCAGGGCGATGGACGAGAGCGCCACCAGGTAGCCGATCGTGAAACGACGCGCCACGCGCCGCTCCGCATCGCCTTTGACGCGCCGGTCGTAACTGATCATGTCGCTATAGTGCCGACAATGGTCTTCATGGGCGCCCGCCCCCGCAGGCCAGCTTTGACAATAAGGGGCGCATCCTGTCGCATTTGGATGTTCCGATGGAGTCAAAAATGCGCAGATGTCTCGTGTTGCCAGCGCGAAATGGCGCATTGACCGGCCCGGAGTCCTCGGCAACCATTGGCACTGACAGGCGGATTCTCGAAAGCGGGGAGGTTTGCGATGGCCGATGTCACGACGCGGGAATATACCGATCCCGTCAGGGTCGGCGCTGAAAACCCGGGCTGGGCCGACTGGCGCGCGCTGATCACGCCGCAGATTCGCGAGCAATACAAGCGCGATGGCGTCGTGTTCCTGCGCCAGGCGTTGCACCCAGAATGGCTGCTGCTGATCGAGATGGGTCTGCAGCGGGTGCTGGGAACCGGCGCCCAGTTCAAGCACAAGTTCTTCCAGGGCGAGTCGGGCGAATTCACCGAAACCGTCAGGAATTTCGAGCACAGCTTCGAACTGCAGCGGCTTATGTACGATTCACCCATCGCCGACATGATGTCGCTGCTGCTGGGATCGGAGCGTATCTGGTATTATTCGGACGAGTTCTTCATCAAGGAAGGCAAAGGCAACCGCACGCCCTGGCACCAGGATATGTCGTACTGGCCGCTGGAGGGCGAGCAGATCGCCTCCATGTGGATCAGCCTGGATCCGCTGCCCAGGGAATTGTGCCTGGAAATGATCCCGGGCAGCCATCGCACCACCCGATATGACGGCTTCAGCCCCAAGGACGTCTCGGTCGATCCGACCGCGCCGTATTACGGCGAGGAACTGCCGCCGTTGCCGAACATCGAGGCCGAGCGTGACAAGTGGAACATCGTGTCGTTCGATATCGAGCCTGGCGACGTGATCCTGCTGCATCCGGGCGTGCTGCATGGCGGCGGCTGGACGCCCGAGGGCGGCCGGCGCCGGGCAATCACCATCCGCTGCTATGGCGAGGATATCGTCTATGCTAGGCGGCCGGCCTCCCGGCCGACGGTGCCGCTCACGCCCGGCCTGTCGCAACTCCTCAAGCCGGGCGATCCGCTACGCTCGCCCTGGTATCCGCAGCTTCGCCCGGTGCCGGAGAATCAGCGGACGCGGTGATCAAGCGAAGAAGTGCCGCCTGGCCCTATTCGCCCCCAGGTCGGGGAGGGACGGTGAGGTTTGCGGCGCGGCTTCGGCGCGAACCTGCAGCAGCGCCTAGCGGCGAGGTTCCTTGATGCCGGGCGTTTGGGGCGGGACCCTGACGACCGGCATGGCGATCTTCAGGCTGAGCATGATCGCGCCGAGAACCAGGAACACGCCGCCCAAGGGTGAACCAGCGGCAATCAGCGCAAATCCCGTGGAAAAAAGGGCAATGATGGGCAGCAGGGGCATCTTCGGGTTCCGGTGCGAGGGGCGGTCATGCGGTAAACTCGGCACTACGGGGATAGTTCCGGGCGTCCTTGAAGCATCGGGCAACGGCACATAATCTGACGGGGCGGGTGCCAGCCGGATCGGGGAGAAACGGCGGCCCGGAAAAGGGGAGGCTCCAATGACCCGTATCGTCGCCGCCGGGCTCTTGCTCGGCATGTTGGGATTGTCCGGCGCGGTGCACGCCGCGGGTCCCATCAAGATGGAAACCAGGGAAGAGACCAAGCGGACCATGGGGCAGAGCACCACCGGAGACGACCATCCGGGTGCGGCGCTGTTCGCGCAAAGCTGTGCGGCTTGCCATGAGACCGGCTCCACGACCCGCGCGCCTCATGTCTCTCAGCTGCGCATGCTGTCCTATGAGGCCGTGCTGGGAAGCCAGGAGACTGGCGTGATGAAGGCGCAGTCGGCCCATCTGACCAGCGCGCAGCACCGGGAGATCGCCGATTACCTGACCGGCGGCCCGATGGTTGTGGACCCTAAGCTCCCGGCAAGATGCACCGGCGACGCCGCTCGGTTCGACTATGATCAGCCGCCATTCACGTCGGGCTGGGGCATCACCCGCGACAACAAGCGGTTCATTCCGGGCGATGTGGCGAGGCTGTCGAAGGCCGATCTGAAAAACCTGACCTTGAAATGGTCGTTCGCCTATCCCGGGGCAAATCGGGCGCGATCCCAGCCCAGCTTCGCAGGCGGTGCGCTGATGGTCGGCAGCCAGAACGGCACGGTCTATGCGTTCGATGCGGCCAGCGGCTGTCTGCGCTGGACGTTCCGGGCGGGTGCGGAAGTCCGCACCGGCATCACCATTCCGGGCTGGAAGCCGGGCGAGACGCCGGCCCGGCCGCTTGGCTATTTCACGGACCTGATGGCGCGGGTCTATGCCGTCGATCTGGTGACGGGCAAGCAGGTGTGGGTTGCCAGGGTCGATGATCATCCCAACGCCGTCGGTACCGCACAGCCGTCCTATCATGATGGCACCGTGTTTCAGCCGGTGTCGTCGCTGGAAGTAGTGCCGGCGTCCGAGCCGACCTATGAGTGCTGCACGTTCCGCGGGTCGGTGGTGGCGCTCGACGCGGCGACCGGCCAGCAGAAGTGGAAGACCTATACGATCGAGGAAGAACTGGTGAAAACCGGCGTCAATTCGGCGGGCGCCACCAATTGGGGGCCGTCCGGCGCGCCGATCTGGAACAGTCCGACAATCGATCCCAGGCGCAACCGCATCTATGCCGGCACCGGCGAGAACTATTCGTCACCGGCCCAGGGCAGCAGCGACGCCATCATGGCCTTCGACATGACCACAGGCGAGATCGCCTGGATCCGACAGACGGTTTCAGGCGACGCCTGGAACGTGGCTTGCCAGCCTAACATCCCGGACAAAGCCAATTGTCCCAAGGAGAAGGGACCGGACGTGGACTTTGCCGCGCCGCCCATGCTGGTGAGCGACGGCGCGCGCGACATCCTCGTCGCCGGCCAAAAGAATGGCGCGGCTTACGGAATCGATCCGGACACGGGCGCGCTGATCTGGACAAACCAGGTAGGCCGCGGCGGCAACCAGGGCGGCATCCATTTCGGTCTCGCCGCCGACGGGACGACCGTGTTCGTGCCCATGTCCGACTGGGACGACAGCATGCTGGACCCGAACGAAGCGCGGCCTGGCCTGAACGCGGTTGACGCCTTCACCGGCAAGAAGGCGTGGTACACGCCGGCGGACGACGTCTGCGGCGGCCGCGAGTTTTGTGCGCCGGGAATTGCCGCCGCGATCACGGCTATTCCCGACATGGTGGTCGCCGGTCACCGCGACGGGCGGCTGCGCATCTATGACGCGGCGACCGGCGCCGTGCTGTGGGAATACAACACCGACCGGACCTTCAAGACACCGACCGGTGCGGTGGCCGAAGGTGGCTCCATGGGCGGCGGCAGCGGTCCCATGGTGGTCGACGGCCACATCTACGTGAACTCCGGTTATGGCATCTATTACGGGATGCCGGGCAATGCCCTGCTGGTGTTCGGGCCAAAATAGCGCGGCCGGCACCGGATCATCGCGGGTTGTTCAAGCGGATGAGCAAAGACCACCACGGCACATTCCGGGGCATCGCGGCAGATCATTGGCGCGGTGACCTGGGGCTGACCCGGCTGCTGTGGCGTCCGGCGGCACTATTCCTGCTGGTCACGGCGGTCTGCGTGGTGCTGGTTGTCTGGAGCCCATCGGCCATCGCGCCGGTGCCGTCCTTCTTCCTGGCGTTGGCGGCATGGGGGTTGATGCTCGCCCTCTCGGCGTGGCTGTGCATGGGTGTGTTCCGGGCGGGCCTGGGGCATGGCAGGCGGGGAGGCGCGCCTCTTCTGGGATATGCCGTGGCCGCCGCGGCCGCGCTGGCGATGGTGATCCTGGCGGCAATGGGACCGGGATTGGCCAAGACTGATCTGGGCCGCGCCATCGAGCGTGTGCAGGTAAATATGCCCATCACCACGCCAATCCGGTCGATCAATGGCGGCACCGAACTGGTGTTCGACGGCACAATCGAACACGGCGCGGCCAATGCGCTGCGCCAGGCCGCGGCACAATCGCCCCATGTGAAGCGCATCCGGCTGGGCGGCATGGGCGGCGAACTGCGGGAGGCGCGCTGGATGCGCGACTTTATCGCCAGCAAGGGGTGGGACACCCATGCGGCGGGCGAGTGCTGGTCGGGGTGCGTCATTGCCTATCTGGGAGGGGCGCGGCGCACCCTGGATCCGGCTGCGCGGATGGGCTTCCATTCGGCCAGCGTCTGGCCGTTCGGGACAGAGGAAGGGGAGGCGGCAATCAACGACAGCATCGCCCGGGAGATGATCGATCGCGGTGTCGATCCGGTATTCGCCCGTCGGGCCTGGCGAAAAAGCCCCGATGGCATGTGGTTTCCGTCCCATGACGCCTTGATCCGCACCGGACTGGTACACGCCATCGCACAGCCCTGACGGTTGGAAACGGGCGAATCGACATTGGCCGGCGGGAGGCGGACAATGGAACGGGCTTCGGGGGCGGCGCGATTGTGGGGGAGGGCATCCCATGAATTATGACGGCGTGACCGACGAGATCGCCAAGGGCCTGATCGAGCTGAAGAAGCGAATCGCCAAGGCGAAGATTCCATCCTCGAAGATCGACGAGACGCTTAACATCGCCACCTGGAACGTGCGCGAGTTCGGCAAGAAGCCGCGGACCCGTGCGGCGCTGTTCTACATCGCCGAAATCCTCAGCCAGTTCGACCTGATCGGACTGGTCGAGTTGCGCGATAATCTGGCCGACCTGCGCAAGGTCATCGACATACTGGGCCCGGAATGGCGGGCGGTCTATTCGGATGCGATGATGGATGCGGGCGGCAACCGCGAACGCGTCGCCTATCTGTTCGACCGGCGCGCGGTGACGTTCAACGGTCTGGCCGCCGAGGCGCAGCCGCCGCGCATCAAGCAGGGAAGCGAGTATCTGTCGAAGATTTCGTGGTGGCGGAGCCCGTATATGGGCTCGTTCAGCTCGGGCAATTTCGACTTTGTCTGTCTGACCACGCATATCCGCTGGGGCGACACGACGGCCAACCGCCGGATCGAACTGGACGCGCTGGCCCAATGGGTCGCCGACAAGGCAGCGGAACCGACGGCGGAGGACAAGGATATCATCGTCATGGGCGACTTCAACATTCCCAGCGAACGGAGCGACCTGTTCAGGGCGATCACGTCAAAGGGACTGATGGTGCCCGACAAGCTGCTGAAGGCCGACCTGGGCAGCAACCTGGAGAAGAACAAGCGCTACGACCAGATCCTGCACCGGCCGATCTATGACGACAGTTTCTGCAATGCCGGCGGCGTGGTGGACTTTTACCAGGGCGACTACCAGGCGCTGTTTCCCCGGGTGAAAAGCAAGCAGGCGTTCACCTATCAGATGTCGGACCACCTGCCGCTGTGGATGCAGATCAACACCGACACCGACGTGCAGCAGCTGGAGCAGCTGATCAGAGGGTAAACCCCGTCAAAACGGCACTTTTGCGTCATCGGCCAATCAATTATCCTGCTGGCATTTGCCGGGTGCTGACCATGGATAACGGCGAGCCGATTTTCACGATGCCCGATGACCCAGGGGCTCCAGGCAGCGCACCTGCACGTTCGCGGCTTGCGAGCAGCTATGTCGGACGCCATTGGCGCGGCGAACTCAGTCTTCCCGTGTCGTACTGGGTCAACATCGCTGTTGTCAGCGGCGTGCTCACAATTCTGTCCATGATGATCCAGGGGAGCCAAACCTCGTGGGCAACCAGCGCATCGGTGACGGTCCTGGCCATCGTCGGCATATGGATCGTCGTCGTCGCGACCGTCGTCTGGCAGGTGGTCGGGGCGGGGGGGGGGGGGGGGGGGGGGGGGGGGGGGGGGGGGGGGGGGGGGGGGGGGGGGGGGGGGGGGGGGGGGGGGGGGGGGGGGGGGGGGGGGGGG